>JBILWX010000139.1:0-8317 GCA_044369655.1 Pirellulales bacterium
GTGCAGGTCGTCCAGCCACCGGGCAGGTCCATGGAGCTGATCACGTGGGCTCCGATCAACCAGGCGCGGATTGCGGCGATCGAACGGCTGCCGGCGGCGGATCATGCCCTGCTCGCGAAACGGGTGGAGGCGTTTCGCACCCGGCGTGGCAGCCAGCATGCCGCCGAGACGGCGGTCAAGCTCATTCGTGACGACGAACACGACCCGTGGCGGTATGCGGGCCGCTGGTTCAGCCTCGACAGCACGGCCGATCCAACCCTCACCCGGCAGGCCGTGGTCCGCCTCGAACAGGTCTTCGCGGCCTTGGAAGCGCTCGTGCCGCCGCCGGCACCGGCGGAAGGACCGCCCCGGCTCGCGGTCACGCTCTGCGGCACGGCCGCTGAATACCGTGGCCTCCAGGAGAGACTCGGCGTCGAGGCCGAACATCCTGCATTTTACGTGCCCGCCCGCGGACTGCTCGTGGCCGGCAGCGACATGCCGGCGATCATCGAGCAGGAGCGAACCGCGGCGGACAGCCTCGCGCTCGCGGAACGGGAAATCGCCGACCGAGACCGCTCGTTCGAACACAACGTGCGACAGCTCGCGGGCGACCTGGAGGCGCAGGGCATGCCCGCCGGCAAACGTGCCGAGGTGGTGCAGCTGGCCCGCCATCGCTGGCACCGGGAACGCGAGGCGCTGCTCGCACAGCTCGCCGCCGCCCGCCGCGACAACGCGTCGCGGGTGGCGGATGCCCGCCGCATCTTCACGGCCCGGCTCACCCACGAGGCCTGGCATGCCTACGCCGATCGGCAGCTCTCGGGCGGCGGGCGGCCCGCGCTGCCGCTCTGGCTCGACGAGGGGCTGGCGCAGGTCTTCGAGACCGCGCCGCTGGAAGCGGGAGAACTGCGGCTCGATGCCCCCGATCCGCTCCGCCTCAACGCGCTGCAGGAATTGCTGGCGAGCGGCACGGCCCCGCGGCTGGTGACGCTGCTCCAGGCCGGGCAGGCGGAGTTTCTCGTGGGGCACGCCGGCGGGCGGACGGCGAGTCGGCAGAGCTACCTTCTGGCCTGGGGGCTGGCGTTCCACCTGGCGATCCTCGAGCCGGTGCTGACGCCGCAGTCGTTGGCGGCGCTGTGCCGGCCCGCCGCAGGCGGCTCAGACTCCGGCGGACGGGTGGCCGAGTTCGAACAACTGGTGGGCATGTCGGCCACGGAGTTCGAAACGGGATGGCAGCGGCGGATGCTCGCGCTGCGTGCCCGCTGAGTGACTCCGCACGAAGAGGAAGATCACGCACGGGTCCCATGCACGCGATCGATCACACCGGCCCCGTGACCGGTGCGGCCACGCGTTCGAGGGCGCGGCGGATCCTGGCAAGTCGCTCGGGGTCGACCACCTTGCGGCCCGACTCGTCGGTGACGTGGAAGGCGTCCACCACCTGATCGAGATAGGTGCCGATCTTTGCCGACCGCACGGAAAGCCCCTCCTCGAAGATCGTTCTCGCGATCGCGTAGAGCAGTCCGACCGAGTCGTGGGCGAACACCTCCAGGATCGTGGCGTGTGCGGAACTCTCGTTGTCGAACCGCACGCGGGCCGGCATGACCGTCGTCGGATTCGGCTGCGGCGCGAACGGATTCCAGCGGCGGGTGAAGGAGGGCGACTGGTCGGCCTTGAGCGCCGCACGAATGGCGGCCGCTATCTCCACGAGCCGCTCCGCCGGCGGCTCGCCCGCGTAATCGGGATCGTGCACGACGAAGTGGTCGAGCACGAGCCCCTCGTCGAGCGTGTGGATGTCGGCGGCGAGAATCTCCAACCGCTGGCTGGTGAGGGCGCCGGTGAGCCGGTGGAAGATGCCGCTGGCGACCGACTCCCGCAAGGCGACGGTGACGGCGATGGTGCCGGTCGCCGGCTGCCAGCGCGTGCCGACGAACATCCCGTGCGGCTCGAGACGCGAGAGCTTTCCCAACTCCTCGATCATCCGGACCGGCTCCGTGTCGTGAAGATAGGAGAGCGGCAACTGCCGGGCGAGCCGGGCGATCGGGTCGTCTGGGTCGCGGGCTGCGAGCAGTTCATCGAGCGCATGACGATGGCGTTCGGCCGCCACCGAGGGGCTCTCGCCGTCGAGGGTGCCGAGCGTGCGGAAATAGAGGTCGCCCAGCAGATCGGCCTTCCACCGCGTCCAGACGCCCGGCCCGACGGCGCTGACGTCGGCCGCGGTGAGCACCGCGAGCATCCGCAGCACCTCCGGCGAACCCACGTCGCGGGCGAACCGCACGACGAGGCTGTCGTCGGCGGTGTTGCGTCGAAACGCCTGGTGTGCCATCGCGAGATGCTTGTGCACGAGAAACTCCACGATCTCGGCCTCGTCGGTCGGCAGGCCGAAGCGGGCCGCCACGTCGCGGGCCATCCTCGCGCCCAACTCGCTGTGATCCTCGACGAAGCCCTTGCCGAGGTCGTGGATCAACAGCGCCATGAGCACGGGCCGCTTGCGGTTGATCTGCCGCCACACGTCACCGAGCCAGCCGGCTTCATCCTGCAGTTCGGCGGCCCGCTCGACGGCCACGATGCAGTGCTCGTCGACGGTGTATTTGTGGTAGTTGTTGAATTGCAGCAGATGCCGTGCATGGGCGAACTCGGGAATGATGATCTCGAGCGCTCCCACCTCGTGCAACCGTCGCAACGCATATCCCAGCCGCCGCGGTCGGGCGAAGAGGCCGAGAAACCGCCGCCTGGCATCGTCCGTGGCGGGCAGCCCCGCCGTCTGGGCACGCACGGCGGCCCATGTGGCATGATCGATCGGCAGGTCGTAGAGCATCGCCAGTTCCACAAGCCGCACGATCGAGTCGAGGCTTCCCGCCACCTGCGGCAGGCAGCCGGCGACGGCCGCCACATCGTGCGGCCCGACCCGGAACAGTCCGTCGACCCGATTGCCGAGGACGCCGGAAACGAGGGCCCGCGCCGGGTGCGGACGGCGCAGACCGGCGACCAACGTGTCGACCACCTGCGCGACGCCCCGCGTGTGGCGGAAGTAGTCGCGCATGAACCGCTCCACGCCCAGCATCCCGTCCCGCGACTCGATGCCGCGGGCCTCGGCGATGCGCACCTGCTGATCGCGCGTGAGATCGTCCGCCGCCTTGCCGGCCGCGAAGTGCAGGTCGTTGCGCAGCCGCGTCAGAAATTCCGCCGCGTCGCGGAGCGTATCGGCATCGGCCTTCGACAGGCCGCCGGCCAGCGCCAGGGTGTCAAACGCCGACTCGTCGTGGAGGATCCGGCCCAGCCACCGCACCAGCTGGATGTCGCGCAGGCCGCCGGGCGAACGCTTCACGTTCGGCTCCAGGAGCGCGACGGTTTCCCCATATTTGACGGCCTCCTCGCGCCGGGCATCGACGAGGGCCCGGGCTTGCCGCAGTTGGCTCCGCTGGAGGAGCCCCCGGAGCCGCGTTTCGAGCCGAGCGACCAGATCGGGGTTTCCCGCCAGCGGCCGGCACTCCAGCAGCGAACTGAGAACCGTCGCATCGGCGGCCGCGAGTCGACAGGCATCGTCCACGGTCCGAACGCTCTGGCCCACGTCCGCGCCGGCATCGAAGAGATCCTGCAACAGCCGCTTGGCGGCGGCGGCGACCGGCTCGGCCGCCTGACGGTCGTAGAGCAGCATGAGATCGATGTCGGAAAACGGCGCCATCTCACGCCGGCCGTAGCCGCCGTGCGCCACCAGCGCCGCATGCCGACGAAGCAGGGCGGCAGCCGCCGGCGGCGCGTCGCCCAGGAGGGCCTCCCACAGTCCGACGACGATGGCATCGCAGAGGTCGGAGGCCAGCCCGCAGGTCTGAATCCCCGGGCTGCCGGCAGCATGCTGCGCGGCGATCCGCTGCCGCAGCGAGACCAGTTCCGCAGCCGCCCGCGTGACGGCAGGGTGGAAGTTCGTCACGGCTGTCGAGGCAGGAACGTCGGTCATGGCGCCGGATGCCACGGATCATCGGCAACGTCGTCCCGCCGGTTGGCCACGCGGGCCAGCACGAAGAGCAGATCGCCCAGACGGTTCAGATACTCGATGGCGTTGGCCGGAATCGTGGTCTCCAATCGACTGGCCAGCGTGACCACGCGACGCTCGGCCCGACGGCAGACGGTGCGGGCGACATGGAGGGCCGCAGCCAGCGGTGTTCCAGTCGGCAGGATGAAGCACTTCAGCGGCTCGATCAACGCCTCGTGCCGATCGATCGCCTTCTCCAGAAACTCGACGTGCCCCGTCGTAATCCGTTCTTCGACGGCTCCCGGCGTCGCCAACTGGGCTCCGAGATCGAACAGCTCGCACTGAATCCGCCGCAGCAGGGCGTCGAATTCACCCGCGGCCGGCAGCGTCCGGACCATGCCGAGATGGCTGTTCAGTTCGTCCACCGTCCCGAAGGCCTCGATACGGGCGTGGTCCTTCGACACCCGCGGCCCGCCAAACAGCCCGGTCTCGCCGGCGTCGCCGGTCTTCGTGTAGATCTTCATGACGTCAGCTTCTCTTCCTGGTTTGGTCGCTTGGTTCGCCGCGAATTCTTCCGCCGGCCAGACACCTGTCTCACGGTGCATATACTGGGCGGCATGAGCAAAACCTTCAATCCACTTTTTTCGCAGCGTGGTGGTAGCCGTATCTCGTCGGTGGCCGTGGCCTGCGGCCTGGCCTGCCTGGTGCCGCTGCCCGGATTGGCCGCCGAGCCGGTGCCGCTGGCGGCGGCCGCCAACGAGGTGGCCGACACCCGCTCGCCGCTCGAGCGGCAGTTTCTCACGCGGCCGTCGCAAGTCACCATGGGCATGCCGAAGGCGGGCGAGGGGTATTTCTCGCCCGACTCCCGGTGGATCTGCTACCAGGCCGTGCCCGCCGACTATCCGTTTTATCAGATCTTCGTACAGCCCTTCGACGCCGCCGAGCCGCGGCCTGCGACGCCTGTGCGACTGAGCACGGGCCGCGGCCGAACGACCTGCAGTTGGTTCTCCCCCGACGGCCGGCGGCTGCTGTTTGCATCGAGCCATCTCGATCCACGGCTCGACGCCACGGAATCGGCTGCGCGGGCCCAGGCCGAGGAGGACCGAAAAACCGGCCGCCGACGGCGGTACCAATGGGACTTCGATCCGCACTCCGACATCTTCGTGGCCGACCGCGAGCCGGCTGCCGGCGTTGGGAACGGCCTCGTGCAACTGACGCATGAGCCGGGCTACGACGCCGAGTGCTCGTTTTCACCAGACGGCACGCAGATCCTGTTCGTCAGCGATCGCGACGGCGACCCCGACATCTACGTGATGGACGCCGATGGCGGCAACGTCCGCCAGCTGACGAATCAGCCCGGATATGACGGCGGACCGTTCTTCTCCCCCGACGGCCGCTTCATCGCCTACCGGACCGACCGCCTCGAGAAGGACCTGCTCCAGATCCACGTCATGAAGGCGGATGGCACAGATGATGTGGCGATCACGAGCGGACAGGGGGTCCACTGGGCGCCCTATTGGCATCCCACGCAGCCGTGGCTGATCTGGACCGGCGCCGATCATTCCACTCCCACGGCGCGGCCCAATTATGATCTCTGGATCGCCCGGTACGCCGCCCCTGCGGCAACCGCGGAGGGACCCCAGACATTCCGCACCAGCCCGCCGCTGCGGATCACCGATCACGAGGGAGCCGACGTGCTGCCCGCGTTTTCGCCCGACGGCACCTTGCTGATGTGGACCGCCAGTCGCGGCGGCGCGAGCGGCGGCCGGGCCGCGACCAGCCAACTGTGGGTCAGCCGCATCGATGCCGCCGCGATCGACGCAGCCCTCGGACCTGTTGGATCCAACGAAGAAGGGACATCACAGCCATGAGCCATGCCTCGACAACCGTGGGTTCGCGCACGATCGCCATGGTCGGGGGCGGCCAGATGGCGCTGGCCCTCGCGGAGGGCTTCTGCCGCGCGGGGCTGCTCGAACCCTCCGACATCGTCGTTTACGACCCCGTTCCCGCCGCGCAGGAACGACTCGCGGCGCGGGTGCCGGGCGTCCGCTTCGCCGCCAGTGGCGGCGAGGCTGCGGCCGCGGCGCGGATCGTGTTTCTCGCGGTCAAGCCGCAGCAGGCGGCCGGTGCCTGCCGCGAGTTTTCAGCGGCCCTCGCGACCGATGCCGTGGTCGTCTCCATCGTGGCGGGGCTCACCCTCGCCAATCTCGCCAGCCTCACCGGCACGCGTGCCGTCGTTCGCGTGATGCCCAACACACCATGCCTGGTCGGCAAGGGCGTGTCGGTGGTCTGCCATAGCCCTGACGTGCCCGCCGAGGATCTGGCCCGCGTGCTCGAACTGCTGGCGGCGGTCGGCCGCGTGCACGAGGCGGACGAGTCGCTCATGGATGCCGTCACCGGCCTGTCGGGCTCCGGTCCTGGATTCGTCGCCTTGCTCGTCGAGGCGCTGGCCGACGGGGGAGTGAAGGCGGGGCTGCCGCGCAGCCTCGCCCTCGCGCTCGCGACCGAGACGCTCTCCGGAACGGCGGCCCTGCTCGACGAGACAGGAGAACATCCCGCGCAGATCAAGGACCGCGTTTCGAGTCCCGGCGGCACGACGATCGCGGGCCTGGCCGTTCTCGAACAGCGGGGCGTCCGCGGTGCCTTGATCGACGCCGTGGTGACGGCCGCCGCCCGCGCCCGCGAGTTGGGCAAGTAAACCACCCGCCCCCACCGTCGGGCCGCCGACTGCGTGGGGAAGCTACCGCTTCTTCCCGGCCTTCTTGCCGGCCTTGGCCTGGGCAGCGGGCTTCTTGGCAGCAGGCTTGGTCACCTTGGCGGCCGTCTTTTTGGCGGCCGTCTTCTTAGCGACCGTCTTCTTGGCGGCGGCCTTCGGCTTGCCGGCCTTCGTCTTGCCGAATACCTGATCCCACCCCTCGGCATAGCTGCCGTTGCTTCCGACACGGATGACCGACATTCCAGTACCTCGTTGCCTCTCGGAAAGGTTGCCGCATCGAGCTCCAGGCTCGATGCCGCCACCACACGGACCACATCGTCGCGGGTGTTCGTAGCGGCCGCTGGCCGATGGTGTCAAGCGGGGCGGGCCGCAGAGACGATCTCGAGCGCGACCCTGCCATACGCGGAGGGCAGGGGGCTGCGACCGTGCGCGTCGCAGCCGGCGTCAGGCGGCAGGGCGACGGCCGCCACAATCAGGAGCTCATTGCGTTCCCCGATCAGGGCGGTGACGTCCACCTCCCAGCGGTTCGCATCGGCGGAGAGCGGGGAAAGCGGCACCGTATTGAGCACCAGGTCGGCTGCGACGCCGGCGTGCGTGACGACCAGCAACACGCGATCGCCCGGCCACAGCCCCGTAGGCCGGCCAAACCTCCGCTTCCACTCGGTGCGGCCGCCGGCCGTCGCGGCATCGCCTGCCGACGGAGGAGGCTCCCAGGCGGCCCCCAAATGAATCGCGTGGTGGTGGTGCATGAGGGCCTGCTATACTTCCGAGCTCGTCACGGTTTCCGTGCACGATTCATACCCGACACCCCGCTGGAAACGAAGGAGCTGGAGACGATGGGAACTGCGATTGAATTCACCGATGCCAATTTTCAGCGTGAAGTGCTCGACTCCCCGGTGCCGGTGCTCGTCGACTTCTGGGCCCCGTGGTGTGGACCGTGCCGGATGATCGGACCGACGATCGAAGAGCTCTCGGCCGAGAACGCCGGCTCCTTTCGCGTCGGAAAGGTGAACGTCGACGAAAACAGCCAGTTGGCGATGACCTACAACGTGGCGAGCATCCCCACGATCATGATCTTCAACGGGGGCCGGCTCGTCCAGCAGTTCATGGGCGTGCAGCCGAAGGCCAAGCTGCAGCAGGCCCTCGACGAGGCGAAGTCTGCCTGACGGCCGACACGCTTCCGACACGCTTACGGTATCGCTGCCTCCAAATCGGCCACCGCATGGCGGCGCGCGGGTGAGGCTGCGCAGAGCCGCGCGAATGCCCGCTCATCGACGAAGCCCGAGAGTTGGGCGTGCAGGCCCGGCTCGCGGAGTTTTTCGACCGCCTTGGCCTCGATCTGACGGACCCGCTCCCGGGTCACGTCGAAGAGCGTGCCGACTTCTTCGAGCGTGTAGCTGTAGCCGTCGGCGAGCCCGAAGCGGAGGCGGATGATCTCGCGTTCCCGATAGGAAAGCCCCTCAAGCGCCCGGCCGATGACCGACTTCAGGGACTGCTGGTTGACCTCCTGCAGGGGATCCTCCTCCCGGTGGTCGCTGACGAACTCGCCGACGACACCGTCCTCGCTGTCGCCGAGTGGCTGATCGAGCGAAACAGGCTGTCTCGACATCCGCCAGATGCAATGGGCCTCCTCGACCGTCAGGCCGGTGATGCCG
>JBILWX010000046.1:0-25694 GCA_044369655.1 Pirellulales bacterium
CGGCGGAATCACCGCGAGCAGTTGGTGGCACGTGGGCGGCGCCCTGCTCTCGGGGCTCGTCACGGGGCTCACCGTCCATGCCATGCTGCTTGGGCACTGGTATCTGAACGCTCCCGGTATGCGGGTCGACGTGCTGCGTCGCATGATCGACGTGGCGTTCGTCGCGTGGGGCGTGCAACTGGTGGTGGCGGTGGCGGCGGCGCTGCCGGCGGGGACGGTGGCAGTCGGGGCCGGCGGGGCGACCACCACGGCGCTCGCCTCGCTGCGCTGGCTGGCCGGACTGGCCGGGCTGCCCGTGCTGCTCTGGTTGAGCCGGAAAACCCTCGACATTCCCAATACCCAGAGTGCCACGGGTATCCTCTACGTTGCCTGCCTCGCCGCCATCCTCGGCGAACTCACCGCCCAACTCCTGTCCGTGGCGGCGTGAGGCCGCCGCCCCCGAAGAACCCACTCGATGCGCATCACCTACGCCTGCCCCGCGTGCCACGCGACCACGTCGATCGACGGCATCGAGAGCCGCGACACACTCGAGTGCTCGGCCTGCGGGGCCGTGATGAGCGTCCCCGCCGATGCGATCAGCCGTGGCGGCGGTGATCATCCGCAGCCGCCCCGCCTGCTGCGGTGCCTGGCCTGCCCGAGCCTCGAACTCTTCGTCCGCAAGGATTTCCCGCAGCGGCTGGGGCTGGCGATCGTGGTCGCGGGCTTGGCGGCCAGTTGCGTGGCCTGGGCCAACCGCGAACTCGTGATCACGTTCGGCATCCTCTTCGGCACGGCCCTCCTCGACGTCGTGCTCTTTCTGTTCATGCCCAACTGCCTCACCTGCTACCGCTGCGGGGCCCGCTACAGCGGCGACGGCGTCGCCACCCAACTCGACGGCCCCCAGCCGAACGGCCGCCAGTTCGGCGGCTTCGACCTCGAAACCCACGAGAAGCACCGTCAACTCGCCGCCCGCACCAAGCGGCTCACGTCCGATCCGACACACCCCTGAGGTGAGCGATGGATCACGGGCCGCAACGGAGCAGGATGGAGGAGGATCTCCGCGGCATCGTCGCGGGCGAGGTGCTCTGCGACGCCGCCAGCCTGAGCCTCTACGCCACCGACGCCAGTCTCAGCGAAGCCTGGCCCCTGGCGGTGATCCGGCCCCGCACGACTGAAGACGTGGCGGCGACGGTGAGCTGGGCCGCCGAACGCCAGCTCCCGGTGCACGCCCGCGGTGCCGGCACGGGCCTGGCGGGCGCCGCGCTTGGGCCCGGCATCGTCATCGATTGCGGGCGGTTCCTGCGCCGGATCGTGCAGACCGGCGCAGCCGACGTGCGGGTGCAGCCCGGCGTGGTCGCGGCGCAGCTGGAGGAGCATCTCGCCCGGCGCACGCAGTCGCTGGGCATCGATCCGTCGAACAGTTGGGCCACCACGATCGGCGGCATGATCGGCAGAAACTCCTCCGGGAGCCGCTTCCTCCGGTATGGCACGATGAGCGGCCGCATCGTCTCGGCACGGGTGGTGCTCGCCGATGGCGGCAGCGTGGAACTCGTGCCGACGGCACCGCTCTCAGCGGCCGTGACGGACCACGCGGGGCCGTCTGGCCAGGCGGAGGCGGTGACGGCGGAGCACCGGCGGCTTGCGCACCTCGCGTCGGAGGTGGCCGGCATCCTCGTGTCGTCGCGGGCCGTGATTGCCGCCGGCCAGCCGGCCATACGCGCCACCCATGGCGGCTACCAGCTTCACGACCTGCTCCGCATCCTGGACCGCGACGGGATCGTCGATCTGCCGCGCCTGCTCTGCGGCGCCGAGGGCACGCTGGGCATCGTCACCGAGGCCACGCTCCGCACGGTTCCGGCGGAGACTGCAACAGCCGTGGGACTGCTGCTGTTCGACTCGCTCGATCGGGCGGCGGAGGCGGCGCTCGCGCTGCGACCGTTCGGCCCCGACGCCTGCGACCTGTTCGACAAACGCCACCTGGCCCTCGCGCGCAGCAAGACGCCGGCGTTCGAGCAGCTGATTCCGCCGGTCGCAGACGCGGGCCTGCTGGTGGAGTTTTCCGGCCCGGACGACACGTCCGCCGCGGCGCGGTTCGACGAGGCCGTACGGCGGCTGCAGGGGCCGCGGTCGCCGTGCATCGACGTCCGCCGCGCCGAAGACGCCGCCGACAAGGCCGTTCTGTGGGAGCTGTCGCGGAGCGTCGTGCCCACGCTCCATGGCGTCCGCGGCACCGTGCGGCCCGTGCCGTTCGTGGAGGATGTGGTGGTGCCGCCGGAAGCGGTGCCCGAGTTCCTCCGCCGGCTGCAGGAGGTGCTCAAGCAATGCGACGCGACGGCGATGCTCTTCGCCCACGCCGCCCATGGGCAGTTGCACGTGCGGCCCTACGCCGACCCGCGCGATCGGGCGGAGCGGGCGCGGCTCGAGCGATTGGCGGACGCGATCTACGCCGAAGTGGTCGCCGCCGGCGGCACGATCGGCGGTGAACAGGGCCTCGGCCTGTCGCGTACTCCCTTCTTCACCAGGCACTTTCCCGCCCTGGCGGAGGTATTCGCGGCCGTGAAGCGGGTGTTCGATCCGCTCGGCATCCTGAATCCCGGCATGGTCACCGGCCCGAGTCCCTCCCCGGCGGACTGGCGGCCGCCGTTGGTCGCGTCGGCGCCGCCCGAACAGTCGCCGCCCGCGTCGTTGCCCGTGCTGACCTGGACGGCGGAGCAGCTCGCCGACGAGGTCGATGCCTGCAACGGCTGCGGCGCCTGCCGGAGTCAGTCGCCCACGACGCGAATGTGCCCCATGTATCGGGAGAACCCGGCGGAGGAGGCGTCGCCCCGCGCGAAGGCCAACCTGATGGCCGCCCTGCTGTCGGCGCGGCTCGACCCGAAAGCCCTCGGACAGGATGCGGTGAGGTCGATCGCCGACACCTGCTTCAACTGTCACCAATGCCGCGCCGACTGCTCTGCCGGGGTCGACATTCCGGCGCTCGTGACGGAACTCAAGGCGGCGGCCGTCGATGCCAATAGCCTCGACTTCACCTCGTGGCTGCTCGCGCGGGTCGACACGGTGAGCGCGTTCGGCGGGGCGGTCGGTCCGCTGGCCAACCTGGCGATCGCCACCCCGCAGGCACGGTGGCTGCTCGAAAAGCTCTGCGGCGTGGCCCGGGGACGCAAGCTCCCCCCCTTCACCGGCCAGCAGGTGATGCGCTGGGCGGCCCGCCGCGGCCTGACTCGCCCCTCCCGCCGCAGCGGCACGCGGGTGCTCTACTTTCTCGACACGTTCGCTCGCCGCCATGATCCGCTGCTCGTGAAGGCGTTCGTGGCGGTGCTCGAACACAACGGGATCGGCGTGTTCATCGATCCCCGGCAGGTCTCCGCGGGCATGCCGCTGGTGGCGGCGGGGGATGTCGACGCGGCGCGGCGCTTGGCCCGCACGAACCTTCGCGTGCTGGCGGAGGCCGTACGACTCGGCTACCGGATCGTCTCGACCGAGCCGTCCGCCGTCACCTGCATCGTGCACGACTACCCGCTCCTGCTCGAAGACGACGAGATGGATCGCGTCGTGGCGGCCACCACCGATGCGGCGACCTTCCTCTGGGAACTGCACCGCGAAGGCCGCCTGCGGCTCGACTTCAAACCCCTGGCCACGCCGACCGCGGCCCGCATCCTCTACCACGCCCCCTGCCACGCGCGGATCGGCCGCGATACCAGTCCCGCCGAGCAGCTGCTGCGGCTCATCCCCGGCCTGCCTCTCGACGCCGCCGACCGCGGGTGTTCCGGCATGGCCGGCACCTTCGGCCTCTCCCGGCGCGACTATCGCGCCAGCCTGCGGGTGGGCATGGGGCTGGTCTCCGCCATGCGGAACAGCGGCATCGAGGCGGGTGCTACCGAGTGCAGCGGCTGCCGGATACAAATGGAGCAGGGCACCTCGAAGCCCACGGTCCACCCGATCAAGCTGCTGGCGAAATCGTACGGGCTGCTGGCCGGCCCCGGTCCTGATGGGCTCGACTCGTTGCTCACGGCCACCAGCGGCCTCCTCACCACCAGCTGATCGCATGCACGCCCACACCGCCCCGACATCCGGCTCGCCCGCAGCTGGCTTGCTCCGCATCAGGCTCTTCGCGGGCATGGCCGCGGCGACCGGCCTCCGCTCCCTGGAAGTGGCATGGGAGGGCGGCACCGCGGCCGCGCTCCGCACCCGGCTGGCCGCCGATTTTCCGACAGTCGCGCCACTCCTCGCCCGCAGTGCCGTGGCGATCGGCGACGCCTACGTGGCCGACCATGCCGTGGTGCCCGCCGGCGCCGACGTCGCGATCATTCCCCCGGTGAGCGGAGGCTGACATGGCCGCCACGGGCAGCGACACTCCGGCGGCAGCCGATGCGGCGCTGCTCGTGCGGGCGCCGATCGACGCGGCCCGCCTGCTGGCGGCCGTGGCCGACGACGCGGCCGGCGCGAACGTGCTGTTCACCGGCACGACACGGGGCGTGACGGCCGGCGTGACGACGCGGCGACTTGCCTACGAGGCCCACGAACCGCTCGCCATCGCGGTCCTCTCCCGGCTGCGCGACGAAGCGTTGACCACCTTCTCGCTCACCGCCTGCGTCATCCGACACCGGCTCGGCGAGGTGGCGGTCGGCGAGACGAGCGTGGCCGTCGCCACGAGCGCGCCGCACCGCCGCGAAGCCTTCGCCGCCGCGGAGTGGCTGATGGAGCGGATCAAGAGCGAGGCGCCGATCTGGAAGTGCGAGGAGGGGGCCGACGGTGGCCGCACGTGGGTGCATCCGGAAGCCTCGCCGCAGACCGCCACCGCCGCCACGCGGTTCACGAACGAGCGGGGGGCCTCGTGAGCGCCGGCGCCGGACCGAACAGCCCCCGCCCTCTGGCTGAACGCCCGCTCGTCGACGGGTTTGGCCGCCGCCACACCGACCTGCGAATCAGCGTGACCGACCGCTGCAATCTTCGCTGCACCTACTGCATGCCGCTCGACGTGGTCTTCAAGCCGCGCGAGGAACTGCTCAGCTACGAGGAGATCGCGCGGGTGGCCCGCGTGGCGGCAAACAGGGGTATCCGCTCGATTCGGATCACGGGGGGCGAGCCGCTCGTGCGACGCGGGGTCGATGAACTGGTGCGGCAACTCGTGGCCACGCCCGGCATCGAGGAGGTGTCGCTGACGACCAATGGCCTGCTGCTCGAGGAACAGGCGGCCGGCCTCCGGCAGGCGGGATTGAATCGTCTCAACGTCAGCCTCGACAGCCTGCGCGAGGACATCTTCGAGCAGATCGCGCGGCGGCAGGGGCTCGACCGTGTGCTGGCCGGCCTCGCCGCCGCGAAGGCCGCCGGCTTCCGTTCGATTCGGATCAACGCCGTTTCGATCCGTGGTCTCACGGAAGGTGAGATCGTGCCGCTGGCCCGGTTCTGCCGGCGGGAAGGCTTTCATCTGCGATTCATCGAATTCATGCCGCTCGATGGCGAGACGACCTGGTCGGACGGGCAGGTGCTCTCGGGCCGCGCGGTCCGCGACATCCTCGTGCGACACCTGGGGCCGCTCGTGCCCGCGGCCCGTACCGACGAGGGCCAGCCGGCGATCGACTATGCATACGCCGATCCTGCCGCGGCCGATGCTGCGAGCCCGCCCGCGCAGGAGGTCGGCGTCGGATTCATCGATCCGGTGACACAGCCCTTCTGCGACCGGTGCGACCGCCTGCGGCTCACCGCCGACGGACAGTTTCGCAACTGCCTCTTCTCGACGACGGAGTGGGACGCCCGGCGCGTGCTCCGCGCGGGCGGCTCGGATGACGAGATCGCCCGCCTGCTCGAGGACTGCGTGCTGGCGAAGCGGGCCGCCCACGGCATCGGCACGCCGGCGTTCGAACGGCCGGCCCGCGCCATGTATCAGATCGGAGGCTGAGCGTGGCCGGTCCAGGAGTCATCCGTCGGTATCTCGACAACGCGGCCACCTCGTGGCCCAAGCCGCCGGAGGTCTTCGCCGCGTGGGAAGACGCCGGCCGATCGATCGGCGCCGCCGCCGGCCGGGCCGCCTACCGCGAAGCGGTCGCGGCGGACGCCATTCGCGCCCGGTGCCGGACCGCCGTGGCCGGCCTGCTCGGCGGCGTCGATCCCGACCGCGTCGCCTTGCCCGCGGGAGCGACTCTCGGGCTCAACATGGCGATCCACGGGCTGCTCCGCGCGGGCGACCACGTGCTGGCCACGGCCGCCGACCACAACGCCACGCTCCGCCCCCTGTCGTGGCTCGCGGACCGGGGCATGGTCGAACTCACGATCCTGCCCTGCGACAGCACGGGCCGCGTCGATCCCGAGTCGATCGCCCGGGCCTGGCGGCCGGCGACACGGCTCGTGACCTGCTCGCATGCCTCCAACGTGACCGGCGCCCTGCAGGATGCCGGCGTGATCGCCGACATCGCCCACGACCGTGGCGGGCTCTTTCTCCTCGATGCCGCCCAGTCGCTCGGCCAGATCCCCTGCCCGGCGGGCGGCTTCGGTGCCGACCTCGTCGTCGCTCCGTCCCACAAGTGGCTCTTGGGGCCGGCCGGGGCGGGCATTCTCTGGGTGCGGCCCGGCATCGATCTCGATCCGCTCGTGCAGGGCGGCACCGGTTCGGCGAGCGACAGCCTCGCCATGCCGGACCGGTTCACCGACCGCATGGAGGCGGGCACGCCCGACCTGCCCGCACTCGCGGGCCTGCTGGCGGCGACGGGGTGGCTCGGAGCCAGGTCGATCGAAGCGATCGGTCGCCACTGCCGCGACCTCACCGCCGCCGCCGCGGCGAGACTGGGCGAGATCGCCGGCGTGCGGGTGGTCGGGCCGCATGTGCCGTCGCACCAGGCGCATGACGGACCGCCCGCCGCGCCGATTGTGAGTTTCACCGTGGAGGGCTATGATCCCGCCGAAGTGGCCATGTTGCTCGAGCAACTGGCGGACCTGCAGGTACGATCGGGCTTCCACTGCGCCGCCTGCATCCATGCCCATCTGGGCACGCAGGAAGGCGGCACGGTGCGGGCGAGTTTTGGACCGTTCAACACCGGTGCCGACGTCGACGCGCTCGTGGAAGCCGTGCAGAAGATCAGCTGACACTCGCTCAGGTGCACATCATGGCTGGCATCAAAAAAGAGGTCTGGTACTCGGGTGGCTTGCGGTTTCAGTGCACGCAGTGCGGCGACTGCTGCTCGGGCGCCGAGGGCTACGTCTGGGTCAATCAGGAGGAGATCGACGCCATGGCCTCCCGGCTCGGCATGACCCCGGACGACTTCGAAGCGAAGCATGTGAAGCGGGTGGGCGTCCGCCGGTCGCTCAAGGAGCGTCCGGGCGGAGACTGCGTGCTGCTCGACGAGAAGACCCGCAAATGCACGGCCTACGAAGAGCGGCCGCGGCAATGCAAGACCTGGCCGTTCTGGGATTCCAACATCCGCTCGCCCGAAGCATGGGCGGAAGCGGCCGAAGCCTGCCCGGGCTGCAACAAGGGCAACCTCGTGCCGCTCGAGACCATCGTCGAGCAGGCGTCCAAGATCAGGATTTGAGATCCGGATTTGAGTGGATGGTTCGCCGGGGATCGGCGGGCGATCACAACACGCCACCGTGCGTGCGGTAGAGCGACATGTGCGACGGCTGGTCGAGGAACCAGATCCGCTCCCACTCGTCGGTGATCTGCCGCAGATCCTCAGACGTGTAGATGAGTTGCTCGGCCCGGCGGGCCGGATCACCCGAATACATGGGGATGAGGCAGCCGGTGTTGGCTGCCAACGCGACGGCAACGACGAGCATCCATACCGTTCTCGTGATCGTGCCGCCGTTCGTGTCGTGGGCCTTCATGACCTGCGCCTCCCTCATCCGATCGATGATCCGGTTCCGGATGCCGATCGTGCCGTGCTCCGAGGAACACGCCGCAGGATCCGCGAACCGACCGGGGATGTAGCTGACGGCAATCCCTTGCCGCGACGTTGATTTTCAGAACCGGCCGCAGCCAGACGCGCCAGCCCTCCCAACCTGCGCCCTACACCGGCCCTGACTGGCCTTCCTGCTGTGACGGCGGGGTGGCGGGCGGCTTGGCCGCCGCTTCGGACTCGGCTTGATCGAGCTGCCGCACGCGGGCCTCCATCTCCTTGCCCGGCTTGAACGTGACCACGCGTTTGGCCTGGACCGGCACCCGCTCCCCCGTGCGAGGGTTCCGCGCCATCCTGGCTTCGCGTTTCTTGATCTGGAACACCCCGAAGTTCCTGAGCTCGACCCGCTCCTCCCGCACCAAGGCGTCGATGAGAGCATCGAACGTCTTCTGCACCAGTTCCTTGGTTCGGAGCTGCGGCAATTCGATCTGCTCGGCGATCGTTCTGACGATGTCTTTCTTGGTCACGACTTCGACGCTCCGCACGGCTGGTGCGATTCGACGCAAGTCTATGAGTGGCAAGTAGTAGTGTCAACGATCCACCTTGCCGGGCAGCCCGGCTGTGCAGGATTCTTCCGCTGGGTTTATCGGCGTCATATCCGGCAGACTTGACAGAATCGGAACATTTTCCGGGGTTCATTCGCCCCTCGATTTCATCCGCTGCGGCAAACACGGACACGGCTTGGGGCTGCCGGAAAACCCACTACACTCGGGCGTTCCCAGCGGTTCTGGCCCTGCCGGTACCGCCCCCCGGGATCTGACCTGCCCAAGACGCCCGTTTCACCCCTCCGCCCCAGTGTTCCGACATGAGTGCTTCTGAGCCTACGGTGTCCCCCCGGGCGGTGGTCGCAAACCTGGCAGTCACCCTGGGACGCCTCCGGCTGCCGAACCCGATCATGGTGGCCTCCGGCACGTTCGGCTATGCCCGCGAGATGACGGGCTTCCTCGATCTTTCCCGGCTGGGTGGCATCGTTCCCAAAACGATCACGCCGCTGCCGCGTCAGGGCAACGTCCCCTGGCGGACGGTCGAAACCGCCTCCGGCCTGCTCAATTCGATCGGTCTCGACAACGACGGCGTCGACTCGTTTCTGGCCCATCAACTGCCGTTCCTCGTGCGGTGCGGGGCTCCGGTGATCGTGAGCATCGCGGGCGGGTCGCAGGCCGAGTTCGTCGCGCTGGCATCGCGATTGGACGGTGTGCCTGGCATCGCCGCCTTGGAGCTCAACATCTCCTGCCCCAACGTCAGCCACGGCATCGACATGGGCACCGACCCCGTGGCCTGCCGCGGCGTGGTGGAGGGTGTGCGGGCGGCGACCAGGCTGCCCGTGCTCGCCAAACTCACGCCGAACGTCACGAGCGTCGTGGAGATCGCCCGCGCCGCCCGGGATGGCGGCGCCGATGCCGTCACGCTCATCAACACCTGCCAGGGGATGGCCGTCGACTGGCGGCGCAGGCGGCCGATGCTCGGCAACGTGGTCGGCGGCCTGAGCGGACCGGCCATCAAGCCGATCGCGCTGCGGTGCGTTCACCAGGTTCGGCAGGCGGTCGACATCCCGATCGTGGGCGTCGGCGGCATCATGACGCTCGACGACTGCATGGAATTTTTCGTCACCGGCGCCTCCGCCGTGCAGATCGGCACGGCCAACTTCGCCGAACCGGTGGTCTCGGCCAGACTGCTCGACGGCCTTCCCGCGGCGGTCGCCGAACTGGGTGCGACGAGCATGGCCGACCTGATCGGAACGCTCGCCCTGCCGCAACGGGCCCCCTGCGTGCCTGCGGCAGGCTCCTCCTCTGAAAGCCAGCATCATGCCACCTGAAGGCGACAACGCGCCCGTCTCCCGCCCCCCAGCCCCCACCCGCGTCCTGTCGGGCATCCAACCGACGGGCCGCTTTCACTGGGGCAACTACTTCGGCGCGATCCGGCAATACATCGACCTGCAGACGGCGGGGGAGGCCTACTACTTCATCGCCGACCTGCATGCGCTCACCACCATCCGCGAACCGGATCGGCTGCGGTCGCTCGTGCACGATGCCGCGGTCGACCTCGTGGCGCTCGGCCTCGACCCCGACCGGGCCACCCTCTTCGTGCAGTCGGACGTGCCGGAGGTGACGGAGCTCACCTGGCTCCTCATGACGGTAACGCCGATGGGCCTGCTCGAACGCTGCCACGCCTACAAGGACAAGAAAACCCGCGGCCTGCCCGCCGATGCCGGCCTGTTCACCTACCCCGTGCTGATGAGCGCCGACATCCTGGCCTACGACGCCACGGTGGTGCCCGTCGGCGAGGATCAGGTGCAGCACATCGAGGTCTGCCGCGATCTTGCCGGCACCTTCAACCACCTCTACGGCGAGGTGTTCACGCTGCCGAAGCCGAGGCTCGTCGAGGGTGGCGCCCGCGTGCCGGGCACCGACGGCCAGAAGATGAGCAAGAGCTACGACAACACGCTGGAAGTGTTCGAGGATCCGGCGGCGCAGAAGAAAAAGATCATGCGGATCACGACCGACTCCCGCCCCATGGAAGATCCGAAGAACCCCGACGACGACCATCTCTTCGCCCTCTACGCGCTCATGGCCCCGGAGGCCGATCGCCTGAAGATGGCCGATCTCTACCGCCGCGGCGGCTTCGGCTACGGCGAGGTGAAGAAGGCGCTCGCCGAGGCGGCGGCCCAGTTCTTCGCGGAGGCGCGGGCCCGGCGGGCGGCGCTGGAAGCGGATCCAGGCCGGATCGAGTCGATTCTCGACGCCGGGGCCGGGCGGGCGCGGGCCAAGGCCCGCGACGTGCTCGACCGGGCCCGAAAGGCCTGTGGCCTGACCCGTGGCACGGCCGGGAAACCCGCCACGGTCGGACGGTCCTCCGGCGGAGGCAAACGGCCATGAAGGTATTGGGAGTGGGCACCGACATCACCGAATGCCTGCGGATCGCGCAGATGATCGAACGCCACGGCGAGCTGTTCGTGGACAGGGTCTACACGCCGCTCGAGATCGAATACTGCCGCAGCCGGCGCATGGCCACGCAGCACTTCGCCGGCCGCTGGGCCGCCAAGGAAGCGGTGCTCAAGGCGCTCGGCACCGGCTGGCGCCGAGGCATCAGCTGGCGTGACATCGAGGTCAAGAACGGCCCGGGAGGCAGGCCACAGGCGTTTCTCAAGGGGGGCACGCAGGAGATCGCCGAGAAGATGGGGATCCATTGCATCCTCGTGAGCATCTCCCACTGCCGCTCGCATGCCACGGCGTTCGCCGTCGCCCTCGATGAAATGCCCAGCACCTTCACGGGCGACCTGCCGTGGCTGTGATGGATGGCGTGCATCCAAAACCGCAGCGCAAGCAAGGGAATTCGGAGCCCGTCAGGCCTCGAACTTCGCGAGCTCCGCGATCCCGCCCTCCATCTGCAGCGACGACAGCGGGGTGCCCTCCATCACGGGCGTCACGCCATCGCGTCTGGTCAGTGACAGCTTCGTGTGACCGGCCATGAGGGCGGCGAGTTGCCGCTCGAGTTCCTTCTGCCGCGTCTCGGGCAGTTTGGTGAAGGCCTCGCGGCCGCGGCACTTGGGAAACGCCCGGCACCCCAGCCAGGGGCCGCGTTTGCCGTCCCGCAGGTTCATGACGTTGCCGCACTTGGGGCAGGCGATGTCGGTGACGAGCGGCGGTGGCGAGGGAAACTTGATGTTCCCCTTCCTGTCGAGGTTGAGGATGAAGGGGGGCGGCTCGGCCGGCGTCTCGTCGGCTGCCTTCTTTCCCTTCGCCTTCACGGGCCGCGGCTTGTCCTCGACGAGAAAGTCGCCGAACCGGCCGGTGCGTTTGACCATGGGAACGCCGGCCGGAGAGAGCAGGTCGATCTGCTCCGGGAGCAGCGGCCGCCGCTGGCGGTCGACCGGCATGGCGAAGGTGCAGGCGGGCTGTTCCTTCGGTTTGGCGGGCTTCCGCTTTTTCCCCTTGGCCGTCGTCTTGGGGGCGGCCACCGGCACCGGCACCTTCTCGTTGTAGCCGCTGCACGAGAGAAACTCCCCCTTGCCGCCGAGGCGATACTCCAGCCGCCGGCCGCACTGCGGGCAGGCATAGGGTGACGGATCCGATTTGGCCTTCTCGTGCGGCTCTTCCATGGCGCTTTCGAGCTTCGGCGTGAGTTCGTTGTGGAACTCGTGGAGCATGTCGGTCCACCGTTTCGTGCCCTGCGCCACCTGGTCGAGTTCGCGTTCGATCTCCCGCGTGTAGCCGATCTCGATGAACTGGTCCCGGAAGCCCCGCTTGAGAAAGCCGGTGACGGCCTCGCCGATGGCCGTGGCGTGAAACCGCCGCTCCTGCTGCACGACGTAGCCGCGGTTCTCGATCACGTTGATGATGCTGGCGTAGGTGGAGGGGCGGCCGATCCCCTCCTCCTCCATCTTCTTGACGAGCGTCGCCTCGGTGTAGCGCGGCGGCGGAGCCTGGAACTTCTGCCGCGGCTCGATCTCGAAGGGGGCGAGCTGCGCGCCCTTCTCGAAATCGGGAAGCACCTGGTCGCCGTCGTCTTTAGGCGCCCCGCTCACCGCATAAAAGCCGTCGAACCGCAGCACGCGGCCGCTCGCCTTGAACACGGCTCCGGTGTCGCGGTCGGTGCGGCGCATCCGGACACTGGTCGAATCCCACTCGGCGTCGGTGGCCTGGCAGGCCACGAAGCTCTGCCAGATGAGCCGATAGACCTTGAGTTGGTCGGCATCGAGGGCGCTGGCGATGGCGTCGGGTTCACGGAAGGCGTCGGTCGGCCGGATCGCCTCGTGAGCCTCCTGGGCGCTCTCGTTGCTGCTGGAATAGGAGCGGGGCTTGTCGGGGAGGTATTTCGCGCCCAGCCGTTGGTCGAGGTAACGTCGCGCCATGTCGACCGCCTCCTTCGACAGGTTCGTCGAGTCGGTTCGCATGTATGTGATGAGGCCGACGCGGCCCTCGCCCGGCAGATCGATCCCTTCGTAGAGCTGTTGGGCGATCCGCATCGTGCGGTCGGTCGACATGCCCAGCCGACTGCTCGCGGCCTGCTGCAGGGTGCTCGTGATGAACGGAGGGTACGGGCGGGAGCGGGTCCGCGTGACGTCGATCGACTCGACGGTGTAGCGGGCGGCCGGGTCGGGCCGACCGGTGATCCGTACGATGTTTTTTCCGCGGCCCTTGCCGTCGGGTTCGGTCTCACGCACGACCTCGATGGCGAGCAGTCCGGCCGCCTCGGCAGCCTGCCTGGCGGTCACGGCCAGGTCGACCGTCGCGTCTTTCTCCGCCTCGATCCGCAGCGGCTTGCCGGCCACTTCGACCAGATCGCACGACAAAGCCCGGCGATCGGCCAGCCACGCCATCCGATCCCGCACCAGCGGCTGCCGCCCCCGTTCGTCGCGCTGCGCCATGAAGGCTGCCCATTCTCCGTGCAAGCCGGCGGCCGCAGCCACGTCGAACGTGATGTTGGCGGAGATGTCCCAGGATTCCGCCGGCGTGAAGTCGCGGATTTCCTGTTCCCGCTCCACCACGATCCGGGTGGCGACGCTCTGCACGCGGCCGGCGCTCAGGCCGCCCGCCACCTTCTTCCAGAGGATGGGCGATACCTGGTAGCCCACGATGCGGTCCACGATCCGCCGCGCCTGTTGGGCCTCGACGCGGGGCATGTTGATGATTCTGGGCGCGCTGAAGGCCCGCTGCACCTCCGCCTTGGTGATCGCGTCGAAGGTCACCCGCTTGGCATGGGCCGGATCGACGTCGAGCACCTGCGTGAGGTGCCAGGCGATCGCCTCGCCCTCGCGATCCAAGTCGGTGGCGAACCAGACCTCGCTGGCTCCCTTGGCGAGCCGCCGGAGTTCCGAGACCGTTTTGGTCTTGTTGTCGTCGATCTCGTAGGTGGGGGCGAAGTCGTGGTCGAGATCGACGCCCGGCACCGGCTGCTTGGAGCCCCGCGGCGCCTTGCTCGGCAGATCGCGAATGTGCCCGATCGAGGCTTTGACCACGAATCCTGGACCCAGGTATTTTTCGATGGTTTTCGCCTTGGCGGGGCTCTCGACGATCACCAGCTGAAAATCACCCTTGGGGAGCCCCGCCCCGGCAGATGCGGGACTACGGCCCTTGCTTGATGCGGGACTACGGCCCTTGCTTGATGCGGGCGGTCGCTTTGATGTCTTTTTGGCCATCGTGAGGGGCGGTGTCCGGGAAGGTTTTTAGTGAGCGATGCCAGCATCGGGATTGGCGCAAATCGGCCCAGCGCTACAATCTGCGGCCTGTCAGCAGGACTCCAAGCGTTACCCTGCCCTCAAGATCCTTGTCAAGCCTCGGCGGTTCTGCCGTCCGGGAACAGCCCATAGGCGGTGCCATGGTCGGCTCCTTCGAGATTTTTCGCAAATACCAGCGTTCGTTGCTCGTATTTGTCGCAATCCTGGCGATGCTCGCGTTTTTCGTGCTGCCTCCATTTCTCCAAATGGGCAGCTCCGTGGGCACGCAGGACCCGGTGGCTGTGACATGGAATGGCGGCGAACTGCGGGAGGGCGATCTGGAGCGAACCGTCGCCCTGCGGTCGCTCGTGAACCGCTTTCTGATGGAATCGGCAGCAGCCGGTGGCCGTGATCCATCCCGGTTGCCGTTGCTTCCGGAGGGGGAGGAACAGACGGTGCAAACGACGCTGCTGGCCCAGGACGCCAAGGCGAACGGCATCCTCATCAGCGACCAGGCAATCAACGATTTCCTGGGCCAATGGACCGGCAACCTCGTACGGCAGGAACAATTCGACGAGATCCTCTCCAGGCTCCGTCTGGGGCCATTGCCGTTGACGCAGCGTGATCTCTTCGAGGCCCTGCGCACGGAACTGGCCGCCAGGACGATGCTCATGCTGCACCAATCGGGCTTCAATGCCGATCCGCCTGGATGGCAGTGGGATTACTTCCGCCGACTCGAACAGCAGGCCACGGTGGAGGTGGTGCCCGTGGTGGTGGAAGGCTTCTCGGACAGCGTGCCTGCCCCCTCGGAATCATCCCTTCGAGGCTTCTACGAGCGATACAAGAACGACCTGCCGGAGGCCCGCAGTGCCGATCCTGGCTTCCGTGAGCCCCACCGGGTGCAATACGACTACCTCGTCGCGAAGCGGGGCCTCTTCGAGGAGGAAGCCGCCAAGGAGGTGACCGACGAGCAGATCGGGGAATATTACGAGAAGAACAAGACAACGATGTTTCGGGCAAAGCCGGCGGCTCCCGAAGCGAAGGCGGCTCCCGAAGCGAAGGCGGATTCCCCCGAAGCAAAGGCGACCACTCCGGAGGCCAAGCCGGCCGAGGGAGAGGCCAAGCCGGCCGGGGCCGCCCCCACTCCCACGCCCTCTCCAAAGGGCGCCGCCATCGGCACGAGTCCGTTCCGCACCGTGTCGTTCAAGCAGCCAGACGCAAAGCCCGCCGACGCTGCAGCCACGAAGCCCGCCGAAAAGCCCACGGCCGAAGCCGACAAGCCAGCCGCTGACGGCAACAAGCCGGCAGCCGAAGCCGATGCGAAAACGGCCGATACGCCGCAGTTTGAGCCGCTCGACGCGGTGAAGGACGACATCCGCAAGCGGCTCGCTCGGGAGCGGGCCGACGCCCGGATCGACGCCGTGTTCACGGCTGTCGCCGCCGACATCGGTCGGTATGCAGAAGACTACGCACTCTGGCAGGCCCGGCGGCCGGCTGGCATCGAGGCCCCGCGGCCTCCCGACGTGGCCGTCATCGCCGAAAAACAGGGTCTGCAGTCGGGTCGCTCGGAGCTGGTGGCGGCCGACGCCGCCTTCGCCGCCGGGGGGATCGGTGGCAGCTTTGAATTCGTGCAGGACCCCGGCAGCCGGTTCGGCATCCGCCAGCAGCGATGGCTCGACCAGATGTACGGGGCCGGATCGATGTCGCTGCGTCCCATCCGATCGCGCGACGTCGAGGGCAACCGCTACTTGTCGTGGCGGACGGAAGACCAGCCCGAATTCACGCCGTCGTTCGAGACCGCCCGTCCGGGAGTCGAGCGTGCCTGGCGGATCGTCGAAGGACGCGGGCTGGCCAAGGGCCGCGCCGCTGAGATCGCCAGGCAGGCCGACGGGAAACAGCAGTCGCTCGAGGCGACGCTGCCGCAGGCCGGCACCGGCGGTACCGAGCTGAAGTCGCTGCAGGCCGGCCCTTTCTCGTGGCTCACGCAGGGTATGGCCGGGGGACCCGTGATCTCGCAGCCCGAGGGACTCTCGATGCCGGGCGACGAATTCATGCGGGCGGTGTTCTCTCTCGAGCCGGGCCGCACGGCAGTGGCTTTCAACGAGCCGCAAACCGTCTGTTACGTCATCCGCCTCGTCTCACAGGAACCGCCCACGGCGGCCTTGCAGGAGAAGTTTCTGGCGGGCCGCAACGACCGCCAGCGGATCGGCATGGTCGCGCAGCGGGAGGCTTCGAACACTTTCCGCGAGATGATCCAGGGCATGGAGAAGCGATACGGCCTCGACTGGAAACGCCAGCCGAGATAGGGTTCGCCAGTCCCGCCAAACCTCGCCGGCCTGCCAAGAGCCCCAATTCCCGGCGGTGATTGCCCGTTGTGACCGCGGGAGTACGCGTCTATCGTTCCCCGCGTGACCGACGAATCGTTGCTCCGGGAGCGAGTGCGTGGCAGGACGAACGATCGCCGTGTTTCTGATCGTGGCCGCGTGGGGCTGGTGCTGCCTGCCGGTCCGCGGTGGCGACGAGGCGGCAACGCCTGCACCATCCCTGCCGGAGTCGCTGTTTGCCAGTCAGCCCGACCTGCTCGGCTCGTTTGATGACCGCGGCGAGGCTGGTGTTTCCCTGGTCGAGTACCTTCCTCCCGTCACCTCCTTCGGCATCGACGGCAACGAGGAACCGATGGTCGCTCCGGATGCCGGGCCGTCCGCCCCCGTCCAGAAGCCCTCGTCACCGTTTCGGCAGACCGCGCCGGTCGCTCTGGGAGGCTTCTGGTCGCCGGCTGTCCCGGTCCAGGGCCAGCCGGCATCATTGGCGATGAACGGCCAATTCGCCCGCGTGTCGGTCCCGCTCGGCCGGCCCGTCGACGGCAAACCGCTCTGGATTGGCATCGCCAAGTTCGGTCGCCTCGAACTGGCGACCGACGCGATGCTGCCCGATTCGGGGCAGCCCATCCCGGACCAGCTTTGGCTCGTCGAGACGGGCGGCATGCACATCAGGCCGCTCCAAGGCGGCGGCACCATCGGCGGCACGTTCCTGCTCGGGTCGGCGAGTGATCGACCGTATGCCGCCGGCCGAGACCTGACCCTGATGGCGATCGGCTTCTATAACCGGCCGGCGAAAAATGAACGGGACGAGTGGAACTTCAGCCTCTTCTATTCCCCCACCTCGCAGCTCCCCTACCCGATTCCCGGCGTGGCATACCTGTGGCGTCCCAACGCCACGTTCGAAGCGAAGATCGGCGTGCCGGCGGGCCTCGACTATCGGCCAAACGACGACTGGAGTTTCTCGATCGGCTATACGCCGCTGGTCAACGTCAACGCCATCGCCCGACGCAGGCTGGGGGAGCGGCTTTCTGCGATCGCGTTCTACCGCACCGACACCGAGATCTATTTCCTCGCCGATCGGGTGCGAAACGACGAGCGATTCTATGTCTTCGACCAACGGGCCGCCGTCGGTCTGGAGCGCGTGCTCGCCGGCGGTTTCGCCTTTGAAGTCACGGCCAGTTACCTGTTCGACAGGAAGCTGTTCCAGGGCACCAATTTCACCTCCGGCCGGACCGACGTGGTGAACTTCGACCCGGGGCTCGGCGTCTCGGCACAGCTCCTCTGGCGTCGTTGAAAGCCGGGCGCGGCCGGCCGCTCCCACCCGGTCGACTACCGAGGCTTGAGCACCACCACCGCCAACGGCGGCAGCGTGAGCGTGAGCGAATGCTCGCGGCCGTGGTGGGGCTGCGGCGTTGACTGGAGTCCGCCGCCGTTGCCGGCGTTGCTCCCGCCGTACCACGACGAATCGCTGTTGAAGATCTCCTCGTAGCCGCCTGCGGCCGGCACCCCGAGCCGATACCCGTGACGGAGCACCGGCGTGAAGTTGCAACAGACGACCAGGCAATCACGGCTGCTGGAGCCGCGACGCACGAAGGCCAGCACGCTGTCCTGCCAATTGTGGCAGTCGATCCATTCGAAGCCGCGACCGTCGAAATCGAGTTCGTGCAGGGCCGGCTCGCGCCGCACGAGATCGTTCAGGTCGGCGAGTGCACGCGACAGACCGCGATGGTTCTCCCCTGCGAGCAGGTGCCAGTGCAGGCTCTCGTCGAAATTCCATTCCTGCCACTGCCCGAACTCGCCCCCCATGAAGAGCAGCTTCTTGCCGGGGTGGCACCACATGTAGGAGTAGAGGAGCCGGAGATTGGCGAACTTTTGCCAGGCATCTCCCGGCATCTGATCGAGCAGCGAGCCCTTGCCGTGCACCACCTCGTCGTGCGAGAAGGGCAGCACGAAGTTTTCGTGAAACGCGTAGATGAGGCTGAAGGTGAGTTCGTCGTGGTGATACTTGCGGTGCACGGGATCGTGCCGCATGTAGCGGAGGGTGTCGTTCATCCAGCCCATGTTCCACTTCAGGCTGAACCCGAGCCCCCCCACGTAGGTCGGCCGCGAGACGCCGGCCCAGGCGGTCGACTCCTCCGCGATCGTGAGCACCCCCGGGTGGTGCGCATGCACCTGCACGTTGAAGCTCTTGATAAAGTCGATCGCCTCCAGGTTCTCCCTGCCGCCGTGGCAGTTGGGCACCCATTCGCCGTCCTTGCGGCTGTAGTCGAGGTAGAGCATCGAGGCCACGGCGTCGACCCGCAGGCCGTCGACGTGGTACCGGTCGAGCCAGAACAGGGCGCTGGAAACCAGGTAGTTGGAGACCTCGTTGCGACCGTAGTTGAAGATCAACGTTCCCCAGTCGGGATGCTCCCCCTTCCGCGGATCCTCGTGCTCGTAGAGCGCGGTGCCGTCGAACCGTCGCAGACCATGGCCGTCGCGCGGGAAATGGGCCGGCACCCAGTCGATGATCACGCCGATGCCGGCCCGATGCAGGGCGTCGATGAGCGCCATCAGATCCTGTGGCGAACCGAAGCGGCTGGTGGCCGCAAAGAGGCCGATCGTCTGGTAGCCCCAACTGGCGGAGAGCGGGTGCTCGGTCGGCGGCAGGAACTCGACGTGCGTGAACCCCATGTCGACACAGTAGGGGACGAGTTCCCGCTCCAGATCGGCATAGGAGAGCCAGCGGTGCCGATCGCCACCCGGCCGCCGCCAGCTGCCGAGATGCACCTCGTAGATGGTGAGCGGAGCCGACAGACTGTTGCGGGCCGCCCGTTGCGCCATCCACTCCTGATCGCGCCAGGCGTAGCTGTCCAGATCGATCACCTTGGAGGCCGTCCGGGGCGGCACCTCGGCGCCGAAGCCGTACGGGTCGGCCCGGTCGGTGAACCCGCCGTCGGCATGCACGCGATACTTGTAGAGCGTGCCGGGGCCGAGACCAGGCACGAACAGTTCCCAGATCCCCGACGGAATCCGTTTCTGCATCGCGTGCCGCTGGCCGTTCCAGCCGTTGAAATCCCCGACCACGCTCACGGCCTCGGCATTGGGCGCCCAGACGGCGAAATGCACGCCCGCCGCCCCGTCGGCGACATCCAACTGCGCCCCGAGCTTCTCGTAGCTTTTCCAGTGGCGGCCCTCGCCCAGCAGATGCAGGTCATAGTCGGTGAGCATGGGACCACATGGTATCGTTCCCGGATGCGGTCCGCCTACCGGAACCCGCTGCCGCCGCGGCAAAACCGCTGCCGCAGCGCCGGCAGCGGCCCGCCGCACCACAGGCCCGCTGAGAGAGGATGCTGGATGGGATTCGAACGGTTTGAACCGGTGGAACGGCAGATCGACGTCAACGGCCGTCCGCTCTCGATCTGGCGGCCTCCCGACATGGAGGCGCTCATCGACCTTGCCGCCTTCGAGGCGGACGAGCGGATTCCCTACTGGGCCGACGTCTGGGAGTCGGCGATCGTGCTCGCCGAGGATCTCGCGGCAGCCGACGGCCGGGGGCTCTCGCTGCTGGAACTCGGCTGCGGCCTGGGCCTGCCGTCGCTGGCGGCCGCCCGTGCCGGGTTCACGGTGACCGCCACCGACTACGAGTCGGCCGCCCTGGAGGGCGTGCGGTACAACGCGACCCGCAACGGCCTGGAGGCGGTCACCACGCGGGAACTCGACTGGAGGAAGCTCCCGGACGATCTGGGACGGTTTGACCGCGTGGTGGCGGCCGACGTGCTCTATGAATCGCACCATCCCGCCGCGCTCGCCGACGTGATCGCCCGCACGCTCAAGCCCGATGGCATCGCGCTGGTTGCCGATCCCTGCCGGGAGAAAGCGGCCGGCTTCGAGCCGGCCGCCCGCGCAGCGGGGCTGGGGGTCGTCAAGCAGCGGGCCCGCCGACCGCGTGGTGCGACCGGCGGGCCCGCCGTCGAGATCTATCGCGTGATGTTTCCGGGCTGAGGAGCGACGCCTCAAGCCACCAGCCGCATTTCCGGCACCTCGCCGGTGATGCCGATCACGAACTCCTCGAAGATCTTCACGTCGAGTGCCGAGGCGCTCTCGGCCTCGGGATGGAACTGCGTGCCGATCGCCACCCAGCCCTCGACGATGCTTTCGATCGCCTCGACGACGCCGTCCGGTGCCCGCGCGGTCACCTTGAAGCTCTCCGCGACGTCGTCGATGCCCATGTGGTGCATGCTGTTGACGCGAATCTCGCCATCGCCATAGACGCGTTCCATCACCGAGCCGCGTTCGACGACGAGGGCGTGACGGTGGGCCTGGTCGATCGGATCCTTGTGGGGGATCGCCTTCGGAAGATCCTCCGGAAGGTGCAGGAACAGTGTCCCCCCCTCGGTGATATTGAGCAGTTGCATGCCGCTGCCGATCGCCAGGACGGGCATGTGCCGGGCGCAGACGTGCTTGGCCAGCATGCGGTCGAAATCCTCCCGCCGTGCATCCATGGGTCGAACCGCCGGGTGCGGCATGTAGCCATCACGCCGCGGATCGAGGTCTGCCCCTCCCACCAACACCACGCCGTCGAGCAGGTCGAGCAGGCGAATGACGTCTTCCTCGTCGGCCAGCGGCGGCAGGATCACAGGAATGCCGCCCGCGGCGGTGATGCCGTCGTAGTAGCCCGCCGCGACGAACGAGAGTGCGGCGTGCTCCTTGCGGGTGGAACGATAGTCGGTGTTGATGCCGATGAGGGGTTTGGCAGCCATGGGGTTCCTCTGAACAAGTGACGAGTCGGCATCCTGCCGACCGGCCCGGCGACGTGGTGGTCAGCGCGACCCCCGCGTGCAGGCGGCTGGAGCCCTCCCCCGCGCCTCCCCACTGGATGCAGACCGAACGGCAGGGCACGACGCAGACAGCCACGGCGCCACGAATGGCACGGGCCCTGGCAGCGTCATCCCTAACGCTTCGACCGTCATCCTGTCGGGGCTGCACGGCGGGCGGGTGCCATCCGGGCACACGGGCCGGCTCCCCACCGGGGAGCCGAGCCATTTCGTCGTTCGAGCCACGATCCGATCAACTGAGCCGATCAAACGGATCCATCCGTTTGTCGCGTCCTGCGAGCCGCCTCACGGCCGCCGCACACGCAACGGGCGAGAACGTATCGGGCCCGCGACGCAAGGCAAGGATTTTTCCGATTTTGTGGTCGGATGCCCCTGCACACCCCCATATCCGGTGCTAGCACGCCTGTTGCTAGCAGATTCTGGCGTCGCCGTGCCGGTGGCTCAGGCCCCGAGCCAGGTGGCCGTTTTGAAACTGCGGAGCCAGGTGAGCTGCCGCTTGGCCAACTGCCGAGTCCGCTGCTGCGTGAGCCGAATCGCCTCACTGCGTTTCATCCGCCCGGCGAGCATGTCGAGCGCCTCGGCATAGCCGGCCGCCTGCCGGGCCGTCGCACCGATGCCGCCGGGCCGGCCGGCGGCCGCGTGCGTTTCCTCGATGAGCCCCTGGGCGAACATCGCCTCGACACGGCGATCGATCCGCTCGCGCAGCGTCCGCCGCGGCTGGTCGAGAATCATCATCTGCCGGTCGAACACCGGGTGCTGCGGCCGCTCGTCGAACCACGACGACGGGGTCGGCTGGCCCGTTGCATGCACGATCTCCAGGGCTCGGATGATTCGCCTCGCATCATTCGGATGGATCCTGGCAGCGGCGACCGGGTCGGCCTGTGTCAGGCGAGCGTGCAGACCGACCGTGCCCGTGGCCCGCACCTCCTCCTCCAGCCGTCGCCGGAATGCTGCATCCCCGGGAGGTTGCGGATCGAGGCCATCACGGAGCGCCCGGAGATAGAGCGGCGTGCCCCCCACGAAGAGCACCCGTTTTCCCCGCCGGCGGCAGGATTCCACGGCGGCCGCGGCATCGGCCAGCCAGCGGGCCACGGTATAGATTTCGCCCGGCTCCACGACGTCGACGAGGTGGTGCGGCACGTCCGCCCGCTGGGCCGCCGTGGGCTTGGCCGTGCCGATGTCGAGCCCCCGATAGACCGCCATCGAGTCGACGCTCACGATTTCCGCATCGAGCCGACGGGCCAGGAGCAGGCTGAGGGCCGTTTTTCCCGACGCAGTGGGGCCGGAAAGGATCCAGCAGTCGTCCCGCAGGACCGGCCCGAGGGGGGCTGCCGCGGCCGATTCCCGGCCGCCGAATGCACCAGACGGGCATGCTACAGTTGAGGGCCCCTCCGGAGCGGCCGGCGGGGCGGCCTCGTGCTGGTGACTGTCTGGAGCCATCGATGCGTCGGTTGGGCGAAACCCTGGAAAACCTGGAGCGGGTGGTGGCGGCGCGGAAGGGCGATCCCTCCGCACGATCCTACACCAGCCGGCTGCTCGCCGGCGGTGTGCCTGCGATCGGCGCCAAGGTCACTGAAGAAGCCGGGGAACTGGTCGCGGCCGCAGACCATGAAACCGACGACCGGGTCGTCTCCGAGGCGGCCGACCTCGTCTACCACATGCTCGTCCTACTCGCCTGCCGCGGCGTCGGGCTCTCGCAGGTGGAAGACGAACTGGCCCGCCGATTCGGCATCTCCGGTCTCGACGAAAAGGCGGCCCGCTCGGCCGGGGCCGGTCGCCAAGCCTCTCCCCCCACGACACAACGCACCGACGGAGCCTCTTCGTGAGCGATCACGCCAAACCACCGCTTCTGCGGATCGGAGTTCCCAGCAAGGGACGCCTCGCGGAAATCTCCGCGCACCTGCTCAATGACGCCGGCGTCTCGTTCCGCCGCAACGAGCGGAGCCTGTTCGCGCTGTGCCGCGGCATGCCGGTCGAGGTGATTTTCCTGCGGACCGACGACATCCCCGTGCTGACGGCCGAGGGCGCGATCGATCTTGGCATCACCGGCGCCGATCTGGTGGCCGAGAGCGGCGAAGCGCTCGTCCACCGGCTCGACCTCGGCATCGGCTCCTGCCGACTGGCCCTCTGTGTCGCCGATGACTCCCCCGTGACCGACGCCCGGCAACTCGCCGGCAAACGCGTCGCCACCAGCTTCCCACGGATCACGCGGCAGTGGCTGGCGGAGCGGGGCGTGGAGGCCCACTTCGTGGAGCTTTCCGGCAGCGTGGAGATCATGATCAACCTCGGCGTCGCCGACGCGATCGTCGATTTGGTCGAGACGGGCAGCACGCTCGCGGCCAACCGGCTCCGCGTGCTGGACGAGATCGGCCGCTACGAAACCGTGCTCGTGCAGAACCACGAGGTCCGCGACGCGGCCACGGCCGACCGGATCGTGCGGCGGCTGGAAGGGATCGTGATCGCCCGCAACTGGTCGCTGCTCGAGTACAACGTGCCCCGCACGCGGCTGGCGGAGGCGGAGAAGATCACTCCCGGCTTCAACTCGCCGACCGTCAGCGGCCTGGAAGATCCCGACTGGTGCGCCGTGCGGGCCATGGTGAAGCGGGGCGAGGCCCACGCGATCATGGAGCGGCTCGACGCCATCGGCGCCTCGGCGATCATCGAAACGCAGATCGCCAACTGCCGCCTGTAAAAGACCCGATGTCGGGGCGTCCTTTAGTCGACGGTGACGATCTCTCCTCCCGAGGCGCTCGCCAACGCCGCCCAGGTGGTTCGGTCGATGGCCGCGGCGATGAACCGCATCGATCCATCACCCATGACGACGTTCGCGCCGGCGGGGTGCTGCGAATACATCTGATCGCAGTGGCCGGCGGGATCGTTGGGCACATGAATGATCCCCGCTTCCCCGGCCGCCGGGCCGCTGTGCGACAGCACGAGGGCGGCGGCGTGCTCGGCAGCCGTCGTGGCGCGAAAGGCGTCGGCTGGATGACTGAACCCCCCAGGCACGATCCCGGCCCAGGCCTTCTGGGAAAGTGCCTGCGAGTGTTCGCCCACGAACACCGTCTTCGACAGGCCATCGGTGACTTCGGCCGATCGCAGCCGTGAGTTACGATACAGCGGGCCGTTGGCGATGCCACGCCAGTCGACGCGGGGCGATCCATCCCAGGGATCCTCGTGGCCGGCGTTGGCGACGTAGTCGCTACGGCCGAGAACGGCCCCAGACCCGTGAGCCACGCCGCTTCCATCGAGGACGGCAAACGCATCGCGAGGGCCGGTCGACGATGGACACAGAAACGTGGCCAGCCGGCGTGAGACGATCGGCCGATTGGCGGCGGCAGCCACGCCAGCGGCGGAATCGTAGGCCACGGTGCTGGCAGCCTCTTCCAGAAACGGGGCGATGGCCAGGCCCCAACCGGTTCCCGGCGGGGCGTCGAACGTATCGGCATCGCGGCTGGGCGACGTGGTATCAGCCAGGTAACCGGCCGGAAAGTAACGGCGTCCGTCGAGATAGTTGTGCAGCGCGATGCCAATCTGCCGGAGGCTGTTGCCACACTGCCCCCGGCGGGCGGATTCCCTCGCCGCCTGCACGGCGGGCAGCAATAACCCCACGAGCACGCCGATGATCGCGATCACCACCAGCAATTCCACCAGCGTAAATCCGCGACGCCGCATATTTTGGCTCCTCAAAACCTTTCTTTTGAGAACTCAAAATATTAGTTTTTGCGCACCAAAAAGTCAACGACGGGGCCGCTCGGCTGACCATTGCCGGGCACCACATCTGGGAAAGATGCCAGCTTCACCATTGTTGGTGGCTGTCACCTTTTTTCCCAGCTCATTCCAGCAATAACGCGGCCGCGGCGGAACGTGGCGGCAACCTGCGTGGTGGGATCGACCGCAGCCTCGTGAGGATCTTCATACCGGCCGGCCGGCAGCAGGATGGCCAGATCGGCGGAACGTCCCGGCGAAAGAATGCCGCAGCGGCGTTCGAAGCCCAGGGCCCACGCGCCCCGCCTCGTGGCCATCGTGAGCGACTCCGCCGGACTGACCGCGCCGCCCTCGACGAGCGCACGGCACTCGGCCAGCACAGACAGATCGGGGTTCGATGCTCGGCTGTCGGTACCGATCGCCACGCGGATCCCGGCGGCCCGAAAGGCCGCCACGGGCGGCAGCCTGCCGGAGAGCGCCAGCGTGGTCCGCGGGCAGACCGCCACGCAGAGCCGGTCGCGATGCCGGGCCAGCCGCGAGAGCGCCGTCTGATCCTCCGGCAGAAACGTGCCGTGCACCACGACGCCCCGCGGTGCTTTTGCCAGGAGCGTGATCCAGTCGGCCACCGGCACGAGCCGCGGTGGCGAGTCGGGCCGCCAGGCGCCCAACTGCTCGAGCAGGCTGCGGAAGGCGCCGCCGCCCGTCGCGAGCAGTTCCGCCTCCTCTCGGCTCTCGGCCACGTGCATCATCACGGGCAGCCGTCGACGCACCGCCTCGCCGACCACCTGACGGCCGAGCGATTCCGCCACGGAATAGGGGGCGTGCG
>JBILWX010000140.1:0-8276 GCA_044369655.1 Pirellulales bacterium
AGCCGTGCATACAGCTCCTCGTGCGCGGCGGCCATGTGCTCCGCGGTGTGCCGGGCGAGGGAAAGCGCATGGCCATGCTGGCCGCAGCGTGAGGCGAGCACTTCGTCATCGAGCAGCCTGCCGATCGTGCGAGCCAGATCGGCCGGGTCGCCCGGCAGATGCGAAAGGCCGGCCCGTTCGTCGTCGAGCAGTTCCGGAAACGTGCCGTGCGCCGGGGCGACGACCGGCACGCCCGCGGCCATCGCTTCGATGACCGGAATCCCCTTCGCCTCCGGAAACACCGTCGGCATCGCGAAGACGTCGATCGATTCGAGCAGCCGGAGCTTGCCCGGCCGATCCACCTGCCCGAGCCAGCGAAACCGATCCGCCACGCCCAGTTCCTTCGCCAGCGCGAGGCATCGCGCGAGGTAGCCGCGTTCCGAATCGACTTCCGCGCCGGCGGCGAGCACCTCCACGTCGCGCTGCGCCGCAATCAGCGGCAGGCTCCGCACGAGCTGCTCGAGCCCCTTCTCCGGGCAGGCCCGCGCGAGAAACCCCACCACGAGCCGGCCGCCGCGTGCCCGCCGCCGTGCAGGCAGATCGGGGGGCGTGGCCGGAAATCCCGCGCGGTCGAGGCCATGGGGAATGACCGCGATTTTTTCCGTCGGCACGTCGAGATAACCGGCCATGAACCGGGCGAAGCAGTGGTTGAGCGCCACGAAGCGGCCCACGTCGGCGGCCCGCTCCCGCAGCAGCGATCGGATGCGTGAATGATGCGGCTCGGGAATCTGCTCGACGAAGATGTCTTCGCCCGAAAGGCTGCAGACGATGCTGGCACCGGTGGCCTCTTTGACCCGCCGCGCAAGCCCCACGAGTAGGGCATTGGAGAGGTGCACGATGTCGGGACGGATGTCGGCGGCCAGCCAGCGAGCGAGCTTCTCCACTTCCTTCCGCTGGTGCCCCTGCTCGCCGGCGAGGGTCGAGGCCGTGAGCGGCCCCAGGTCGGCCGGTCGGGTGGAAGCGGTGCGGCTGGAGAGCCACGCGAGCAGCCACCGGGAATCGAGCAGCCGGCCGAGCGTGCCGTCGAGGAAGCGGGGCATGTGTCGGAACAGGGAAACGTGTTCCTCGAGCCAGACGTTCACGCCCCCCATCACGATCCGGTCGACGGCGACGTTTTCCTCGTCGGTGGTCGTGGGCACGTAGGCCGGCACGAGGATGGCATCGCCGCCCCGCGCCCGGAGGCTCCTCACGAGGGCATTATCGTGGAGGCACGACCCGCAGAGCCTGCCGCCGGCGCCCGCGGTGATGTGAACGATCTTCATGCTTCATGGCAGGATCTCAGGCCCGGCCCTCCAGGTGCACGAGCACGAGCGTGAGGTCGGCCGGCGTGATGCCGCGGACACGGCCCGCCTGGCCGAGGGTCTGCGGCTGGATCCGCTCGAGCTGCTCGCGGGCCTCCGCGCGGAGATGACGCACGTTGGCGTATTCGAAGCCGGGAGGAATCGGTCGCGACGCCACCGATCGCTGCCTCTCGATCCGCTCCCGCTCCACCTTCACGTAGCCCGCGTAGCGAATGTCGTTTTCCACCTGCTCGCTGACGTCTGGTGGCACGTCCGCAAGCGCCGGCAAGGCCGCGAGGCAGTCGTCCCAGCCCACCTCGGGCCGCTTGAGGCGGTCGAAGAGCGTGACGCCCTCCACGCGGGTGCCGGCCAGGAGGGCGACTGCCGCCTCGATCCCGGCCGTCTTCTCCGCCAGTCGCGTCACTCGCTCGGGCTCCGCGAGCCCCAGTTCGGCGGCCAGGGGCGTGAGCCGGCGGTCGGCGTTGTCGTGCCGCAGCGCGAGCCGGTGCTCCGCGCGGCTGGTGAACATGCGATAGGGCTCGTCCACGCCCCGGGTGACGAGGTCGTCGATCAGCACGCCGATGTACGAATCCTCGCGGGCAAGCAGGAGCGGCTCGCGGCCCGCGGGCAGCAGCGCCGCGTTTGCGCCGGCCACCAACCCCTGCGCGGCGGCCTCCTCGTAGCCGGTGGTGCCGTTGATCTGCCCCGCGAAGAAGAGCCCACGCACGAGCTTGCTTTCGAGGACCGGGGTGAGCTGGTCGGGCGGGCAGTAGTCGTATTCGACGGCGTAGCCGTAGCGGATGATCTGGGCCCGGGCGAGGCCCGGCACGAGGCGGATCATGGCGTCCTGCACGTCGCGGGGCAGACTCGTGGAGATGCCGTTGACGTAGACCTCCTGCGTCCGCCGCCCCTCGGGCTCGAGAAACAGCTGGTGGCTCTCCTTGTCGGCGAATCGCACGACCTTGTCTTCGATGCTCGGGCAGTAGCGGGGCCCGCGCGACTGGATCTGGCCGGAATACATCGGCGCCCGGTGCAGGTTGGCCCGGATCAGGTCGTGGATCTCAGGCGTCGTCCGGGTGATCCAGCAGACCATCTGTTCCTGCTCGATGCTGCGCGTGAGGAAGGAGAAGGGCTGCGGCCGGTCGTCGCCGGGCTGCACGTCGAGCTGCGAGAAGTCGATCGACCTCGCCGACAGCCGGCAGGGCGTGCCGGTCTTGAAGCGGTCGATCTTGAATCCGAGTCCGGCCAACGCCCGGCTCACGCCCGACGTGGTCCCCTCCCCTGCCCTGCCGCCAGCGATTTGTGCCTCGCCGGTGTGCATCACCGCCTGCAGGAAGGTGCCGGTCGTGAGCACGACCGCCCGGGCGTGATACTCCGCATCGCCGCGGACACGGACGCCGGTGATCCGCCAGGCGGGCCCGCCCGTCTCGGCGACCTGCTCGACGATCAGGTCGTCGACCGTCTCCTGCCGCAGATCGAGGCCGGGGGTCTCCTCGACGATCCGCTTCACCTCCATCTGGTAGAGCTTCTTGTCGGCCTGAGCTCTGGGCCCGTGCATGGCCGGTCCCTTCGAGCGATTGAGCACGCGGAACTGGATCCCCGTGGCGTCGATCGCGCGGGCCATGACGCCGCCGAGGGCATCGACCTCGCGGACGAGTTGCGCCTTCCCGACGCCGCCGATGGCCGGGTTGCAGCTCATCTGGCCGACGGTGTCGCAGTTGGTGGTGAGCAGGGCGGTCGTGGCGCCCAGCCGAGCGGCGGCGCAGGCCGCCTCCACGCCGGCATGGCCGGCCCCGATCACGATCACGTCGTAGTCGTAGCGGGAGGGCATTCGAATTCCGACCCGAGCCTGGATCACGGGCGCCCGGACTGGGCAGTCTGGGGAAAAGGTGCGCGGCCCGGCCTGGCAGCCGTGCCGGAACATCTTACCCCACTCACAGAACACGACGTTCCGTGAGCCAACTCATCCCCGTCAGGGGAACTGACGAAGAACCTTGCGTACCCCACCTTCGGGTGGATGGCGTGCCTTCCGTGGGGGAATCGGGGGCGGATCAGCGAGACGACACACAGCAGGGAGATTGGTTCATGGCAACACTCACGGATGGCTATCTTTGGAAATGGCTGCGGCCTTGGTGGCTCTTTGCGGCCGTCGCTCTCGTCATCGAGACGACGTCCTGCGCCGGCATCCTGCCGGCAGCTGAAACGCAAGTCCTGCAGCCGGTGTCGTGGCAGGAACCGGCCTTCGAGACGACCAACGTCGCCTTTCGCGACGTGCCGAGCGTCGCCGAGCCCCTCTGGACCGACTATGCGCTCACCGACGCGCTCTTCTGGGGCCGCGACAACCAGGCGGCCAACATTCCGCTGGTCGTCGACGGCGGCAGCGGTGCTCCGCTGATCTCGGCCGGCGACCCGCAGTTTCCGGTCGCCGCAGGCGTCAGGGCCTTTTATGGCCAACGCAATCCCAACCAATGCGGCTGGGAAATCGGCTACTTCGGCGTCTATGGCATGTCGGCCACCAGGTTCACGGCGGCGACACCCCCTGCATTCCTGCAGATGCCGCAGCCGATCGGCGCCGACCTGACGGCGGATGGAGAGTCGGCCACGGTCAAATACAACTCGGTGATCAACAGCGCCGAGGCCAACGCCTTCCGCACCTGGCAAACCTGGCGGGATTACAGCGAAAGCTGGCTCACGCTCGACTGGCTGGCGGGCTTTCGGTACGTGGGCGTGGAGGAGGAGGCGTCGATCATCGCCGACTGCTGCGTCGACGGAAATTCGAGGATCGCCGTGCCCTACACCGTGCGAACGCGGAACAACATGTTCGGTGGCCAGATCGGCAGCAGGGCCCGCTGGACCTGGGACCGCTGGGCCATCGAGGGCTGGGCCAAGGCGGGCCTCCTCGGCAATGCCGAGAAGCAGATCCAGGATCCCCTCGTCGCCTTCTCGGGCCCTCCCGCCCTGCGGGAGGCGCGATCGGCGACCGGCACCGACGTGGGCTTCATCGGCGACATCAATCTCTCGGTGATCTACCGGCTCACCGACGTCTGGGGCATCCGCGCCGGCTACAACACGGTCTGGATCAACGGCCTGGCCCTGGCACCCAACCAGTTCGACTTCGCGAACACGAGCGTCGCCGGTACCGGCCTCAACTCCGGTGACGGCATCTTTCTGAGCGGTGCCAACCTTGGTCTCGAGGCCCGCTGGTAGGGGGCTACCAGACGCATGCCGCGGAGCGATCCGCACGCATTGCCCGCGGCAGTTGCGAAACGACCCTGACCGGCGGAGCCGGCCAGGGTCGCGTCGCTTTTCGGCAGTCGAACACAGTCTCCCCAAAGCCCCCAAAGCCCCCAAGCTGTCCAGCGGCCTGATTCCTGAAAATACAATAGTTTTCCTCGTGTATTTGTACTTTCAAGAAAACAGGGTGGACTCTCACCGTGGCCATGGCAATGGTTGAATCAGCGAGAGGAGCTTTCGCGGCAAAGCTCTGCGACGGAAACGACTCGCTGACCGGCATCACGCCGGCCTGTTCGACTCCTGGCACGGAAATACGGTCGGCGGATCAATCGCCACACAGGGTGGATTGGCCCGTTGCCGTTGCTGAAAACTCCCATGGAACGGGTTCATTCGCGCAGGCTCCGCACGCATGCGGGCAACGTCCGCCGAGTCACTCTCGGTGGTCCGGAATGGTTGGAGGGGCGACGGCTCCTCGCGGCGAGTCAGGGCGACGGCACGGACGCCGTCACCTGCCCGCCCGTCATCTCCCTGCCGGACGGCAGCCTCGTCCAGCAGATTGAATGGAATGGCAGCAGTGCGCTCGCGCGGATCGACCACTGGAATGGGCGAGTCGCCACCAGCCTGCAGCCGACCGCAGCTCTCCCGGCCCTGCCGCTCGAATCGGCCGGCTGGAGGGCGGTCTCGCTCGGCAACGGCTATTTCTCGCTCACGACGCCGGGCGCAAGCCGGGAGGACGTGCTCACGTGGGCGTTCCACACGCCGGACATGCTGTCGTTCGAGCCGGATTTCGTGCTGCAGGCCTCGTCGTTCCCGACCGACCCTGGCTTCACCTCGCAATGGGGGCTTAACAACACCGCCATCGGCGGCTATGGGCTGATCGGGGCCGACATCCAGGCAACGCAGGCCTGGGACATCTCGACTGGTTCGCGGAGCGTCGTAGTGGGCGTCGTGGATTCCGGGATCGACCTCACCCACCCCGACCTGGCGGCCAACCTCTGGACGAACCCCGGCGAAATCGCCGGCAATGGCGTCGACGACGACCACAACGGCTTCGTGGACGACGTCCACGGCTGGAACTTCGCCGAGAACAATGCCAACGTCCAGGATGGCTACGGCCACGGCACGCACGTGTCGGGCATCATCGGCGCGGTGGGCAACAACGCGTTGGGCATCGCGGGGATCAACTGGCAGGTCTCCATCATGGCGCTGCGGTTCCAAAACAACTACGGCGTCGGCGACACGGGCGGGGCCATCGCCGCACTCAACTACGCCACGATGATGCGGCGGGAGTATGGCATCAACATCGTCGTCACCAACAACAGCTGGGGCGGCGGCACCGGCATGTCGGCGATGCTGCAGGAAGCCATCCGCGCCCATGGCGAGGCAGGCATCACGTTCGTCGCCGCCGCGGGCAACAGCGCCGCCAACTGCGACGTGAGCCCCCGGTATCCCGCCTGCTTCGACCTGCCGAACGTGATCTCCGTCGCCGCCACCGACCGGTATGACAACCTCGCCGGATTCTCCAACTACGGTGGCACGACCATCGACCTGGGCGCCCCCGGCGTGGGGATCTACTCGACCCGTCCCAACGGCAGCTACGGCAGCATGTCGGGCAGCTCCCAGGCCGCCCCGCAGGTGTCGGGCGTGGTCGCCCTCCTGGCGGCCGTGAAGCCCGACATCACCGTCGCCCAGGTCCGCGCGGCCATCCTCGGATCGGTCGATCCGCTCCCCGGCCTCGCCGGCAAGACGGTGACCGGCGGCCGGCTCAATGCCGCCGCGGCCCTGGCATCGCTGTCGGCACAGTCGTTCGCCGCCAAGGCACGACTCGGCACGAGCAATCCGTGGACGGGCGCCCTCGATTCGATCACGATCACCTTCAATCGGCAGGTGGCCTCGGGCTTCGATCTCACCCACCTGTCGCTCACCCGCAATGGCGTGGCCATCCCGCTGGACGGCGCCACCCTGACCACGGCCGACAACCTGACGTGGACGCTCGGCGGGCTGTCGCCCCTGACGCACCAGATCGGAACCTATTCGATCGCCCTGTCCGGCCCGGCCGCGACGGCCGGGATCACAGGCCCCGAGGGGGAATCGCTCGCCCTGTTCGTCGGCACGACCTGGACCATGGCCAACCGCCTGCCGATCGGCTTGATCGAGTCGGCCACGCCGGTGGCGGTGACGGGATGGGCGCTCGATCCGAATGCGGGCGGCCAGCCGATCACGGTGCAGCTCTGGATCAGGGGGAGGCTGGCCGCCACCGTGACGGCGACCGCGACCCGTGACGACCTCACACCGGCTTACGGCAGCCCGAATCATGGCTACGCGATCGCAATGCCTCCCCGTCCGATCGGCAGCTATCTCGTGGAGGTGAAGGCGCTCGACAGCAACACGGGCCTGTATCTCTCGCTCGGGAAACGCGTCGTGAACGTGCGGGCTCCGGTGGGCGCCGTGGAAGCCGCCACGACCGAGCGGCTGGCAGGCTGGGCGTTCAGTTCCCGCGCGGGTGAGGCCCCGATCAACGTGCGGATCGTGATCAACGGCCGGCTGTACGGTGTCTTCACAGCCAACGGCTCTCGCCCCGACCTCCTGCCGCGGGTGGGCAGCGTGAACCACGGCTACGACATCCAGCTGGACCCTGCCATCTTCCGCAGGGGCGGGAATCTGGTGCGGGTCTTTGCGATCGACCCGCTGACGGGACGGCAGAACGTCCTCGGCACGAGGATCGTCAGGCGCTGACGCATCGCGATCCACGGGCGGACGACGCATCGGAGCGACGTGTCCACTCTGTGCTCAGGCAGCGTCTTCGCAGCCTGACGATCTGCTGGTCTCGGCGGTTTCTCTGTCGGTAAGGATATCAGGCACCAACGCCCCGTGCGTCGCTGCACACGCGACGCCTGCCGCCGTGTCTCACGCCGGCGGCGGAAACACAACCCTGGATTTCCTCACATTCACGCGTTCAAGGAGGGACCGGGAGCCATGCGATGCCAGCCACAGCCGAGCCGTTGCGCAGTCCGCTGACCAGACCGTTGGCCACTTCACTGGACGCCCAGTTGGACATCGCCATCGAACACCATCAGGCCGGCCGATTTCAGGAGGCGGAGCAGGTCTACCGCAACATCCTGCGGCAAGACCCCAATCAGCGCGACGCGTTGCACCTGCTGGGGGCGGTGGCCCATCAGACGGGCCGCAACGCCGAGGCCGTTCACTTCATCCAGCAGGCGATCAAGATCGATGGTTCCCAGGCGGTATTCCACAACAGCCTGGGGTCCGTCTACCAATCGCTCGGTCATTTTGCGGCGGCGGCGGCCTGTTACCAGCAGAGCCTTTCGCTCGACCAGAACTACCCCGAGGGGCACAACAATCTGGGAATGGTGCTCCTCGATCTTGGCCGGCACGAAGAGGCGGCGACCGTGCTGCAGCGGGCCGTCCAACTGCGGCCAGACTACGCGAATGCGTACAACAACCTCGGCATCTCCCTGAAGTTGCTCGGGCGGTTTGCCGAAGCCACCGCCGCCTTCCGTCGCGGCCTGCAGTCCCGAGAAAGTTTCTGGGAAGCCCACTTCCAGCTCGGCAACATCCTCAAGGATCAAGGACGGGTGGCCGAAGCGATCGAATCGTACGAACGTGTCCTGGAATACGAACCGCATGCCGTGACGACCCAGAACAACCTCCTCTGCACCCTCCACTACCGCGACGGCATCACGCTCGAGGAACTCGCCGCGG
>JBILWX010000141.1:0-8202 GCA_044369655.1 Pirellulales bacterium
GAGGGCAGAGGATACCCATTTGGCCCAGGTCCGACAAACCCGGCCCGCGCAGGCCCGGGCGCAGCGGCCGCCGGAGCCCGTCCCGAAGCCGACGAGCAGGTGACGTTCGTGAGTCGACAGCACACCCCTCCCGCACCGAATACCACGGCTGGAGCGACGCATGGTCCCCCGGCCCCGCCGCTGGTCATCCTCGGAGCGAGCGCCCGGGCGCTGGCGGAATCAGCCGCCCGGGTCGGGTGGGCCGTGTATGCCGCGGATCTCTTCTGCGACCTCGACCTGCAGGCGGTCGCCCGCGAGGCCGTGCCGGCGGCAACCGGCGCCGACGCTGGCGCTGCCGGCTATCCATGGAGCCTGCGCGCCGCAGCGGCCGGTTTTCCGCCGGCCGCTCCCTGGTGCTACTCGGGCGGGCTCGAAAACCATCCCGACCTCGTCGATGCCATCGCGGCAACACGCCCGCTGGCCGGCAACGTCGGCAGCGTCTTGCGTCGACTTCGCGATCCGGCGGAGTTGGCGGCCGCGGTTGCCGACGTGGGGCTCGAGTTTCCCGAGACCGTATGGTCTCCACGGGAAGTCCCCGACGATGGCTCGTTTCTTTTGAAGCCATTGGCCGGCGCGGGCGGCCGCGGCATCCGCCGCTGGACGGGGGCGGTCGCCCGCGAACTGGCCGGCCGTGAGGCGACCGCGGGGCGGCGGCACGTCTGGCAGCGAATGGCGCCGGGCATCTCGCTGTCGGCGAGCTACTGCCTGTCTCCAGGCAGGTCGCAGCTGCTGGGACTGAGCCGCCAACTGCTCGGGGAACCGTGGTGTCATGCCGGCGACTTTGCCTGGTGCGGCGCCGTGGCGTTCGCCGGCTCGTCGATTCCGCTGCACCACGATCATCTGGTGGCCAGGCTCGAACCGCTCGGTGACGTGCTCGCGGGCCGCTTTCACGCCGTCGGACTGGTGGGGGTCGATCTGATCGTCGACACAGCGGACCGCATCACCGTCATCGAGGTCAACCCGCGGCCGACGGCATCGATGGAACTCTTCGAGCGCATGACGGCAGCTTCGATCGCCGGCTCCCATCTGTCGGCCTGCGGATGGGCCGTGCCTTCCGACAGTTGGGCCGCGCGACCGCTCCCCCAGCCGGGTTCGACCTGGACAAAGGCCGTGCTCTTCGCTGCCCAGCCGATCGCCGTCTCGCAGCCACTGATCGATGCGCTGGACCGCGAGTCAGCGGACTGGACGCGGGCCGATGGCGGCTGGCCGGCCCTGGCCGACATTCCCCGTCCCGGGCAGAGCCTCGCCGCCGGAGCACCCGCAGTCTCGATCTTCGCCGTCGGCCACTCGGAGAACGACGCCGTGTCGAGGCTCCGCGACCGGGTCGCCCGCATCGATGCCTTGCTCGCCATGCAACGCTAGCGGACCACGGCACCGCTCGGCGTTTCCGCCGTCGACGTCATGAAAGAAACCATGGATGGTTTTTCCGCGGCCGGCTAGCCTGCCATCCGCCGCGGCACCGCCTCGCCTATCGCCGCGGCCGAGCAGACGTAGTGCATCAGATACGCGTCTTCGGTCGTATCCTGATAGAAGTCCTTCAGCACCGAGATGGCACGGAACCCCAGCGAACGAAAGAAGAGCTGCGCAGGGAGATTGGTCTCCCGCACCTCGAGCACGACCCGGCTTCGCCGTTCCGGCGTCAGCTTGCCGATCAGTTTTTCCATCATCCGCGTGCCGATGCCGAGCCGCCGATGCGATCTCGCCACGGCGAAGTTGAGCACGTGCAGGCGGCTCCGGTGCAGTTCGTAGATCATGAAGGCGACGACCGACTCCCCCGACTCCGCCACCATGCCGATGCAGTTTCGCTGCCGCAGGCACCGGGTGAAGTCCTCGTCCGACCAGGGAAACTCGAAAGCCTCCTGCTCGAGGCCGAGCACCTCGCGCATGTCGCGGCGAATCATCCAGCGGACGTGAATCCGGAGCCGTTCTTCCTGCGGTGCGATTCTCACGTGTACGAAACTCCCTGAGTCAGGAACTTTTCATGGACCACAAGGGCGCGATTGCCAGGCCACGAAAGCAGCCCGGTCGCACCCGGTCGCCCCGCTGGAGGCCGACGGGGGGCGAACCGTAGCAGGCCCCCTGGCCGCGGCCAAGAGCTTTCCAGACCACCACTGCCGCGGAGAAATGGGCTTTAAAAGGTCTGGAAGAGAAGGCCGAAGGCCGCCTTGACCGTCCCCAACCAGGCACCTACCCTCCCGCCCTTCTTCCCGTCTGAAAGGACCGCTGTCGGCCGAGCGTGCAGGGCATGCCCGCCTCGCCGCTCGGCCCGCGAAGATACGAATGGTGGCGCGATGCACGAGGAACACACACCGCATGACGGCCGCCCCGGCTTGATGCCGCGGCTTGCGTGGCTGTTGCTGCTCGCAAGCGTCGTCGGCTGCGCCGGCCCTGCCATCCGCAGCCAAAGCCCCGAAGTCGAGGCGCTCGCGGCCCTCGAGGCCGACACGAAGCTCATCGGCGACTATGCGGCGCCGTGGGGGCTCAACGCGCAGCGGATCGAACGGGCGGCGCTCATCACCGGTCTGGCCGGCACCGGCAGCGACCCGACCCCCAACGCCCAACGACAGTCGCTTCTGGCCGACATGCAGGCCCGCGGCGTGGTGGAGCCGAACGCCCTGCTGGCATCGACCTCCACGTCGCTGGTCTGGGTGCACGGCTACCTGCCCCCCGGCGTGCGTCGGGGCGATCGCTTCGACATCCACGTCGAGGTGCCGCCCGACTCCGAAACCACCAGTCTCACCGGCGGCTGGCTGATGGAGACCCGGCTGGCCGAGATGGCCGTGCTCGGGAGTCGCATCCGCGACGGCCACGTGCTGGGCATCGCCGAAGGCCCCCTCCTCGTCGACCCGGTGTCGACCGGCACGCTCGACCCGGTCTCGAAACTCCGCGCCAAGGTCCCCGGCGGCGGCGTCGCCCTGCAGTCGCGGCCGATCGGGCTGGTCCTCGCGCCGGAACACCGCTCCATCGGGCTCTCGAAGCGGATCGGCGACTGTATCAATCGCCGGTTCCACACCTCCATTCGCGGCGCCAAGCGTGGCGTCGCCACCCCGAAAACCGACCGCTTCATCGAACTGGAAATCCCGCCCGTCTATGCCGACAACCTCGGCCGCTATATCCGGGTCGTACGGAGCATGGCCGTCGTCGAGCCGGCCGGCGGCCGCCACGCGCGGCTCGAACTGCTTCGCCGGCAGCTCTCCGATCCGGTCACGGCGCCCGGAGCCGCGATCCGCCTCGAGGCGATCGGCAGGGAGGCCATACCCATGCTCCGCGACGCGCTCGAGTCGAAGGACGCCGAGATTCGCTTCGCCGCCGCAGAGGCACTCGCCTATCTCGGTGAGTCGGCTGCCGCGGCCCCGCTGGCCGAGGCGGCCACCACCCTGCGCAGCGCCCGACCGGCAGCCCTCGCCGCGCTCGGCACGATCGACGACGCCAACGGCATCGACGCCTTGCGGTCGCTGCTCACCAGCCAAAGCGCCGAAACCCGCTACGGCGGCTTCCGGGGCCTGTGGAAGATCGACCCCACTTCGCCGCTCGTCCGGGGCGAACGGCTCGGCGATGCGTGTTCGCTGCACGTGCTCGACGTGAAGGGTCCGCCGATGGTGCACGTCACCCGCAGCCGGCGTCCGGAAATCGTGCTCTTCGGCACCGAGCATCCCGTGGGCGACGGGCTGCGGGCCGAGGCCGGGCCGACCATCGTGGTGGTCGTCGACGGCCCGACGGCACTCGTGAGCCGCTTCGTTGCGGGCGACCCCGACCAGCAGAACGACGTTCCCGCCCGTGTCGAGACGATCGTCCGCGCGATCGTGGAGATGGGCGGCACGTATCCGGACGTCGTCCAGTTTCTCCAGCAGGCGAGTTCTCACCATGCGCTGCAGAGCCGCCTGGTCTTCGACGCCATCGCCGAGGAGGACGGTCGCATGAGCGTTCACGAAGAGGCTTCGGCCCGCAGCCGCGACATCCCCACCGCATCACCCGACGAGGACGCGCCGGCCGGCGACGATGCCGCCGACGCGGCCACGTCCACGGACGAGTCTTCATGAGCAGGCTTCAGGCCCTCGAACTGTTCGGCTTCAAGAGCTTCGCCGACCGGACACGGTTCGAGTTCCCTGCGGGCATCACGGCGGTCGTCGGCCCGAATGGCTCGGGCAAATCGAACGTCGTCGACGCCATCAAGTGGGTGCTCGGAGAGCAGTCGGTCCGCAGCCTGCGCGGCCGCGACATGACCGACGTGATCTTCGCCGGATCGGGCGGTCGCAAGCCGCTCAATGCGGCGGAAGTCTCGCTCATCTTCGACAATGCCGACGGGCTGTTCTCCGTCGCGGCGCCGCAGGTGCAGATCACCCGCCGCGTCTACCGCAGCGGCGAGAACGAATACCTGATCAACGGCGAAATCTCGCGGCTGCGGGACATCCGCGAGCTCTTCTCGGGCACCGGTGCCGCCACCGAGGCCTACAGCGTCATCGAACAGGGACGCGTCGACGCCCTCCTCGTGGCCTCCGGCCGCGACCGCCGCGCCGTCTTCGAGGAAGCGGCCGGCATCACCCGTTTCAGGGCGCGGAGGACAGAGGCCCTTCGCAGGCTGGAACGGAGCGAGCAGAACCGTCAGCGGCTCGCCGACATCGTCGGCGAGGTGTCGAGCCGACTCGAGACCGTGCGCCATCAAGCCGCACGGGCCCGCCGTTGGCAGCAGATGACCGACCGACTCCGCACGCTGCGGCTCGCCGCCGCGGCACAGGATCTTGCCGAAGTCGACGCCGCGGTGAACCGCGTCGAAGCGCAGCTCGCCACCACCCGCGACGCCCTCGCCGCCGCCGAGAACAGGTCGCACGCCGCCACGGAGAGCGCCGCGTTGCTGGCAGCGGCCGACGTCGAACTCCATCCCCGGCTGGACTCGGCCCGCACGTCGCTCGCGACCGACAGAGCCCGGACGGCGGCCGCGAGCGCCACCCTTACGGTGCTCTGGAACCGGCGGGGCGAACTCGAAGCCGAACAGGCGCGGATCGAGGACGAGTTGCGGCGAGCCGGCCGCGAGCAACGCGCCGCGGTCGAGGCGGTCGCCGCCGCCAGGGCCGACGTCGCGGCGATCGAGGCTGAAGTGACCGGCCTCGCCGAACGGCTTCAGTCGTGCGAGGAGGCTGCGGCCGGTTCGCACGAGCATGCCGCACGGGCCAGGCAGGCGGTGATCGACCGATCGACCGCTGTCGAAGCGTTGGAACGGGCGCGGCAGAAGCTGCAGTCGGATCTCGACCGGGCGGCCGCCCGCGTCGAGGAATCACATCGCGTCGCCGACTCCTGGCGGACGAGAATCGACGCCGCCCGGCTGCAGCTGGCCCGGCTGCTCGAATCATCCTCCACCTGGGAGGGCACCATCGCGTCGCTCACCCAACGGCTGGGCGCGGTGGAATGCGAACTGGAAACCCTCGACGTCACCCATCGCGAGCGTGCGGAGGCCGTCGACGCGGCCTGGCAGGCGCTTGCGGGCTGGCAGGCGAAACTGGAGGCGTGCCGGGAGCGCCGCACGATGCTCGGCGAGATGATCAGCCGTCAGGAGGGCTTCTCCGACGCGGCACGAAAACTGCTCGCCGAAACCGCTCCCGCCCACGCCGTGCCGGGGCTGATCGGCCCGCTGGCTGATCTGGTCGATGCCGACGTCACGTGGGCGCCGCTCGTCGATCTCGCACTCGGGACGCTGGGACAGGCGCTCGTCGTCCACTCCCTCGACGATCTCGTGCGTTGGCAGTCCGACTGGTCGACGACCGACGAGGCTCGTGCCGTCCTCGCGGCCGGCGGCCGCATCGGATTCCTCACGGCCCGGCCGTTGCGCGGAGCCGATGCCTTCGCCGCTGACGACCAGCCGGGCGTGATCGGCCGGCTCGACCGGCTGGTCGGTCTGCCGGATCGCCACGCTCCCGACGACGAACCCGCCGGCGCACGGTCGCTCGTCTCCAGTCTGCTGGGCCGGGTGTGGGTCGTCGAGCGGCTTGCGGATGCCGTGCCACTCGTCGCCACGGCCCCTCCGGGCACGCTCTTCATCACGCGGGCCGGCGAGTGCCTCTCGGCCGATGGCGGTGTCGAGATCGGCCTGCCGGGCGCCGCCACCGGCATGGTAGCCCGGCGGAGCGAACTGAAGTCGCTCGAACAGCGGCACGAGGAACTGACGCGCACCGTGACCGAGGCCGGCGACCTGATCGAACGGCTGCAGGCGGATCTGGCGGCGACGCGGCACGACATGCGGCAGGCCCAGGCACGCCGCCAGCAGGCCGCCGAGCGGGTGGCCTCGTCGCGGGCCGAGCTCGATCGCACCGCGCGCGAGCAGGTCGCCGCCACCGACGCGGTCGCTGCCATGGAAGCGAGCCTGCGGGATGCCGAACGGGAGACGGTCCGACTCGACACCATCCGCGACGCCGCCCAAGCCGCCGCCGAGCGGGCCGACTCCGACCTGGCCGAGGCCCGCCTGCAACTCGCCCGGGTCCGCCACGACATCGACACCCTCGACCGCTCGCGGGGCGAGGTGCTCGACGAGATCCATCGGCTGCGGATCGGACAGGCCACCTGCGGCGAGCGGCTGGCCCGGGCGAACGACGCCGTCACGGCGCGGCTGGCCGACCTGCAGTCGCGCCGCAGCGGCCTGGATACGGCTCGGCGTCAGCGCGGCGACGCCGAGCAGCGGCTGGCCGTCGTTGATCTCGATCTTCTCACCGCCTCCGCCGAGCACGCCGAGGCGCTCGTGGCGGCGGAGCGGTCCGCGGCGGCGCTGGCGGCGCTCGTGGCCGACCAGGAGCAACTGGCCGACGACAGGCGGTCGGTCGCCGCCGCACTCGAGGATGCGCGGGCCGAGACGGTGCGGCTCGGCGAGACGATCCACGCCCATGAACTCGAGGCGGGCGAGGCACGGCACCGCCGTGTGCGGATCATCGAGAGGATCCGCGACGATTACGACATCGCCATCGAGGAACTCGTGGCCCACGAGGCCGAATCACCGCTATCTGCCACGGCCACAGCCGACCCAGCCGCCGGCGGCGACGCGCCGGAAACGCCTGCCGTCCCCGCGGACCGCGGTGAACTCGACGCGGAGATCGAGACCCTGCGTCGCAAGCTCGCCTCGATGACCTCGGTCAACATGGAGGCGCTGGCCGAGGCGGAGGCGCTGACGGAGCGACTCACCGGCCTCCAGACCCAGCTGACCGACGTCACGAATGCGAAACTGGCGATCGAGCAATTGGTGGCTCGAATCGACGACGAGAGCCGGCGCCTGTTGGGCGAGACGATCGAGACGGTCCGCGGGCATTTTCGCGAGTTGTTCGAACGGCTCTTCGGCGGGGGCCAGGCCGACATCGTGCTCGAGCCCGGAGTCGATCTCCTGGAAACGTCCGTCGAGATCGTATCGCGGCCCCCCGGCAAGGAGCCACGCAGCATTTCGCTGCTGTCCGGCGGCGAAAAGACGATGACCTGCGTCGCGCTGCTGCTGGCGATTTTCCGGTCACGGCCCAGCCCCTTCTGCGTGCTCGACGAGGTCGACGCCGCGCTCGACGAGGCCAACGTCGACAGGTTCGCCGGGGTGCTGCGCGACTTTCTCTCCTCGACGCAGTTCATCGTCGTCACGCATTCGAAAAAGACGATGGCCGCCGCCGACACTCTCTATGGCGTGACGCAGGAGGAGTCTGGCGTGTCGAAACGGATTTCCGTGCGGTTCGAGGCGCCGGCCGCCACCGTGGCCCGACCCGCCAAAAAAGCGGCGTGAACAGCGTGTTTGCGGGCGGTCCACCCGGTGCCACCGGTGCTTTCCCCAAGAACGGCTCAAGTCTCACGACATGATCTTTCGATCTAACCCTCTGTACGGTCATGCCGCGAACGTGTCCGGGTGAAAACCAGGCCACAGTCGCGGGCTGAAGCAGGGGGGGATACCTGCGAGTCGTGGAACCGGGCGACGTCGTCTTCGGACGGCCGTCCCGCCCAGTTTCCTCTCTCACCCCCTCCCGGCGCTTCCAGGCCGGACCTCGTGGGGTCGACGACGCGGTCGCTTCCACGATGAAAACTCCGCGTCATGGGGGGCTGGGTTCCGCTGCTCAGAAGGGTGCGGGCTGGCCAGGACAGTTCCGGACACGAATGATCCACATGGAGTCCAAGTGATGAAGGTTTTCACGACAGGCCAGGTCGCCAAGA
>JBILWX010000047.1:0-25416 GCA_044369655.1 Pirellulales bacterium
CATGCCGCCGGTGACCTGCTTGAACTGCTCGCTGGTCACGGGGTACACGCCCATGGAGAAGGGCTTGCTGATCGTCACCTCGTGCTGCGGCCCCTCGTTCGGCTGCCGATCCTGCTCGGTCTCGGCGGTGCCCATGAGGAACTTCCCGGCCGGAATCCTCACGAGTTCCATCGACAGGCCGCCGCCGAGGTCGAGCGACATCCGCTCCCCCGCCGCCGCGGCCTGCGGCTCGGCAACCGCCGCTTCATCGCCCCGCGCGACAGCGGGCAGGCAGGCAGCAAGCAGGATCGCTCGGGCCAGGAAAACGTAGGGGCGAGTCATCGACATGGGGGGTTCCTCCGGGAAAAAGGATAGGTCGGCCAAGGGCACTTCGGCAAGCGTCGGCCGAGCGGCGCGGATCACGAGGAGCAACAGCCGGAGCTGGTCGGGCTGGATGCGGCCACACCCCCAGATGCTCGCTCTGAAAGTGGTGGCGTTTGAGGGGACAAGTCAGTCCGCGAGACGGCGGGTGTGGCCAACGTGACGTTGGCTGGACTATCTTTTCTACCAAGCAGCTCCCCCATCCGACGTCTTGAGTCATGCGCATCGCATCAATGTCCAGCCGTCCCCGCCTTCGGGTCATGATCGCATTGTGGTCGCTCCTCGCTGCGGTGCCGGCGGTCGGGCAGCAGGTAAGTGCTTCCGCAGAGCAGAAGCACAGGTCCATTCAGAAGTCCTCCGGTGAGGGCGACACTGGCGAGAGCGAGGGGATGGACGAGGCGACCGACGCCAAGCCGCATGAAGGGCCGTATCAGAGCCCCTACAGGCCCACGTTCAAGGTGCCGCTCCGCGAACTGCTCTTCGATGCGAACCAGCCCCGAGGAAACGCGACGGAGCAAAGCTCGCTTCCTCATCGCGAGTGGTACAGCGGCAAAGTCCGCGCGGAATTCGGTTCGTGGGGGGCTCCGGCGAGGGTTTTCGACTGCCCGCCAGCCGTCCACCAGAAGCCGGTCGAGTGGAGGCGGGAGCGGGTGGTCGCAGCCGCTATGCGGTTCATCGGTTATGAGTACCAACACCATCACATCCCCGACTGGAATCCGCCGGCCGACTGGCCCTGGCAGCACTGCTGCGCCGGGAAGAACGGCAAAGGTGTCGACTGCAGCAACTTCAGCGGCTGGAACTACAACTGGGGGCTCGGAATTCACCTCAACACCGATATCCACACGCAGGCCGCTCAGTCGTCGGCAAAGTCAACGCACGGAGAACTCCGCGCGCAGGTGATCGCCCGGCCGGAGGGTGCGCCAGGCGAGTGGTACGAGGCTCTCGTCCAGACGCTGCGACCGGGTGATCTGCTCTACATCGGCAACAAGACGCGCACCAAGGTGACGCATGTGATCATGTGGGTTGGCGACTGTGCATCCAGCACTGATGGCACGCCGTTGGTCATCGACTCCACGGGTGGCCGGATCAAGGACTCGAGCGGCCATGCGATCCCTTGCGGCATCCATCTGCGTCCCTTCAAGCAGGGAAGCTGGTATCACCACAGCTTCCACCACGCCCACCGCTGGGTGCGGTGAGGGGGGCGGCAAGACCCCGGCCTACCCGGCTTCGCCGGCTCGTTCTGACGGTGTCGGCGGCAGCAGCCGCGCTCGCAAGCCGCCGTCAGGGGGCGTGGGCTGCCGGACCGCCGTGAGACTCTCCCGCATGGGCGGCCGCGCTGTCATGCAACTCATCGAAACTCGCGATGTCGACCCTGAACGGTCGGACTGAGACCGAGAGTTCGCCCGCGAAGGGATATCCGAAGAGGCAGATGAAGTAGAACTTCCCGAGAAGCTCGAGGGGCTTGCAACAGGCACGCAGGTTGGGGGGATGGTGTGTTACGAACGCCTCCATCGACCGAACAGCCCCCCTCGGCCACCATCCCTAAACGGAGTGGCCCTCATCGGGAAACAGGCGATTGCCCCGCCGAAACTGGCGGTCCGAGGCTGAAAATGCGAACTTTTTACCGGGCGATGATAGCGTGAGCTAGAGTTCGATCTGACGGTGTCTTCCCGCATCGATCCCCCGGCAACGTGCGAGCCAAAGCAAATCTGGCCCGTACGAGCCCTGCCGGAATTGGTGTCCGGGCAGGCCGCCTGCACCCGTGAGGGCCGGGCCGTTGCCTTTCGAGAACGCGCTCTCCATGCTCAATCCATTCGACCGTCGTCGTCGTCTGACCGCCACAGGAGCAGCGTACCGCTCGCCAGTTCGCCGACGCCGGTCGGGCAGCCGCGTTGTGGACTTCATGCAGATGGAGCCGCTCGAAGTCCGTCAGCTGCTCGCAGCTGATGGAGCCGAATCGTTCGCGTTCGCTGCGGCCCGCTTGAACGCCGTGGTGGTCATCGACTCCGCGCTCATCGGCAGTATCCCGCAGGAAGAGTTCGCCGGGTCGCTCGTCGTCAGCATCGACGACAGCCGCGACGTCATCGGCCAGATCACGACGGCCCTCGCGGGTCTCACCGACGTCGACACGCTCCGCGTGATTTCGCACGGCAGCGATGGCAGCCTCTGGTTCGGCTCCCAGGCGATCGACGCCGCCGCGCTCGACGCCCGCGCGGTCGAGGTGGCCGGCTGGGGCAGGTCGCTCACCGCCGACGCCGACATCCTCCTTTACGGCTGCTCGGTCGCGAGCACGCTCGACGGCCAACTGTTCGTCGAGCAGCTCGGCAGCCTGACTCAGGCCGACGTCGCGGCCAGCACCGACGCGACCGGCCAGGGCGGCGACACCGATCTCGAGTTCGAGCGGGGCCAGGTGACCGCGGCGCTGCTCGCAAGCGCCGCCAGGTATGAGCAGACCGGCGTTTCGCTCGACATCAACACCTACAACTCGGAGATCACGAACTGGACCAACAACGGGAATGGCACGGTCACCGTGACCGTGAAGTACGACATCACCGGTTTGTTCTATTACGCCAGCGGGTCGTCGCCCACTGGTAACGTCTACATGTACCTCAACGGCCGGGAGGTCGCGAGCCAGGCCGTGACGGTGGACACGACCTTTTCGGAGTACGGATCGGTCGGGGGGATTGCAATTGGTTCTGACGCTGCCCCCAACTTGGTACCAGCCGAGTTGTTAGCCATGGCACCATGCGGACAGACGCGATTGTAGCCCTCCCTCCACGCTTGTGTCACGGCTTGCGCGTCGTCGAGCGACACGAACCAATGCTGGATCAAGCACTCGTCGCGAAGCGTGCCGTTGAATGATTCGATCACTGCGTTTTCCGTGGGCTTTCCAGGCCTGCTGAAGTCGAGCTTCACACCGTTGAAGTAGGCCCAGAGACCCAAGCCCTGCGAGACGAACTCGGGACTGTTGTCGACCCGACTCGCCTGCGGCTTGCCACGCATTGCAGAGACCCGCTCCAAGACCCGTATCACGTCGTCTCCGGTCAGTCGCTGGCCCGCCTCGATGGCCAGGCTCTCACGGCTATGGTTTGTCGAGGCTGAGGTCTGCGACCAGCTGCTTGATGGCTCAAGAAACCGGGACGACGTCAGTCCGCGGTTTCGACGAGCCCCGCCACGACGCCGCGCGGATCAACCCAATGCAGCCTCTCGGCGATGGGGTGGCCCGGAAGCGCCGCGAACAGTCGGCGAACGCGAGCGGTCAAGGCCATGTCGTGCGCGTCGGTGCGGATCGCCAGCGACAGGAAGGGGCGATCCATGGTTTCCAGCTGCTTCATGGCGAGGTCCCAGAAATACCTTTCGCTGAGCCAGGGGAGGGAAGGATAGAGCACGTGCACGGCAGCGGGCGAGAAGAACCGGCGCCTGAAGACGGCGGTCGACAGCGGAACCAGCGTCAGCGGTCGTGATCCGACGGACGCTCGCCGACGAAAATCCTCCCGGGACGGAACGTACGGCTCACGCGGTGCACCACTGCAGTCGACGTAGGCTCCGACGATCGGCGAGGCGTCTACGGTGGTGGGAACAGCGTGAACTCGCGTCGCCCAACTCGTCACCGGTTCCAACGTGAGGTCGATCGTGACCCCGGACGCTTCGATCGCGGCGAGCACGTCGTTGTTCAGGAATCCCGCTCCATAGCGGGAGTACGGGCTGGGGGAGCCGGCCCATTCCGCGAAAACCGCGCATGACGACCGGATCGAGCCGTCGAGCCACCCGACGTCGGCGACATCGTGCACCCAGGAGCGATGCTCCTCGTTCCAGCGGATCGGATGAACGTGCACTCCCAGGTAGTCCCCTGCCGCGCGGACACGTCGGATGTGGTCGCCGTAGTGGCGCAGCGCATGGTCCGGCCGGCCGTAGGCGCTTTCGATCTGCGGATCGGTGCGGAAATACCAGCCGAACTGCGGCGGCCTTCCGGATCGTGCCGCGATCGCTTCGCGGAGCGATGCCGCGAAGACAATCATCGCCTCGAACCCTCGCCAGGCGGGCGGCTCGTTCGCCGTCAGCTGAAACCGGTCCGGTTCGACGTCGATGCTGAGAAAAGCTGGAACCGAGTGATGTCTCATGAAGCGATCTCGATGAAAAAGCCATCCGAAGGAATCGGGGACGGGAGCGACTTCTGCGCAACAGACGATACAGCGGCGCCCGTCCCGATTGTCAAGGAACTCACCATGGGGCGACCTCTGGGATACATCCGCCTGTCTTCGGACGACGCAGGTGCGTCGCACAGTGAGACGGCGACCATCACGCTCCGGTCGGAGCGATCGCGCCGCCCGCACCACCGCTCGATGTCTCCGCCGTGACCCGGGCCGCCGGGTGGAACCTCGTCAGATTCGCGCCGAGGCTGAGCGTCCGCTTCACGGCATTGGCCAGATCGTCCGTGAGGATTCGGAGGTGCGGAACGTTCCGCACCATCCAGCCCTTTTCGGGACGCTGTACGATCTTCTGCTTACCCGTCTGGCGGTCGAGCACCTGCTTCGTCTTGTGAAACACGTCCTTGCCGACAAGTCTCCCGCGGCCGTAATGCTGTCGCACCCGACCATCGGTCCACGCCTGCTTTCCACCCACCTTGTGCTCGTTGAAGAGACGTGCGACGGCGATCACGCTCTGCCTTCCGTTGGCAATCGTCTCGGCGCCGCGGCGCGTCCATTTGGCCAACTCGGTATCGATCTCGACGACCTTCTCGATCGTTCCCTTGTGGGTAATGACCAAGTTGCCGTCGGCCTCTTTCACCTCCATCATGCGATACCCCACACCGGGCGGCTGGAGGTCAAGGTAGGTCGCCGTGAAATGCACGTACGGCCCTAGCATGTGGGCGTTTTTCGACAAATGGTACGACCTCGTGCACACTACTGAGAAGCCGGCCGCTGCTATTCGGTGTGAAAAAATCCGGGCATTGCGTGCGAACGTCACGCCCCGAGCGGAGCGGATGTTCGTGCAACATGCTTCACGCACATCGCCGGTCCATGGCTGACCGAGGCGAGCGCAAGCGAGCCGCGGGAAGGCACACGCTGGCGGGGTGGGCATTGGCCCATGGCGTCAGCGCGCATAGCGCGAGGAAAAGAGTCTGTGCGTGTCGAGGCGATTGGCATCGATGACGCACTGCGGAAGTGCCTGCCCAAACGCGGTCACTGCCGCCGCCGTGACCGCCGTATCATTCAGGCTGAGCGAGTGGAGTGTGGGAAGCGCCCGAAGCTGCCGCAGGCCTTCGCCGGAAATGTCTGTGGAATCCAAACGTAGCCACCGGAGTTTCGGGATCGCCACCACATGGGAAAGCCCGGCATCGGTAACCTGCGTCCAGCCAAGGTCTCACGAAACCAGCGTGGTCAGATGACCGACTTCCGCCATACCCGCGTCACCCACCTTCGTGTAGGAGAGCGTTAACGTCTCGAGTTCTTCCACCCCACCGATAGACACGAGCCCCGCATCGCTTACCGCCGTCTTGGACAACCCCAAGGACCGCAGGCTGGACAATTGATCCAACCGGGCGAGGCCGGCATCGGTGATGGAGGAGCCGGTAAGATCGAGGGTGCTCAGCTCACCGAGCCCATTGAGCTGGGCACACCCTGCCCCCGTGATCTTGGTATTCCAGAAATCCAGGAACCGCAACCCCGCAAGCCGCTCGAGGTGACGGAGGTCATCGTCGGCGACGGGGGTCCCGTGAAAGGAAGGATAGGACGGCCAACAACACTTCCTTAGGCGTTTGACGGGCGACGAGCGGTCGATGGGCGTGGCCCTTGGCCCTGATCGGCACCGCTCGCGATCCTCGGAGGCGGGTGCTTTGGCCTCAGCGTGTCCTTCTTTTTCAAGGCGGCCGACGCTATTTTTTCGCTTGCTCTGGCAGGGCGTTGCCAAAAACGGACCACACCACGCCGTCGCTCACGATCGAGAGGGTCATGCGCCCCTCGGGGGTGATGATCAGGCTCACGCTGCGGCCATGCTCCATGCCGGAGAACACACGAGTCCCGGCGACCTCGTGAGCCGTCTCGAGCTTCGTCACTTCATCGCGCCGGGAATCCGGGGCCAGAATCGTGAGGGTTTTCTTCTCCGCATCGACGCGGAAAAAGGTCGGACGCTCCCGATCGCCGAGATCGGGCGGGCCCACCGTGCCGTCCTCGTCCACCGCGGTGGCCGACGTGACCGAACAAAGCCATGTCTGGCAGGCGAACGCGCTGCCGTCCGCCGCCAAAGCTGCGGCCGTCGTCACCACAACGATCGTCATCACTTTCCTGATCATGCGTCTGCTCCGTGAAGTAGATAGTGTTTGCGTGGTCACCGAACGGTGTATCCCTTGGCTTCCATGGCCGCCATGAAGTTCCTGTTCCAGACGGCGAACTGCTGCTGGTAGGCCGCCACGGCTGTGTCGGAAGTCCCGTCCGCCGTCTTCATCGCTCGCCTCGACCGCACGCCTCCCGTCAGCCCCAGAGACGTCGCACCGATCGCCGCCCCCTTGCCGGCATCACCGGCGACGGCACCGACGGCCGCCCCCAGAAGGGCGCCGCCTGCCCCGCCCTTGACGGCGCCACCCCGTGCGGCGCCCGCGGCGGCAGCAGCCGCGTGCGTCTGCTGGTCGAGCACTGCCTTTGCCTGGTAGGGATCCCATCCGGTCTGTTTCGTGGCCCAGTCATACGCGGCAAACTCGTCCGCCTTCTGCTGTTCCGGGTTTTGCCCCTTGGCGGGAAAGATCGCGAGATTTCCCGGATTCGTGCTGAGAGTCGGCGGGCCAGACCAGGCCGTGTCTGCCGCCATCGCGATCGCGGCCATGGCCATGACGGCCAGCCGCAGACGCTTCATCCATTCAACGCTCGTGTGCATCATGCTTCCTCCTCGATAGGTCCCTGCGTGGAACGAGAAGAGCGTGATAGCAGCATCGGCTGCTGTGAGGAAATATGAGTTGCGAGTCGTGCTTCCCGGGATCGCGGAACGACTCCCGATTCACCTCGTCACCTCGCGCGTTCCGGATCCACGGGTCGACTTGCCCGGCCTGCCACGGCAGTTCGCAGGCTTCCTCAGCTTCTGTGCATTCTGCGACAAAATAACCGCTGTTGAACGAAACGCCGCACGCGGGCCGATTGATTCGTCACCCCGTGAGGCTGCGCACGCATGGTGTCTCGGTTCCTTCGGCTTCCATCGCGACGTGCCGGTTCCGCCGTCGCGCTGGTCGCTTCGATCGCCCTCTGCGGCGAGGTCTTCGCCCAACGGGAGCGGCCGTCGCCGGAGGACCTCGAGACCGACCGCGATTCGTTCACCTTCGCCCCCACGACCGCCGGGTCCGGAACTTCAATCCTGGAGGCGTCGTATTCGTTCATCGACAACCGCATCGGGCCGGAGTCCCACAGCTTTCCGGAGGTGTTGCTGCGCCGGGGCATCGGCGAGAAGTTCGAGGCCCGCCTCGGATTCAACTACGAGGCCGGAGGCCCTGGAACGGTGTCGGGAAGCGAGTTCGGCGGTGAGGACATTCAAACGGAGGACGAGAGTCGAGTCTTGTATGGCGCCAAGGTCGAGACCACCGAGCAAGATGGGTGGCTCCCGCGGTCAGCGGCGGTGATCCAGGGCTACACGCCCGTCTCCGGCCCATCGAGCCAATCGACGCTCGTCGTCGGGCAATCATGTGGCTGGAAATTCGCCAATGGCTCGGAGTGGACGTCGGCGATGCGGTATGGCACCGGCTTCGAGGAGGAAGACGCTTTCAACCAGTGGGCGCCGTCGAGCGTGTTCAAGGTTCCCCTCGGTGAGCGGTGGAACGTGCACGCTGAATACTTCGGGATCTTCTCGACCGGAAAGGAGATCCCGCTGAACATCCAGTACGCGAGCCTCGGCGGTCACGTTTTGGTGACGGAGAACCTTGAGGTCGGGCTGCGCTTCGGCTGGGGGCTCAATGCCACCACGCCGAACTTTTTCTCAAACGTTGGTGTCGGCTGGCGATACTGAACCGCCTCCGACGCGGCCGATCGCGAGTCCGCCAGGCAATCTGGGCAACCAAGCCATGAGGGTAAGGATTCCGGGTTCCACGGGGCCTGCGGTTGATGCTTCCCGTGCCGGTCGTGCCGGCACAGGCGACCGGCCGGATTTCGCCGATCCCCGTAGGGCGTCCGACGGATGAAGATGGCCATTACGCACGGAGCAGGCGGCATCGTCGCCACGTGGCCGACCGCCGGGAACGGGAGTGGAGAACAGCATGCAGCGTGGTGAATCTGCGGTCGTGGCGCTGTTCGGCGGGGTGCTCTGCCTGGCATGCGCGACGGCTGCCTGGGGGCAAGAACAGGATTTCGTCGGCCGGCCGGGCAGCGTCGGCAGCTTCGAGCGGTTTGACCCGGTGCTCAACGACGACGTGATGAGCGGCGTGATCCCCGCCGGCCAGGACTGGTATCTCTTCGGCGAGCCCGAACGTGCCGGAGTCTACGGTTGGCTCGACGGCGGCTTCGTCGGCAACTTCGCCAACCCGGCCAGCAAATTCAACGGCCCGTACAACTCCGTCGATCGGGCCAACGAGCCGATGATGAACCAGGTCTATTTCATCGGCGAGCGGACCCTGCCGAAGGATGGTTCATTCGGCGTCGGCGGCCGCGCCGATCTGCTCTACGGCGAAGATTTTCCGAATGCCATGTCGCTGGGATGGGAAACGAACCCGGGTCCGCGTGACTGGAACAGCGGAGAGTACTACGGAATCGCGATCCCGCAGCTGTACGGCGAGGTCGGCAGCCAGGATCTCAATGTCAAACTCGGCCACTTCTACTCGCTCGTCGGCTACGAGGGAGTGCCCGCCGTGGGCAACTTCTTCTATCTGAAGTCATACAGCTACCAGTTCGCCGGCCCGTTCACCCACTGGGGCGGCCTCGTCAACTGGCGGGCCACGGACAACCTCGAGGTCAACGGCGGCCTCGTGAACGGTTGGAACGGGCTCGCCTCCCCCTCCAGCAAGGCCAACTTTCTCGGTCGTGTCCGACTCAAGAACGACGACAACTCCCGGGCGTTGCAGTTCGCGATCATCTCGGGCGACGAGGGGAACGACTTCTCGCCGCTGTTCCAGCCGCAGCCGCTGCCGGTCTCGGCCAACCGCACGCGGTACAGCCTCATCTTCGAGGCCCGCCCGTCGAACAACCTGGAATACGTCTTCCACCAATGGTACGGCGCGCAGGCCAACGGCCTCGTCGACGGCAGCACCGCCATCTGGACCGGCATCGACCAGTACCTCTACTGGTCCGCCAGCAAGACCTGGAAATGGGGCGCCCGCTTCGAATGGTTCGACGACATCGACGGCACCCGCGTCGGCCTGAACCGCCCGAGCAACCCGAACCACGTGCCGCTGCCGGGCAACTACTTCTCGCTCACGCTCGGCCCCAACTGGGTGCCCACGGCCAACATCCTGGTGCGGCCGGCGTTCCGCTGGGACTTCTTCAGCGGCAGAAGCGGCGTCAATCCGTTCAACGACGGCGTGAGCACCAACCAGACGATGCTTGGCTTCGACGCCATCCAGAAGTTTTAGGCCGCAGCTACCGGCCCGGCACGGGCAGCACCGAGAATCGCACGCGCACGTCGGGGTGGGTCGTGTAGAGCCGGTGCCGGGAGCCGTCGGGCACGAGCATCGCGCTCGATCGATTCGGCTGCCCGGGATCGACCGGCAGCACCGGATTGCCGGCGTATTTGACCCAGCGCACGAGATCGTCGCTGGTGGCGATGCAGGTGCTCCACTCGCCCCCCTGCTCCAGGGCGGAGGCGTGGTAGTAGGCGTAGTAGCGGTCGCGGTAGCGCACGATCTGATCCATCGCGATTTTCCGAGCGTCGTATGGCTCAGGTCCGCAGCCGAGCACCGGCTCGTCGCTGACATTCGTGAACGTCTTCAGGTCGCTGGATGTCGCCAGCCACACGCCCCGATCCATCCGTTCGTAGAAGAGGTGCCAGACGCCGCGTTCGAACCAGACCGCCGGCGTGCCTCGCGGGCCGTCCGGGATCGGCTGACCGCTCGACATCCTGATGTCGAGCGGCCCCTCTCGCCGCCAGTGGACGCGGTCGGTCGACGTGAGCAGATGGGCGACGTCGTGCTGCCCCTCCGCAAACATCCGATAGCAGCCAGCCTGCTTCCACACGCACATATCCTCCACCCACGCATCCTTGACGAGCGGATTGGCGGCGGAGCGGATCCAGTTGAGGCCGTCGCAACTGGTCGCATAGCCGAGCCGACGGACCGCCCCGGTGGCCTGATCCAGTTCAGGATTCGATCCCGTGTACCAGAGATGCCAGCAGCCGCCCTCCCGCATGATCCAGCCCCGCTCACGCAGGTCACGGTCCCATGCCTCCGGTCCGCCACCGGCAAAGAGCGGATCACGCGAGACAGGCCCGAAGTCCACCAGTTCGCTGGGAAAGAGAGGTTCACCGCCGCGGACGGCCCCGGCCAGGAACCCAGCCAGGAACCAGGCCACCAACCAAGCCGCCGCCACCGTGTCGAGATATCGCGTCGTGCGCATGTCCGCACGATACCCCGAAAAAAAGCTGCCGGCCACCACGACGAGGTAATCTGCGAAATTGCCCAGATTTGGTGGCTGGCACCATCTCAGTCGGCACCGTTTCCCGTTTCAGTCGAGCGGCTCCGAGCGATACGCCTGCGACAGGAAGCGGAACGCGCGGGACGCCGCCAGGGCGTGTTCCCTGACGTCATCGGGGGAATCACCGTCTTCGACGGCATGCTCGAGTTCCTCGAGCCGATCTTCGAAGAGCCGCGACTTCATCCGGTGGTAGTCGCTCACCCGCCACCGCCGCAGGTACGTGCCCACGACGAGCCGCCGATTCCAACTCTCGCATACCGGAATCCAGTGCAGGGCGTGCTCCCGGTTGCCGCTGATCGCCGCCGACGCCGCCTCGGTGTTGGCGATGGAAAGCTCCTCGAGCACCTCCGCTGGCTCGGGATAGTAGGCATAGCAACCGACGATGCTCATGGCCACGATGCCCGCAAGCCCCACGAGCGCGAGCACCGGGCCCGGCACCTCCACGTCGTACTTCGACGAAACCGTCCGCCCCGCCGCTGGCTGTCGGATCAGCCACGCGTCGATCCGGCGCGCCGGATCGAACAGCCGCAACACGACGCCGATCGCCGCCAACCCCGCCAACGCACACACGCCGAACCACTCGTGGGGCTGGGTCTCGAGCCGCACCTTCCGGACGATCTCGGCGAGATACCCTTCCGACGGCGCCACGCCCTCGACAAACGGCGCACAGTACCGATCGAAGGCATGCGTATGCCCAGCGGGCTCGACATCACGGGGATAGAGCGGCCGCTCGATGCCATACGAAAGCCCCACCACCACAAGCAGCATCAGGCCGAACCAGACCGCCAGCCTGCGAAAGCCGTAATTGAGCCACATCCAGGCCATCAGGCCGAGGTTCATGCCGGCACCGAACGTCAGCAGGATGAACGCGGCCCCGATGGAGTTGCCGTGTTGAAACATGGACCCCAACTGCCCCATCGCCGTCATCGGCGTCGCGTAGGCGGGAATGGCGATGCCCGTCATGAGCAGGGGTGACCACGGATTGTCGTGGGCCATGCTCTGCTGGAGCGATCCCGCCGGCAGGATCACGGCCAGCAGGCCCACGCCGACGATACCGATGCCGATCAGTCCGGCGGTCGCCCCCACGGTTTCGCGGGCCATCTCGACCACGATCGCGATGATGCGTTTGATCCCATGCGGCGGCGACGGCGGCTCCGGCAGATTCACCTCCGTGTCCGGATAAAGCCAATCGAAGATCGCACCGGAGATCGTCACCACGATGAACGAGCAGCACGCGAACGCCAGGATCGTGAACGGCTTCGAGAGCGTCAGGCCATAGAGCAGCGACAGCGGGTCGAACAAGGGGCTGGAGAGGGCGAAGGCGAAGATCGTGCCGATGGCGATGCCGCTGGCACGCAGCTGCCGACAAATCGGAATCACTCCCAGCGAGCAGCCCGGCAGCAGCATGCCGATGAGCCACGACTGCGCCAGGGATGAGATGCTATTGGAGCCGAACAGCCGCTTCGTGTCGGCGTGGCCCATCAGCCGGCTCAGCATGCCCGTGATGCACAAGCCGGTAAAAATGAACGGTGCCCCCTGCACGAACGCCTGAGTCATCCGCAGGATGGCACCGAAGAACAGTTCCGTCATGTCGTCTCCCCCTCTGGAATCTCCGGCGGCAGCGAAGCGTCGACCTCCGTCAGCGTCTTCAACGCCTCCTCCATGATCGCCGACAGGGCGGCGCGGCTGCCTTCCTGCTCCACCGGGTCCGCGATCGCGTCAAGACCTTGCGCAAGGCTGCCCGCTGCCTCGTTCACCCGCTCCCATGCACGCCGGCCCAGTTCGGTGTCGGCCGCCAGCTCCGGCAGCCAACGCACGATGTCGAGCAACTGCCGCCGCTGGAGCTCACGACGCTCGTTGTCGAGGCCGCCCGCCGTCAGCACGGGCCCTCGCCGGCCGATGTCGGCCACGGCCCTGCGAAAGGTTCGTGGATGATGCGCCGGCACCGCATGGGCCTCCTCCTCGTGGTCGGGGGCCGGCCCGGCGCATCCGGTCACGACAGCGAGCACCCAGATGATCCACCGCAGGCCGGGTCCCTGCAGTCGACCGCGACTCGTCACGACCATGTCGGCGCCTCCACTCCCTGCAACAGCCGGGCGATGATGCCGCCCGCATCCGCGCGTTCGATTCCCAACCGCACCGAGAGCACAGGCACCGCCACCTGCTGCACGTCATCGGGCGTCACGAACCGCCGTCCAGCGAGGAACGCCCACGCCTGTGCCGCCCGCTGCCAGGTAAGCAGGCCCCGCGGGCTGACGCCCAGCGCGATGTCGCGATGGCTCCGCGTCGACTCGGCCAGGGCGACGAGGTATTCCTGCACGGCGGGGGCGACCACCGTCGCGGCCACCGCCGCCTGCATCGCGGCCAGCTGGTCGGGATCGAGCACCGGACCCGCTCCCGCGCCGCGGTCCCTGCCGACATCGCCCACCGCCGCCGCCAGCATGGCGCGTTCGTCGTCGCGATGGGGGTAGCCGATCTCGAGCTTCATCGCGAAGCGATCGAGCTGCGCCTCGGGGAGCGGATACGTGCCGTGCTGCTCGTGGGGGTTCTGCGTGGCGATGACGAAAAAAGCGTCGGGGAGTGCGAACCGTTCGGCATCGACCGTGACCTGCCGTTCGGCCATCGCCTCCAGCAGGGCGCTTTGCGTCCGCGGTGTGGCCCGGTTGATCTCGTCGGCCAGGAGAATGTCGGAGAACACCGGTCCGCGACGGAACTCGAACTCCCGCGTCTTCTGGTCGAAGATGTTGAAGCCCGTGATGTCGCTCGGCAGCAGGTCCGGGGTGCACTGCACGCGGGCGAATCGTCCGCCAACGGCGTCGGCAAGCGCCTTGGCGAGCGTCGTCTTGCCGAGGCCGGGCCGATCCTCGAGCAGCAGGTGCCCGCGGGCCAGCAGACAGACCAGCACCTGCTGCACGACATCCTGCTTGCCCTTGAGCACCTCGTTCAACCGGCCGCGCACCTGCTCCAGGCGGTCGAGATCGGCGGTCCTGTCGTCCAGTGTTGAAACCATCACGTCGTATCCTTTCGATGCCAGTGCAATCCGTCCCGTCGTCCCCCGCGTCGTTCTTTGTCCACGGCGGTAAGCGCCGCGAAGTGCTCCCACGACCAGATCTCGCCCGCAGTCCGGCAGGCATCGTCGACATGGCTGCCGGAAGGGAGGGGCGACTCCCCAGGCAGGTAGAGGGCCTGATCGGCGAGCATGACGAAGGCCTTCCCGTCACTGGAGAACGCACCGCTCGCCGGCACGGCGGCGGCCATCCGCTGCGCGACCTCGGCCAGCCATCGGGAGGGCGTCAGGTGACGAGGGCGAGGCATCCCGACCCTGGCGGCACGACGTTCGAACACGCCGAGCAGCCTGACGATGGCCTCCCGACCGCCGCAGCCGCGCCGCAGCCGCCACCAGGCTTCGTCGATTGCATCCGCGATCCGCGCTCTGTGCCACCCGAGCAGGACGAGAATCCCACAGGCCGCCAAGGCCATCCAGGGATGGCGGCCGACGGCGGCGGCGATCGCGATGATGGGCTGCAGCATGCGCTCCACGAGCGCACGCGGAGGAGCCAGAACCGCATAGCCCGGCGTGGGCTCGAGCGTCATCCAATGCCCGGGCCCGGCATGCACCTCGATCCAGAAGTGCACGTCGGCGGCCACCACCGGCGTGTGATCGGATCGGGCTTCGTATCGCCGGGGATCGGCATGGAAGCCGCTCACCAGGCGGGCCGTGTAGCCCAGCGACCGCAAGGCCCAGACGGCGGCCCCGGCGAAGAGATAGTCGGGACCGCGGCGGGTCTCGAGCAGAAAATCGGCCACGCTGTGGCTGGTCTCGCCGACGGCCACCGCGGACGGATCGAGCGTGTAATCGGCCCGGATGCGCTCGATGACCCGTTCGATCTGCCTCCAGCCGACCGGCAGGCCCGCCACCCACGATTCGGCCAGCGCCCGCACCCGCTGCGACCGCTCATCCTCGTGGAACTGCCGGCAGCGTTCCGGTCCGCCGCTGAAGTAGGGCCTCGCCCGGGAGAAGAGCCTGGGATCCACCAGCCGCGATTGGAGTTGGACGGTGAGCAGGTCGGGGAGTTTCGGCTGGTCGATCGCGATGACCGCCGGCCGCTCCCAGCGAAAAAAGTCGGCCTGAGCCACCTGGTCGATGTGAACGCCCGTCAGTTCGTTCGGGGTGGGAATGCAGCAGGTATCGAGATCGACGACCTTGACGGCATGCACCTCGGGGGCCGCGAAAAATTCGTAGCCGCTCGCGCGACTGGTCCGCAGCCATGGCCGGCCCTGGATCGTCTCGATGCGAAGCCGCGGCGGGTCGGGCGGCAGCTCTTCGGGGATCCAGTCCACGCCGTCGTACAGGTCGAAGCTCTCGAGCTTGAGGTGCAGGGGCACACGGCCTTTCACGTAGAACAGGGCGCGGGTTTCCAGGTCGCGAATCCGCTGCTTCTTGTGCGGCTGTCCCGCCTGCCTCACGGTGGAAAACTCACGGCTCGCGAGGCTCGATTTCGCCATCGAGGGATCCTCCGGCCGCACGGATGTCTGCGGCGGCAGGCTGATCGCCCTCGCCTTCTTCTTCTGCACGACGGGCTCGTTGTACATGTCGTCGTAGACGTCATACAGCGTCGGATCATGCGAACTCACGAACGGCGCATCCTCGATCGGCGCGAAGCTGCGGATGTTGTCGAGTCCGGCCACGAGCACATCGCCGTCGCCGATGCCGCTGCGGGCCATGGAGGAGGAATCCTTCCGGCCGCCCGACGTCGGCATGAAGCCGTCGAGGGCATGGATCTGCCGGCTCGCCACGGGCACGCACAGCAGGATTCCGAGGAGGGCCAGCGGCAGGGTCAGCAGCCATTTTCGTGGCAGCGTCCTGTCCGACGAGGCTTCCAACCGCTGCTGGAGCGACTCCCAGTGGGAGCCCATCAGCCACCAGACGCCGACCAGCGCGAAGAGCACGACCAACCCCTGCACCCACAGGGCGTTGGCGCTGGCGGAGGCGAAGACGATGAGGAATGTGGCGAACATGTTGCAGAGCCGCTGTGCGCCGTCGTGATGCGACAGCGTTGCCAGGGCGATCACCGTGTTGCGAAAGATCACGAGCAGCAGCACATCGAGCAGCAACGGTGCGCCGATCGCCCCTCTGATGCCGGCTTCGACGGCCAGCCCCGCCCCCAGAACCCCGCAGGTCCAGAACAGCCGGGATCGTGCCGTCGACCCGATCCAGGGGAATCGCCGGCGGAGCAGTTCGCCGACCGCGAGAGCAAAGATGCCGCATACCGCCGCGACGGCGGCATATCCCGCGACGTGCGCGGACCGCTCCACCCCGCGCACGGCGATCTCCACCGAAATACAGGCGAGCAGCGCAAGCAGGAACGTCAGCCAACCGGTGGCCGGACGGGCTCGGCACTCCATCGGTCGGTCATCCCGCACGGCAACTGTTCCTCCACGCGGCGCGGAATTCGTTCCGCGGATCGAGTTGCCACCCGAGTCGGATCATCCGCCCCGGCTGTGTGCCGGCGACCACTTTTCCAACCCCGGGAAATCGCTTGGGATCGAGCACGATCCAGAATTGATCACCGTGCACATGCCGGTGCTCGGTGCGATGCGACAGGCCGCTGGCAGTCGTGATGGTGACCTGGAACACACCGCAGTTGCGGTGATGGATGCGACGGCAGGCGTGCTCCGCGTGCTCATGGTCGCAATCCTTCCGCTCGTGATGGCAGGTGCGAAACCGTGCCAACTGGTCCAGAAACCGTTTGAGTCCTTCGGGACCGGGGGCGATGAGGATGGTTTCGTGGCCGAAGCAGCATTCCACGCGGGCATTTTGGCGGTGATAGGCCGCGCAGATGCTGGCCGCGATCCGGATCGACCACTCGAGGGTGCCCGACGCGCCCGCGCCGTCGTGGACGGCCGGATCGGAATCGAACACGACCCGCACCGCGGCGAGGACGGGCGACTCCCGCTCGCATACCACCATGGAGCCCGTGCGGGCCGTCTGGGCCCAATGGACACGCCGCAGCGAGTCGCCGTTGCGAAATGGCCGCGTGCCGGCCATGTCGCCCGAATCACCGACCCGCACTTCGGAGAAGTGGTCGTCACTGGGGCGGGTCTCGGCGGCGTCAAGCAGCGTGTCGAGCGGCACGATCTCGGGCCAGACGAGAAGCGACCGTTCGACGGCCACCTCGCGGCCCGCCTCCTGCAGGCCGAACGGAAACGCCGTGGTCATGCGAACGGCGGCCTGCGGGTATTCACCACGGCAGCCGGGAGTGAATTCCCAGGAGAACTCCGTCAGCGACCAGCCGGCCACACGTGCCAGGGCGACCGTACTCTCCCCGCCGAAATCACCCTGAAGGGAGATGCCCCACACCGGCCACGGCCAGCCGTTGCGGATCGTCACCGTCGCCCGCGTGGGCATGCCCTCGGAAACGCGGCGGTCATGGAACCGCAGACTGGCCGTGAGTCGTCGGATCGAGATCGAAGGCCAGCCGTACCCGAGCAGGATCACGCCGAGGATGGCCGCGGCGGAGATGAACGCCACTGGATTCACGAACACCGCACAGGCGATCGCCGCCACGAACGCCAGCGTCAGCGTCGCCACCGGCTTTTTGACCCAATACACCCAGGCGTTCAATGACGGGCAGAAATCATGCGTGAGCAGCCAGGCCGCGAAATTCCCCAGCGATCGCATGGTTCAAGCACCCCCTGCCGGGTCCGCACGTCATCCGAAACCCTGTCAGACAGTCCGCACTGCCATGATGCAAACGCAATGCTATTGCACAACAGCGGAACATGCAAGCCCCGGGCGTCCCCATGGACTCGCCCCCGGTTGCTGGCGGCCAACCGGCACCATCCACACATCCCCACCTTCCCCGTCATGGAATGCCAGGTTTCGGCCATTCAGCGGTTGAATCGCCCCAGACCACGACTAGGGTCGACCTCGGGCTGCGCGACCGCATCACCGTGGTGCGGTGCGACAGCAGTGCCGGCAAGCCACCAGGCTTCGGCAACCTAGAAGTTCATGTTCTTGAGGAGACTTTCATGTATCGGACGCTGGCTTTTTCGGCCGTGTTGACGGTGGTGTGCGTGGCTTTCGCCGGGAACTGCCTGGCGCAGGGCAATTCGTCGCGGTTCGGGCTGGGCGGCGTGCGGATGCCGACCCGCAGTGCTGGAGGCGGCCTGCTGGCCCGCCTGAACAAGCCTCTGGTGCCGACGATGCCGGGCCTGCCGACCGCGAGCCCGCTGGGCCTGATCGCGCCCCGGCTCAGCAATGCGGTCATGATCTTCCAGAAGGGCGGACTGGGCACCCAGGCAGGACGGCTCGCCGCGATCGGTGTGGTCTCCCCTCGCATCAGCCCGGTGGTCGCGCTCATCCGCACGCCGCCGAAGTCGCCGAAGGCCATGTGGACGTATGGTCTCACGATCCTCTCTCCGCGGGCAGCCGTGGCGGTGGGCATGCTCCGCGGTGCGATGGGGCTCGCCTCCGGCATCCGCTGATCAGCCGCTGCGGTTTCGCTTGACGTGACGGGGGCCGCGGTCAGTCCGCGGCCCCCGACTATTCCCCTTCGAGATCGAAGTCGTCGGCGGCGCCGGCATTCGGGTCGAGGAGCTTCGTGGCGTCAGGCGGCCGGGGCCCCAGGCTGTCTTGGCCGGGGAAGATCGCGTGGCCCCAGAGATGCGGCTCGAGCCGCGCCTCGGTCGGCGCGTCGGCCAGCGTGCTGGTGCTGCCATTCGACCAGTACGAACGGGCAAGCACCGCCGAGCCCTCCGCATCGGTCTCGAGCACGCCCCAGTCGAGCTTGATGCGGCTGCCCGGCTTCGGATCGAGGCCGATCTCTTTCAGGGGCAACACCACCTCGACCACGTAGCCGCCGTGCGAATCACCCAGGGTGACCGTGGTTTTCTCGATCCGCCGCACCCGGTCGAACTCCGTCCGCCCGGTCGGGCTCACCGCCTCCCAGCGATCGGCCGGCTTCGTGCCGGGTACCTCCGCGTCGTAGAGCACCACCGCCGGCTTGCCATCGAGGAGCGCCACGAGCACCCGCTTGTCTCCCTGCTCCGGCGCACGGCGGAGCGGATCGGCCGCCGATCGCAGCCCCAGCATCAGGTCGACGCAGGCCCCCGACTTGAAGAGCCGATCCCACTGGTCGCCCGTGTTCTTGAAGGGACCGGCTCCACGGACGTCATACCGCAGATAGAGGTTGTGCTTATCGTGGCAGGCCTGAAACGAGACCTCGCGGCCCGGCTTGAGCGGGTCGACCGCCTGCCGCGCGAGGGGGAGCGACGCCCACGGCCGGGCCTGGGCCGCCCCTTCCACCGGCTGGATCTCGAACACCCGCGGCTCCCGCGCCGACCGGAAGGCGACGAGCTCGGCGTTGCGATCGCGGGCCCGCTGCACGTCTTCTTCCGTGACGGTGATCTCGCCGCCAAACCGCCGATAGCGATCGATGCCCGTCACCTCGACCACGCTCGCATGGTTGTGGCCGGCGACGGCGTAATACCGGCCATCGGAGGCCGAGCGGCAAAACCAGCCCTGGAAATGCTCCTGGCCGGTCGTCACGTCTTCGAGCCGCATGCCGCGGTCGTGCTCCCGCATGCTCCAGGACACCCGCTTCGGATCTCGCAGATCGCGAAACAGCTGCCCCGCCAAAAGGCCGTCGGCCGTCCAGAGATTCCAGCCGCCGAAGTTCGTGTGGATCACGAAAAACTCGCCGAGGTCGCCCGACCCCGCCACGTCGTGACCGGCGAGGCCAAACTGGCAGACGACCTGCCCCGGCGTAAGCGGCCCGCAACTGCGATCCGGCCCGACGCCAGCCCCCTCGTTGCGATAGCTCCAGAGCAGCGTGCCGTCGGCGGCAAACGCGGCGTCGGGCTTCTTCGGGCCGTCGCCGAAGCGATAGAACGTGCCGTTGAAGAGCCGATAGACGGGGTCCATCCGCGGATCGACCGGCAGCGGATATTTTTTCTTCGCATACTCGGGCGCCCCGTTGGGCAGAAACCGCACCACCTCGAAGGCGGTCGCGCCGGCGTTGATGTTGAGCCCGCGGTCGAAGTCGGAGAGGCTGCCGATCTCGAGCGGCTCGAACCGACATTCCTCCGGCTGCACGCCGCCATCGCCGCTCGCATCGGTCCAGATGAACTGAAACTCGCCCGGCACCTTGCCGCCGAGGGCCCGCAGAAACTCCGGCGCCGCCAGCGGCGGGAAGGCATCGCCGCGGCCGATCGCCGCCACCGGCCGCAGCCGGTCGTTGTCGTAGAGATGGACGACCGCGCACGGCTGGCCGGTGAACGTGGGCCGCGTCACGAGATACGTGCGACCGTCGATCCGGATCGGCACCTCACCCGCCGGAATGCCGCCGGTGGACGTGAGGTTTTTGAGCCGCGTCGCCGCCGTCTTCCAGTCGATCTCGAATTCGAGCGGGCCATAGAACATCCGCGTCTTGTCGCCCGGATCGAGCACGCCGCCGCCGCCATACTGCGTGGGCCCGAGGTATTCCCGCAGAAACGTCCCCTTGGGGCTCCAGCAACTGATCCGCTTCGGCGAGTGGCTGTCGTCCACGCACCAGAGCTTCCCCTCGCGATCGACGGCCAGCGCCGTGACCTTGGCAAAGCGGCGTGGATTCCACGGCCCGGCGACGTGGCCTCCCGGCTCACCGACGGTGCGGAGCGGCTTGCCCGCGGAATCAAAGACCTCCACCACGCGGCGGTCGGCGGCGGCGTCATACACATACAGATTGCCCTGCCCGTCGCAGGCGATCGGCCCGGGTTGCTTCACGCTCTCCATCACCGGCACGTGTTTACCGCCGTCCAGATCGACGCGGACGACGCGGCCGGCCGAGACGGCGTAGAGCGTGCCATCGGGAGCGTAGGCCGGATACGACGGCCGGGGGATCGCGATCTCCCGCTCCACCTCGCCGCTCTTGCCGTCCACGATCTCGAGGCGTTCGGCAAGCAGCGGCGACACCGGCGGCTCGCCGCCGAGAGCCTTGAGCGGCGCCACGCCAAACACCCGGCACCGCATCGGGTCGAGCCCGAGCCGGTCTTTGGCGCAGCTACCCTCACGGGTGTTGGTCTTCCACTGCGACACGACCCGCAGCCGGATCGCCCGCGTGGTGACGTCGCGGCCGAAGTCAACCGTGTCGTCCATGTAGCGGGCCAGCGCGTTGTGGCCGGCGAAGCCGCCATGATCCATCCGCCGCCGCGGGATGTATTGGCCGACCTTCTCCCAGTGCGCGGTGCCCTCGATGTCGATCGCCGCGTCGGCCGGGCCGGTCCAGGCGTCGATCTCGGTCAGTTCGCCGTCCACCTCCTTGATCGCCACGCCCCGCAGCGACTGCGGCTCCTTCCATTCGAGCGCATAGATCGCCGGAGCGAGTGTCGAGAGCGGCTCCTTCGGCTTGGCCACCCACACGCCGTCGCTCCCTACCACGCCGGAGTTGACCCGCACGGTCGCTCGATCGCTGAGATTCTCGAACCGCCGCTTCAGGATCCGTATCCCTTCGAGCTGGCCATTCCAGGCGGCGGCGTCGCGGCCCGCGGCCTTCGGCTCGGCCGGGGCGTCGCCTGCCAGATCGCCCCCCAGGTCGCCGCCGATATCGAGCGACGGCGCATCGGGCTCCGCCTCCTCCTCGGCTTCGAGCACGTCGGAGAGTTCGTCGTCCTCTCCCTTGAAGAAGGTGACGAGCAGAGCCCGCGTCTCCGTGTTCGGCGGCGCGACGGCGACGTCCCAGCCACGCTCGGCCTGGCGTTCGAAGTCGATCCATTGATCCCGCTTCGACGGCTTGGGCGGATACGCGGCGTCGGGCTTGAGCGCGCTTAGCTTCACGCGATACGGAGCATTCTCCGGCACCGGGAAGACGCAGCTGCCGATCGCCACTGGCTTCGTGAACGAGAGCATGATGTGCTGCCGGCTCTCGGGGCCACGCGTCGATTCGAGCCAGACAAGACCGCCGTCGGCATGGCCGTAGCCCGGCGGGTCGCCCTTGAGCCGGAAGAGCCGCAGGAAATCCCCCTGCGAATCCGGCACGATCTCGTAGGGAACTTTCGGCTTCTGGGCCGGCTTGTAGCCGGGGCGGCAGTGGGCGAGATCGACCGCCGACCAATCGCAGGCGTTGCCCAGCCAGTTCTCGGTGGCGGAGATCGCGAGCACGAGCCGGCCGTCGCGGGCCGCCATGCCGCGGATGCCGCGGAGCCGGTCGGGCGTGGCGGTCGCCATCATCACGCGACGGACCGCATGGTCGGCGATGTTCACGCCCCACACGCGATCAGCCCCGGCGTCGGCCGAGCCGTAGTGGCCGGCGCCTGCATGCTCCACGAACACGGTCGTGCCGTCGGTGGCCATGCTCGTGCCGGCCGACCAGGCGTCGAACGAATGGATGCCCCAGAGCTTCTTGCCCGTCAGGTCGCAGGCCGCGAAGCCGACGCCGCTCTCCGGCACGGGCGACCCGAAGAAGAGATGGTCGCCGGCAGTGCAGGCCGACATCGGCGCCGAATGATCCGCGAGCCAGCCGCCCGGCCCCGCGTGGCCGTTGAGCCAGGCGGAGTTTTCCGGATGGTGGAGCGTGACGTTCGGATAGGTGGTGGTCTCATACCGCAGTTCGAGTGGTGGTGCCGTGATCCCCTTGAACCGGTAGGTGCCGGGGGGCACGGGGCGGCCCGCCTCGTCCGTGAGATCCCAGGACTCTTCCTGTTTGCCTTGCGGCCGCTGCTCGCGGGCCACCAGGTTTCGCACCCGCCTGCCCTTGGCATCGTCGACCACGAGCGTGAGCATGCCGTCCTGCGGCGACTCGTAGGCTATCGAATAGGCGGGCGGCTGGGCGACGAGCCGCGCGGGAGGCTTGGCACCGGTGCCGAGGTCTTCGACTGCGAGCAGCGAATCGATGCGGGCCACCGACGCAGGAGTGTCCCTGCCGTCGCGGATCTTCGTGATCCAGAGCCGCAGGCCGCGGGTGCGGAGCGGCTCGGTGAATTCGATCCACCGTCCCTGCCCGTCGCCCGCGCGGTCGGCCATGCGATACTTCGCGAGCTTGAGCCGCGTCCACTCCTCGCCGACCCCCGCCAAGGCCGGCGTACCGTCTGGGCCGGTGAACGTGTCGATCTTCAGTTCGCCGATCGTGTCTTCGAGGAAGAGTCCGGTGAGCAGGCGGGGCTCGCTCCAGCCGATCGCATACCACTGCGGCTGGACGTCGCTGATTGGCGCGGCGTTGATCGTGCCGGTGGCGTTTTTGCCGGCGCTCTGCCAGGAGCCGTCACCGACCAGCGGGGCGATCGCGGGGAAGACGCTGCCGCCGAGGTTCTCCGGAGCCGCATACTCGGTGCGGGCCCGAGCGCCTGCCAGCGGCGCGACGTTGCCATATCGCTTCGCAAACAGCCGCACGAGTTCGAGCGTGGAGACGCCCGAACGCCGCGTCTCGGAGAAAAGCACGGCCCGGGTGGTGACCGCGGCGTCGAGGGTGGCCAGCCGCGGCCCGGAGGCCGACGGCACCGGCACATCGATCCACTGGGCGGCGACGGCGGGATCGGGCGGATAGGGGGCGTCGGGCTTGAGCAGCTTGAGCGTGCCGAGCGTGGTGATCACCGAGCCGATCTCCACCGGCTTCTTGAAGGCGATCAGGTACTCGAACCGTTCCCCGTCGACCGACTCTCCCGAATCGTCCTTCCCGACGACCTTGCCGGCCGACCACCGCACCCAGGGCTGCTGGGCGGCCGGAGGGCCGCCGAGAGCGTGGAGCAGCCGCGGCTCGTCGGCCGCCGCCGGCTTGCCGTCGTGAACGACGCGGCACTGGGGCAGGTCGATGAGATCGCGGCCCACCGCGGAACCGAACGGCTGGACCGCAGGCGGTGCCGCCAGGGCGGTCCCGCCGAACGCCACGATCGTTCCCAGCATCAGCACACGACTGCATCGAACGATACTGCTGAACGGCATGGCGAATGCTCCCGATTGGGGGGTTCGAGGTCGGCGGCCACGGACCGCTGCAGAGGAGCCTAATGCCTCACCGCTTTCGATTTCCGCCAATCGTTTCGTTTTTTGGCATGCCGGGGCGAACGGCCGTCTGCCAACGAACGGCATGAAAAATGGGCGACGAGGGACTCGAACCCCCAACCCCCTCGGTGTAAACGAGGTGCTCTGACCAATTGAGCTAGTCGCCCTGTCTTTACGTCGAAAAAGCCATCCCTGGCCTTTTTCGACTGCGGTCGGCCGGAGGAAACGCCAAAGGGTTTTCTCGGCCGACAGGCATCGCATCCGGCGATGCCGGCAGTATACGTCGAAAAAGCCATCCCTGGCCTTTTTCGACTGCGGTCGGCCGGAGGAACGCCAAGGGTTTCCTGGGCCGACGGGCATCGCATCCGGCGATGCCGCCAGCGATTTATTCTCCTGCCTTCGGTGCTTCCGGTTTTGGGGGCGGCACGACCACGCGAATGCCCAACTCCACCAGTTGCTTGGTATCCACCCCACCCGGCGCGCCGGTCATCAAATCGCTCGCCTTCTGCGTCTTCGGGAAGGCGATCACGTCGCGGATCGAATCAAGCTTCGCGAACAGCATCACCCAGCGGTCGATGCCCAGCGCGATGCCGCCGTGCGGCGGAGCCCCGCTCCGCAACGCATCGAGCAGGAAGCCGAACCGCTCACGGGCCAGTTCCGGCGAGATGCCCAGCAGCTTGAAGACCTTCTCCTGCGTCGCGCCGTCGTGGATGCGGATCGTGCCGCCCCCCGCCTCGGAGCCATTGATCACCAGGTCGTAGGCCACGGCCCGGCAGGCGGCCGGATCGCTCTCGAGCAGTTCGAGGTCAGCCGGCCGCGGCGCCGTGAATGGATGATGCATCGAGGCCCAGCCGCCGCTCTCCGTGTCGCGGGCGAACATCGGGAAATCGACCACCCAGGAGAAATGCATCGCATCGGAATCGTAGAGCTTCAGTTCCGCCCCCAGCCGCTTCCGCAGCATGTGCAGGCTCTTGCAGGTGACGTCGAACGAGTCGGCCACGATCAGCACGAGATCGCCCGGCTCCGCGGCGAGCTTCTCCCGCAGGCCGTCGCCCACCGTGCCGGTCAGGTTCTTCGCCACCGGCCCGGCCCATGCCCCCGACGCCTCCACCTTCAGCCAGACGAGCCCCTTGGCCCCGCCCTCCATGGCCACGGCCGTGAGGGTGTCGAGATCCTTGCGGGAGAATCGCTCCGCCACGCCCGGCACGCGGATGCCACGGACGCGGCCGCCCGCCTCCACCGCTGCCCGGAAGACGCGGAAGTCGCTCTCGCCGGCGATGCCGGTCAGATCGACGATCTCGAGGCCATACCGCAGATCGGGAGCGTCGTGTCCGAACCGCTCCATCGCCTCGTCCCATGAGAGCCGCGGCAGCGGGAGCTTCACGTCGAGTCCGAGGATCTCGCGGGCCGTCCGCTGCACGAGCCCCTCGATCACGCCCATCACGTCGTCCGCCTCGACGAACGACATCTCCACGTCGAGCTGCG
>JBILWX010000048.1:0-25123 GCA_044369655.1 Pirellulales bacterium
CGCTCAAATGGTTCATCGAACATCAGCTGCCGGACGGCAGCTGGAGTTTCGACCTGCGGAGATGCCCCAGTTGCCAGGGCCAATGCACGCACGCGGAAGGCAAGGGCGCCAAGCAGTATCCGCTCGCCGGTCCGACGGCGATGGCGATCCTGCCCTTCCTTGGACGCGGCTACACCCACAAGGATGGCCCCTACAAGAGACAACTCGAGTACGCCCTCACCGCGTTGGCGACCAAGGTGGTCAACGGCAAGGGCAACGCCGGAGAGGGAAGCTATGTCCAGGGTCTGACGGGCATCTGCCTCTCCGAGGCCTATGCCATGACCCAGGATCGGCGGCTGGCAATGCCCGCCCAGTTGGCGGTTGCCTACGTGTCGGCCTCTCAGGACCCGGTCGGCGGCGGCTGGGGATATAGCCCCAAGTCACCTGGAGATACGTCGATCGTCGGGTGGAACCTCATGGCCCTCAAGAGCGGCCACATGGCCTTCCTGCAGATCGATCCCCGCTCGGTGAAGGGGGCCGTGGCCTTTCTCAACTCCGTGCAGTCCGACGAAGGCGCGGCCTACGGCTATCGCGACCCGGGCAACAGCCCGCCCCTCAACGCGGTGGGCCTCCTCTGCCGGATGTATCTCGGGTGGAAGAAGGATCACCCGGCCCTGAATCGTGGTGCCGATCGGCTCGCGAAGGCCGGCCCCAACAACAATCTCTACTACGACTACTACGCCACCCAGGTGCTGCACCACATGGAGGGAGAGCGTTGGGTCAGCTGGAACAACCGGATGCGCGATCTGTTGGTGAAGAGCCAGGCGCAGGCCGGCCATGAGAAGGGCAGCTGGTTCGACGGTGTGAACGGCGGTCACGGCCCGGAGGTGGGCGGCCGCATCTACTGCACGTCGCTGGCCACGATGATCCTCGAGGTCTATTACCGCCATCTGCCGATCTACGGACAGTAGCGGCTCCTGGCTCTCGGAGCCGGAAAAACCCGACAGGTCCGCGTGTCTCGGCCGCTCCCGACGCTCCGTATGCAGCCGCCTGCCGCCGCAGGTCGATAATCCCCAGCGTGGGGCCAACGGGGATCGCCGTCTGCGCGGCCCATCGGGCCTGCCCCGAGGGTAATCTTTCCACAATCGGAACAGTCTGCCACGGGGTTGTCTTGCACGGGGTTGTCTTGATGGAACCCGACTCGATGGAATTGCCGCCGCTCACGCCGCCGGGGCCGGTGGCCGCGCCGTGGGTCGACCAGGCGGTGAAGAGTCCGGTCATTCGCTCCGGCTACCTGAGCCTGGCGGCGCATCTGCTGCTGGGCATCCTTCTGGCCATGCTTGCCCTGGAGAAAAAGCCCGCACCACGGCTCCGGCCCCTCGTGGTTTCACTCAGCCCGCAGACGCAGGATGGTGTGGACGGAGACCAACTGGCGGCCGTGGAGATCGGCGCCGCGACCGAGGCCGCCGCCGGCGAGCAGGTGACGGCCGAGGCCCCGGCGCAAGGCGTCGCCCCGGCGGAAGCAGTTGCCGCCGTGCCCGCAGCCGCAGAGCCCCCGCTCGTGGCCGTCACCCCGGTCGATGTCATGCCGCTCGTCGAATCGCTCGCGGAACACGATGCTGCCGAAGTTGCCCAGGCTGATCCGGGACTTTCGCCGCCGCTGGGAGCCGGGCCAATCGCCCAGCCGGTCTCCGCCCGCGGCGGCCAGCCGCGGTCCGGCGTGGCGGGCGGTCGTTCTGCCGCCCGCGCGGCTACTCCCGGTGGCGGTGCTCCCGACGGCACGCCCTTCGCATCGCGGACGGGAGCCGCCCGCGCCGCGGGTGTTCGTGCCCGCGGCGGCAATGCCGCCAGCGAGGCGGCTGTCGAGCGAGGGCTCGAGTGGCTCAGCCTGCACCAGGCGGTCGACGGGTCTTGGCGGTTCGACCTCAGCGGCTGTCGCTGCCAAGGAGCCTGCCGCGACCCGGGCACGCTCATGAGTTCCACGGCCAGCACGGCGATCGCGCTGCTGCCGTTTCTGGGGGCGGGGCACACCCACCTCGACGGGCGGCATCAGGAGACGGTGTCGCGCGGGATCTACTACCTGCTCAGCCGGATGGAACGCAGCCCCCGGGGTGGTGATTTCTGCGAAGGCACGATGTATGGCCACGGCGTGACCACGCTGGTGCTGGCCGAGGCGCTCGGCATGACGAAGGATGACATGCTCGCTCCGGCCGTGCGGGACGCCGTGCGGTTCATCGAAACCGCGCAGGACTTGCACAGCGGCGGATGGCGTTACCTCCCCGGCCAGCCCGGTGACATTACCGTCACCGCCTGGCAGCTGACAGCGCTCAAAAGCGCGCAGCTGGCGGGCCTCGAGGCTCCCTCTCCGACGATCGACGGCATCCGCCGGTTCCTCGACCGCGTGCAGTCGCAGCAGGGCGCCGCCTATGGCTACCGCACTCCGGCCGCCAAGCCCTGCACCTCGTCGATCGGCCTGCTCTGCCGAATGTATACCGGCTGGGGTCCCGAACAGGAGGCACTGCTTCGCGGCCTCACCAACCTCGCCAAACCGGGGCCGTCCCCCGATGCCATCTATCAGAATTTCTACCTCTCCCAGGCGCTCCTGCAGTTGAATCACCCGGTGTGGCCACGGTGGAACCAGAAGAACCGCGACCAACTCGTGGCCCAGCAGTCGCGTCGTGGCCACGAATCGGGCAGCTGGTTCTTGGCCGACCACGATACGGCCCCGGGCGGCCGGCTGGCCCACACGTCCCTTGCCATCCTCACGCTCGAGGTCTACTACCGCCTGCTGCCGATCTACGGCCAGGAGGCGGTCGAATCGGAGTTCTGACGCCCGCCCCCGGGGTGCCGACTACAATGCGGCCGGAGGGCATCGCATGCGTCTGGTCACGTACACTTGGTTGGCGGTCGTGCTCGCCGTGGCCTGCGCGGCGATCGGCTGGCTGGGCATCGCCGGGTGGATGGCGGCGGCGGTGCTGCTGGCCAGCGTGGCCATGCACGTGGCTGGCAACGCCATCGGCACCAGGCTCCGCGAGGAGGCCGACCGCGACCTCGCCGGGCGTCGCGACATCTCCCTGCCGCAGCCGGCGCTTCCCACGCCTCAGCCCACGCACCTCGAACGCCGCTCGAGCCTGGGCACGTTGGTGCCCGTTTCGGCAGGCATCGGCGCCGCCTGTGGCGGCACGGCAGGTGCCACCGCGCTCCTCTGGCTCACCGCCAGTTCACCGGCAGGTGCGTTGCTGGGCGGGGCTTCGTCGGCGGTGCTGGGCGGCCTGCTGGGCTTTTTGGGGGCGAGCTTCGTGGAAATCGTGCGCACCAGCCTGCGGGAGTCGCTGGCCGCCGAACGCGCGGCGACTCCGCCGCCGGGCGCAACGCCGGCCCCCTCACAGAGGCGGAGCTGAGGCCGTTTCCGCGGTCACGTATCAGGATGGAACCTCGCCCCGCGGCGTGGTACAACTCCGCGGCACGTCGTGCACTTCTAGCATTCCCGATCACCCCGACCCCGGAGTTTTCCGATGGCCAAGCCGCATCGCACCCTCAAAAAAGCCAACCATGGCTCCCGGCCCGCCAACAGCAAGGCCCGCAAGGCCAAGCGGAAGCACATTCGCACCTGACGACCGCACTTGATGACCGCTCTTGATGACTGCTCTTGATGACTGCTCTTGATGACTGCTCTTGATGATTTGGAGACCGACCGCCGTGGCGCCGCGCGACTACATCATTCATCCCAGCGAGTACGATCTCGACCACGTCATCGCCGACATCCACGAGATCCGTCGCTGGAACATGCAGCGGTTCGAGATGGAGCAACTGACGGCGATCGTGCATCAGGATCAGGCCCGTGCCCTCTGCGTGGGCTACAAGGATGTCACCCACGACGAGTTCTGGGTCCGTGGCCACTTCCCCGGAACGCCGCTCATGCCCGGTGTGATCATGTGCGAGGCAGCCGCACAACTCTCCAGCTACTACTCCCAACGCTACAACCTCCTCGACGCCAAGCTGATCGGCTTCGGCGGACTTGAAGAGGTGCGGTTCCGGGAGCCGGTGGTGCCCGGCGATCGGCTGGTCATCGCGGTGGAGCGGGTTCGTGTGCGGCCGAAGGCGATGATCGTCTGCCGCTTCCAGGGAATCGTCCGCGACAGGATCGTCGTGGATGGCATCATCAAGGGCGTGCCCCTGCCGGTCGACGCGCTCTCCGGTGCCGCGATCACCCAGGCCGAGTGACCTCCGGCCATCGCACCATTCCATGCCGCGTCGCCCCCCCCGCAAGCCCGATCCGTCGCTCGATCTCTCCGGGCACCTGCTCGAACTGGCGGCGCTGCCCGTGCCGCTCGATCCCCGGAGTCTGTTTCCCACGGCTGCACCGGTGGAGATGGAGGTGGGGAGCGGCAAGGGCCTGTTCCTCGCCACGGCCTCGGCCGCCCGCCCCGACCGAAATTTCCTGGGCGTGGAAATCAGCGGTGGCTATGCGCGTCTCTGTGCCGGAAAGCTCGCCGCACAACGGGCCGCCAATGCCCGGATCGTTCACGGCGACGCCACCTACCTCGCCCGGAGCCTGCTGCCCGACGCCTGCCTGGCTGGGATCCACGTCTATTTCCCCGACCCCTGGTGGAAGGCCCGACACCGCAAACGGCGGGTGCTTTCGGACCTGTTTCTGACCCATGCCGGCCGGGTGCTCACGTGCGGCGGCCAGATGCACATCTGGACCGACGTGGAAGAGTATTTCCACGAGGCTCTGGCGGCGGCGGCAGGCACGGGCCTGTTCGCGCAGGCCCGCGACGTGGGGGCACGGCCCGCCGAGCACGACCTCGACTACCGCACCCATTTCGAGCGACGCACCCGCCTCGCCGGCGCACCGGTCTGGCGGGCTCTGCTCGAACGTTCGAGCGCTCCGGCCACTTCCGCACGCACCGACGTCGCCCTACCTGGCTGACGCCGCCTCGTAGGTACGGCCCGAGCCGCTACGATCGGCTTCTCCGCGGCCCGTGTGCGACAAGGCGATCGCATAGAGCCGCTCACCGGCCGGCGTGGGATACCGGCCGGTCAGGCAGGCCTGGCACAGTTGCGACGCCTCAAAACCGATCGATCTCGCCACCGACTCCACGGGCAGATACCGCAGCGAGTCGGCCCCCAGTTTCGCCGCCATTTCGGCCTGTGCCTCGTCGGTGAGCACGCCATCGCGGAGAAACTGCGGCGCAAAGAGTTCTTCGATCGTGGACATGTCGATGCCGTAGAAGCAGGGCGCGACGATCGGCGGGCAGGCGATCCGGACATGGATCTCCCGGGCCATCCCCAGCGACCGCATCCGGCCCAGGAGCACCTTCATCGTCGTGCTCCGCACGATCGAGTCCTCGACGAGAATCACCCGCTTGCCCTCCAACACCTCACGGAGCGGCGTGTATTTCGATTCCGCCTTTTGGCGACGGCTCGAGGCACCGTCGATGAACGTGCGGCCCGTGTAGCGGTTGCGAATCAGCCCTTCCACCGACGGAATCGACAGCCGGTAGGCCATCGCGTCGGCGGCCGCCTTGCTCGTGTCGGGAACGGGCACGACGACGGTGTCGGCGTCGATCGGAATCGTCTCCAGACGGGCGAGTTCCTCCCCCAGCTGCTTCCGCGACAGGTAGACGCTCCGTTCGTCCATCGTGCTGGCCACGTTGGCGAAATACACCCACTCGAAGAAACAGTGTGCCTGCCGCGGGCTCTCGGCGAAGCGTTCGACCCGCACGCTCTCACCGTCGACGATCAGCGCCGTGCCCGGCTGGAGGGACCGGATCGACTCGGCCGGAAACCCGAGATTGAGCAGGGCGACGCTCTCGCTGGCGGCAGCGACGAGCGGGCCGAGCTGGGCGTATTCCATGGGGCGGATGCCGAGCGGATCACGGGCCACGATCATTCGGCCACAGGCATCGAGCATGGCGATGTTCCAGGCCCCATCGAACCGTTTCGAAATCGTCGCCAACAGCTCGACAGGATCGGGATCAGCGGCCCCGGAAAGCTCGTTGCCGATGGCGTGCATGATCACTTCGGTGTCGTTGTCGCGGGCGAGATGATTCTCGTCGTTGGCGAGGATCTCGGCCCGCAACTCCGGATAGTTGGCCAGTTGCCCGTTGAATCCGAAGGCGAACCACTTTCGCTTCTGAATGTGGGGCCGCTCCAGCGGCTGGGCATACCCGCGGTCCTCGGCGCCGCAGGTGGCGTAACGCACGTGGCCGATAGCGGCCCGCCCGGTGTGCTGCGCCATCAGGTTCTCGTATTTTCCGCGGTGGCTGAGGCGAAACACCTCGCTCACGCTGCCCACATCCTTGATCGTGGCCAGCAGCTGGCTGCGATCGGGATTCCAGACGGTCATGCCGGCGGAGAGCTGGCCGCGGTTTTGGATGTCGAGCAGCATCCGCGGCACCAGCCGGGAAATCTCCTCCGGCCCCTGGGCGGGGCAAAGGTGGCTGGGATCCGCTCCGTCGCGACAGGGGAGATGGTAGATGGCTACCAGCCCGCACTCGTGATGTAGTTCACTCAAGCGCTCGCCCCGGAATGTGCTCCGCAGTTGCCCGGCGGTGGGCTGGCCGTATTCATGGACCGGCACCCTGGCACTATAAGCCTTCGGGGCTGGCCTCCTCAACCGTCGGCCCGCAGGTGCGGTGATTTCCACGACGCGGCGATTTCGCAGCCGCATCGGCCGGGACAGACCATCTCTGTGGCCTCCCCTCCCCCGAGAACGGTACGATGCGGACCCCGGGGAGGCGGCCGGCTGGTGCCGGTCTGCTTCTCGTGTCGTTCCCGTGCTCGTCTCCCGGCTCCCCCGTCCAGGTTCGCCCCGCATCGCCCTCACCGCAGAACCGGCCCATGACTGACCCGCTGCGCACGGATCTCGCCATCTCCGCCAAGCTCATCGTCGTCAAGGTCGGCACCCGCGTGCTCACCGGTCCGGACGGCCTGCTCGACCATGCCCGCATCGAATCGCTCGGGCGTCAGTTCGACGCCGTCCGGGCCCAGGGCAGGCAGGTCGTGCTCGTCAGTTCCGGTGCCGTCGGCGCCGGGATGGGGAGAATGGGGCTGGCCAAGCGGCCGCAGGAACTTGCCCACCTGCAAGCGGTGGCGGCGATCGGCCAGAGCTGCCTGATCGAAGCCTACGAGCGGGCGTTCCGCGCCCAGGGTCGCCACGCAGCGCAGGTGCTGCTCGTGGCGGACGATCTCAAAGATCGGGCCCGCTATCTCAATATCCGCAACACCCTCCGCGCCCTGCTCGACTACGGGGCGATCCCGATCATCAACGAGAACGACACGGTGAGTGTCGAGGAATTGCGGACGTCGTTCGGCGACAACGATCGGTTGGCCGCGCTCGTGGCCACACTGCTGGGCGCCCCCCTGCTCGTGCTCCTCTCGGATGTCGAGGGGCTCTTCGACCGCCATCCATCCGATCCCGCCGCCGCCCGGCTGCACACGGTGCCGCGGATCGACGCGACCGTGACGGCGTTGGCCATGGACCGGCTGGGCGGTCTCTCCAAGGGTGGCATGGCCAGCAAGATCGCGGCGGCCGGCATCGTCACCGAAGCGGGAGGCCATTGCATCATCGCATCGGGCCGCGACGATCACGTGCTCGAGCGGATCTGTCGCGGTGAAACGGCGGGTACGCTGTTCGTGGGCCGGGAAACGACGATGCCCGCCTGGAAACGGTGGCTGGGCTGGTCTGCCGACGCCCGCGGCCGGGTGATCGTGGATGCCGGGGCCCGGGAGGCGGTGGTCGCCCGAGGCGGCAGCCTGCTCGCGGCCGGCGTCACCGCCATCGAGGGATCGTTCGCGTCTGGCGACGTGGTCGCCTTGGCCACCGCGGATGGCACGGTGTTCGCCCGCGGACTGGTGAACTATTCGCTTGAGGAACTGCGGCGCATCGCGGGCAACAAGACCGAGCGGATCGCCGGTGTGCTGGGATACTGCCCCTACGAGGAAGTGGTTCACCGCGACAACCTCGCCGTCATCAGTCGGGGCGAGGCCGCCCCGGAGACCGGCGGCACCGCGACACGGTGACACGACGCCCCGATCGGACCCACGCATGCTGCCGGAAATCGTCCTTGTTTTCGCCCTGATCCTCGCCAACGGATTTTTCTCCGGGGCCGAGATGGCGATCGTCGCCAGCCGCCGCGGCCGTCTCAGGCAACTGGCCGAGGAGGGAGACGCGGCCGCGAAGACGGCGCTCGAACTGGCGTCGACGCCCGACCAGTTTTTGCCCACGGTCCAGATCGGCATCACGCTGGTCGGCACGCTCGCCGCCGCCTACGGCGGCGACCGACTGGTGAGCGACCTCGCCGAGTGGATCGTCGCCCACGCCCCCCCGGCCGTCGACGCCGTCGCCCGCCCCATCGCCCTGACGGTGTTCGTGGTGCTTCTCTCGTTCGTCACGCTGCTGTTCGGCGAACTGGTGCCCAAGCGTCTGGCTCTGCGTCGCGCCGAAGACTTCGCCCGCCTCGCGGCCCCCGCCATGAAGGTCTTCTCACAGCTCACCAAACCGCTGGTCTGGCTGATGGGCGCCTCCACCTCGGCGATGCTCACGCTGCTGGGCGCCCACAGGCAGAACGGGCCGAGCGTATCGGTGGACGACATCGAACACCTGCTCGAGGCCGGCCGCGCGGAGGGCGTGCTCGAGGCGGTGGAGCAGGCGGTGGCGACCGAGGCGCTCCGCCTCGGGGAGCGGACGGTTCGCGACATCATGCGGCCGCGGATCGACCTCGACGCGCTCGACATCGAAACGCCGCCCGGCGAGGTGCTCGGGGCCATCGCCATGGCCGGCTATTCGCGCCTGCCTGTCTACGAGGGCTCGCTCGACCACATCCTCGGCTACGTGTCGCTGAAAGACGTGCTCCGCCACAACTGGATGGGCTGGCCGATCGAACTCCGCAAGATCATGCACCGCGCCCTGTTCGTGCCCGAAACGATGCCGCTCGACCGGCTGCTCGAACTCTTTCAAAAGGAGAAAAACCAGCTCGCCATCGTGCTCGACGAATATGGCGGCACCGAAGGGCTCGTGACGCTCGAGGACGTGCTGGAGGAGCTGGTCGGGGAGATCCACGACGAGCATCGCCGCGAGACGTCGCAGTTCGTTCGGCGGGAGGACGGCTCGTGGCTGGTCGACGGCGGCGCGGGCGTGGAGGATCTCGCGAAGAAGCTCGACATCAAGCTCGACTCCATCCCGCGTGACTACTCGACCGTGTCGGGCATCGTGCTCGCGGAACTCGAGCGGATTCCCGCCGCGGGCGACACCCTCCAGTGGCACGGACTCACCATCGAGGTGGTCGACATGGACGGCCGCCGCATCGACAAGCTGCTCGTCCGAAAGGCGTAGAACGCCTTCGACTGTGGTGAAGCACCGGCTCGGGGCGGCAAAAGTCTCGTCGCGTGGGCAGGATAGCCCAAAGCTCCTCGAGCTTTCGCCGACCCCTTCGCCTCCGTCTGTTCGGTGACCCGCGGGCGGTTACCGGCGGTTCGCGAGAGCGATCACCGATGTGCTTCAGGGCGTCGTCCTGGGATTCAGGATGTCCTGCAGCGGGAACGACTTGGGGAACGGTTCGTCGAGTTGCTCGAGCAGCTTGCGATACCGGTCCACCACCTCGTTCAGGTCGTCCTTCGTGATCTGGTCGTCGCGAAGCACGGGCGAGCCGTCGAGCACCTCCCGCCATGCCGTAAACGCCTCCTCGTAGGCCAGTTTGGCCGGCTGCAAGCGGGCGTTCTGAAACTCCTGCTCGGCCCGCCACGTCGCCTCGCGGGCCCTCAAAGCCGGCTCGGTGACCTCGGCCTCGCAGGTCGCCCGCCAGACGTTGAAGTTCACGATCTCGCGATACCGGTCGATGATCTCGGCCGTTTCATTCGCCTCCATGTACTGCCGCAGGAGTTCCTTGGCACGCACGCGAACATCGGCCGGCGCGTCACGGACCACGGTCGGCCAATCGACCTTCATGGCCTCCATGGCGGCGCGGGCCTCGGCCTGCTGTGCGTCGGTCCGCTCGAGCGCTGGCACGTCGAGCGCGGCCTTCTGGCCTGGCGTCAGCGCTGCGACTTTCGCTTCCTCGATCGCCTTGTAGCGGCCCGGCAGAAGTTGCTCCAGTTCGCCCGCCACCCGTTCGGCGCGAGCCAATTCCGCCTCCCGCATGCCGAGTCGGATCGGCACGTCCCAGGTGGTGGGAATCTCCCGCACGGCGAACCGCCGCATCTCGTCACCGGCCAGTTTCCAGCCGTCACGGGCGGCGGCACCAAACGTGCCGTCCTCTTCGAGAGCCCTGGCGTAGTTGATCGCCGTCATCATCGGCTCGCTGTGGTAGATGAGGGCGGTGGTCTTGAGCGGCGCCCCCGAATCGGCGATCTGCTGACCCGCCAGGTATTTTTCGCGGCCCACCAGCCAGTTGTCACGTTCGGGCAGGGTGCGGCCGGGGCGGTCGCGCTCGTGGAAGTCGTCGTCCGCCTTGAAGAGCCGTCGATACTGCTTTTTCTCGTCGGCCTTGCCGACCTTTTGGCCGATGAACCAGCCCATGCGGCCCAACAGGCGGGGCTCACGCAGGTTGTAGGAAATACCCTGCCTGAGAAACTCGATTCCCTTCATCACCCAGGCGTAGCGGTCGTGGTAGTCGTCGAACTCGACCGAGATGTTGTAGGAGAGGTTGTGGGCCTGAAAATCCCAGACCGAATAGAAGTTGGGCTGCAGTTTGGTCATCTGCTCGAGCACCGCGGACAGGTTCGTCCAGTCCTCCACTTTCTTGTAGTGATTGGCCCGATCCCAGAGCAGCGTGACGGCGACATTCTTGAGGCCCAGTGTCGCCAAGCGCATCGCCTCGCTGGTGGGATCGACCTCGCCGAGGTTGGCCTGCGACAGCCCGAACTGTTTGCGGAGCTTGGCTAGCTTGCCCCCCTCGCTCGCTGAATCCGCCGGCTGGCTCAGGGCGGAGAGCGGCACCAGCAGCACGGCGATCCCCACCAGGGCCAGCAGCGTGCCCGGACGCAGGCCCAGCCACGAGGCCGCCGGCTTGCGGCGACCGCCCGGGCCCTCTGCCGGGCGGCGGAAGGGTTCGGATGCAGAGGACGTCGGGGTCATGATGCCACCTCGCGAGCCTTGAGACAGAAGGCGCCGGCGATGAAGAACGCCAGCAGATACCCGAGTGTTTCCATGCCGTGCGCAGCCACCAGATCGAAGGGGATATCGAATCCGCCCGCCACGAAATCGCTCGTACCCAGCGAACTCAGCGACGGAAACACCCCCGCCAGCAACCGCATCGGCGCCAGCAGGAACGTGTCGACCGTCTTCATGAGTTGTACGGCGGGCGAGGGAGTGAGTTCGACCGTGATGCTGGTCTGCGTCACGATGCGGTAGAGCGATTCGATCGGACCACCGCCGGGGACGATCGACGTATCGCCCGTCACCTGACTCTCGAACAGCCGCTGGATGAACTCGCGGAACTGGCCGATCAGCACGACCGCGAGCGTGGCAAACAGAGCCAGTGGACCGCCCAGGAACGTGCTGAACATCACGCCCATGGCGGTGACCAGCACCATCGAGAACAGGATGCCCAGGCAACTCTTGGCGTAGTTGAGGGCGAAGGACCCATTCCCCGCCCGCAGATAGAAGTCGGCCTGCGCCACCCCGTAATACTGGGCCGGTTCGAGGCATTGCAGGATCACTTCGACCCGGCCGTCGGCCACGATGTCCTGGAACAGGTCGACTTGGCGGGTGCCGCCGTCGGCGGAGGTCGAGGCCAACTTTCGCGGAATCAGCAGTGAATCGATCGTGAATTCACGGGCGGTGAAATAGAACGGGTCGCTCTGCACGCCGCTGGCAGGATTCCGCACCCGCACGCTGCCCTTGATCCCCTTCTCGATCACACCCTTGTAGGTGCGAAACACCCGCACCATCATCTCCAGCGGCAGCCCTTCGCCGTACTCGCGTTCCGAAATACCCTCGAATTTCCAGATCGCCGCGGCCAGGCTGCCGCCCTCGATGTATTGCCGATAGGTCCACTCGGAACCGACGCTGATTCCTTTCGTGCTCGGGCGCCCTTCGCGATCGAGAAACCGCAGGGTGCCGCGGAGCGGGCGTCGGGCCTCCAGGATGCCCTCGGGGGCCCCGATGGTGTACCCGCCGGCCGCCGAACGGCGGACGGCGTGGCGGTGCCCCTGCACGTTGTCGGTCCAGCCGTTGCCGGCGGCGTCGAGATCCAAGCGATGCCGGTGCCCGCGGTCGAGGCTCGTGCGACCCTCGAACCCGGTGACGGTGCCCCCCACCTCCTTGATTTCGACCACGTCTTCGACCGTCACGTCGTGCCCGTGGCTGACACTCCGCACGACGAAGCCCCACCCGATCAGCCCCATGATCGCCAGCAGCACCGCCCCGACGATCGAAAAGCCGAGGATTCGGCCGAGCACGATCTCACCGGTGCGGACGGGCTTGGTGGTGACGGTCTGAATTGCCTTGGCCTTGATATCCGCGGGCAGGCTGAACACGGAGAGCACGAGCGTCACCAGGCAGACGAGCAGGTTGGTGGCGCCGAGAATGAACCCCAGATAGAGCTTCCCGGGATTGACGCTCTTGGGATCGAGAAACCACCCCGCAAACAAGACGATCAGGAGAAACAACGCGAGCGCCACGAGCACGTTGCGACGGAGCGACTCCTGGATCGCCAGACGGGCCAGCGCCCAGATCCGCCGTGGTGACATCGCGGCGAGATCGGCGAGGCCGGTCAGCACGCCGCGGTAGACGCGGTCACCCGCCGCCAGCGGACCGTAGAGCACGGATTGCGACAGCCAAGCCAACGCCGCGGCGAAGACCGCCACCAAACTGGCGGCCAACAGATACCACAACAACGCCGGGCCGATCCAGGCGGCGAACTTCGGTATTTCCTGCTCCAGTACCATGGTTGCGGCTCACCCCTTCCGTTGCTGGGCGCCGTCGGCAGCCGCCTGCCGGGCGCGGCGGCCTGGGCGGGCCTGGGTGTCACGAACCACGTCGAGGAACAGATCCTCGAGCGTGGTCCGCGGATTGCCGATCTCCACGTCCGACCGCCCATGCCGGGCGAGCACAGCCCGAATTTCCTCGCGGGCCTCCGGCGACAAGCCCTGGGCCCGGATCTGGGTGACGTCGGTGACCCGCAGCAGGTCTTCGACCCGTCCCAGTTCCTTGAGTTCGCCCTGGTGCAGCACCGCGATGCGGTCGCACACGTCCTCCACGTCGGCGAGCAGATGGGAGCAGAGGATGACCGTCTTGCCGCGTTGCTTGAGGTCGATGATGAGGTCCTTCATCTCGCGGGTGCCGATCGGATCGAGGCCGCTGGTGGGCTCGTCGAGCAGCACGAGTTCGGGATCGTTGATCAGCGCCTGCGCCACGCCGATGCGCCGAGTCATGCCTTTGGAGTATTCGCGCAACTGCCGCTTCTTGTCCCGGCTCAGTCCGACCATCTCGATGAGCGCATCGGCCCGCCGCTTCCGCTCTTCGGGCGGCATGTCGAAGAGCCGACCGTAGAAGTCGAGCGTCTCTTCGGCATCGAGAAACTTGTAGAGGTACGACTCCTCGGGGAGATAGCCGATCCGGTCGTTCTTCGACACGTCCGTGGCATCGCGTCCGAACACGAGCGCCTCTCCCGAACTCGGAAAGACGAGCCCGAGAAGCAGTTTCATGGTCGTGGTCTTGCCCGAGCCGTTGGGGCCGAGCAGGCCGAAGATCTCGCCCCGTCGAATCTCGAGATCGAGCGGCTTGAGGGCCACCTTCTTGCTGCGTCCCCAGAAATCGCGGTAGGTCTTCGAGAGATTTCTGGCTTCGACGATGACATCGCTTTCGCCGCGTTGCGCCGGCGTGCCGCCGGATGCCGTGACTGCGTGCATGACTTGAAGTAGCTCCTTGCTTCCGACACGGTGGTTCGACAGATCCCAGCCCCAACCAAGCCATTCCTGGCCGACCTTGGTTTTACCGACTCCCGAAAAACAGTGTAGGGGGCAGCGCAAACCCCGCTGAGTCCGTACGTTCCGCACGCCTGCGGGTTCGGTGGTGATGGCCCCGCAGGCAGGGCCATCGCCCTCTGCTGGACCGAACGGTTGACACCGCGCGACCTCGGCCTACAATCAACGAGCGGCAATTGAGAATGAGTCTCATTTTCGCCCAAGGCACGCTTTTTTCCACATTTTCCCACGAACGAGTGATGCCCCGATGAAAAAGCTGAGCTGCCCCCCCGCTTGCCAGACCTGCCTGCCCCCTCGAGCGTTTTCCCGCAGCGCCTTCACGCTCGTCGAACTCCTGGTCGTCATCGCCATCATCGGCACCCTGGTGGGCCTGCTCCTGCCCGCCGTTCAGGCCGCCCGCGAGGCCGCCCGACGGTCATCGTGCCAAAACAACCTCCGGCAGCTCGGCATCGCGCTCCATAACCACGAAAACGCGAAGAAATATTTCCCGCCCTCCGGGCAGGCGGTTTCCACGTCCGGAAGCGCCCCGTGGTCCGGACAGGCTCTGCTGCTGCCCTACGTCGAAGGTGACACGCTGTTCAAGAAGATCGACTTCACGCAGTCGTACAGCGCCCCCGCCAATATCACCGTCTCCGGCATGCCCCAGTACGGCGTGGCCCCGTTACGGATCGACATGCTCGTCTGCTCGAGCGATCCCAACATCAGGCCTCGGCTGGATGCCAGCGGTGTGCCCCAACACTACCCGCTCTCCTACGGCCTCTGCGGGGGCATCTACAAGGTGTGGGATCCAGCGACGAGCACCGACGGCGGCGCCGCCTTCGCCCCGTTCACGAATCTGCGGCCAAACGCATTCTCCGACGGTCTCAGCAAGACACTGGCGATGTCCGAGGTAAAGGCGTTTACTCCCAGATCCCAAGACATTTCCGGGATGACGGCGACGCCGCCCGCCTCCGCCACGGCGGCCGGGGCTCTCGTGCCATCCGGCAGCTTTTCGGTCGACGGTGGCCATACGGAGTGGGTCTGTGGCCGCACGCTTCACATCGGCTTCACGACCACGTTCCCACCCAACACCGTGGTGCCCCATACCCACAGCGACGGAAAGTCGTACGACGTCGACATTAGTTCGAGCCGCGAAGGGCTGAGCACGACCGCGGCCACCTATGCAGCCGTCACCTCGCGGAGCCACCACCTGGGCATCGTCTCGTCCGCCCTGATGGACGGCAGCGTGCGGACCATCGCCAATAGCATCGAAGGCGATGTGTGGCGATCACTCTCGACGCGGGCTGGCGGCGAAACCGTCACTGGCGACTACTGAGCCAGCGTGTTTTTTGCGGCTGCTTCGCTTCGACCGGCGGACTGGCGGCGGACGGCCTCCTGCGTCGCCAGGGCCACCACACGATGGGCCGCGATCAACTCCCCCTGCGAGAAGTAGGGTTCGTCAGGCGTGCCGCCGGCATGATCGATCTTCTCGGCCGCCAGCTTTTCCCAGGTGAGCCCGTTCGCGATGTGCCAGGCCGCGGCCTGCGCCACCTTCTGGGAAAGTTGGCCTCGGCCCAGGCTCTCGAGCACGACCGCGAGCTTCGGATCGCTCGAGAACGAATCGACCTTCCCGAGCTTGTAGGGCATCCGGCTGGACGGTTCGTGTTTTCCGTATTCGAGGCAGACGGTCGGCACGCGGAACGTGCGGGAACGCTCTGGGGGGATCGAAAAGGCACCGCCTCCGCCCATGCCCATGCCACCACCGCCCATACCGTTCATGCCCTGCCCTCCCATCCCGCCGCCCCCGCCGGTGGCCTGCGGCCCACCGCCGATGCCGCCGGCGCCGAAGCCTGCCTGTCCCATGCCGCCGCCCATGCCTCCCATGCCGCCCATCTGGGCCAACAGCGGGATGCCGGCGAAGGATGCCGGGAGTCGCAGCGTCAGTGGCCGCCGCGTGCGATTTGTCACGATGATCTGCGCGGATTTGGAATCGTTGGGGATGTATTTGAGGCTGACCAACTGCCGTTCCTCGGCTTCGAACAGGTCAGGCACGCTCGCTGCCGTCGCCGTTGCAGCCTCGGCACTCGCCGAATCGGCCGCATGCAACCGGCTGCTCGCAGACACGATCAGGCCAGAGAAGAGGAACCCGCCGAACAGAATGCTGGCGACGCGCGACATGAGAGCCTCAGTGCACCGGAAAATAGAGGAACCGGGGATGGGCGAACGGGTGAGCCGGTTTCACGGGGAAAGCCAACCCAACGCTCGCACCTCCAGTATGCCCTCCAGTTCTGGACACCGGAAATTCCACGGGCATCTCCGTGCATCTCCACAGATACCGGTCGTGCCGGTCGTGCTGGTCGTGCCGATTACCGGGGAACCAGCGTGTTACCGCTTCGAGAACTGCGTGCCGCGGCGGGCTCCGCGAAGACCGTACTTCTTGCGTTCCTTCATGCGGCCGTCGCGGGTGAGCATGCCGCTGTGCCGCAACGGCTCATCCAGTTCGGCATCGAACGCCTTGAGGGCCCGGGCAATGCCCAGACGGCAGGCGCCTGCCTGTCCGGTGGGACCACCGCCATCGACCGTGATATCGACATTCACCGCCGACTGACGCCCCATCTGCTCCAGGGCGCCCGACACGAGCACGCGATCCTTGATGGCCGGAAAATAGGCTTCGATGGCCCGACCGTTGATCGTGATGGCACCGGATCCGGCACGCAGACGCACGCGGGCCACGGCCGTCTTGCGACGCCCCGTGGCAATCACATGGTTGTCAGATCCGCTCTTCTTGCTCGTGTCGACGGCCATCATGTTCCTCGGTTCAATTCCTGATGTGATGTGGAAGTGTTGTGCCCACGCCGGTCGCACCGGCCATGGTTCGCCTAGGCGGCGCCGATCTCCCGACCGCCAAGCTTGCCGGCCTGCGGATCCTGGGCCTGATGGGGATGCTCGGAACCACCGTAGACCTTCAGTTTGTCGAGCATCACCCTTCCCAGACGGGTCTTGGGCAACATGCGGCGGACGGCCTCCTCGATGATCAACTCGGGCCGCCGATCCCGCCGGTGTTCTGCGGTTTCGGTCTTCAAGCCCTGGTAGCCGGTGTACCAGCGGTAGAGTTTTTGCTGCCACTTCTTGCCGGTGAACTGCACCTTCTCGGCATTGATCACGACGACATAGTCGCCGGTGTCGACGTGGGGCGTGTAGGTCGGGCGATGCTTGCCCATCAACACCATGGCGATGTCGCTGGCCAGACGACCAACCACCTTGTCGCTGGCATCGACCAGCCACCACCGCTGCTCCACCTCACCCACCTTGGCCATGAACGTCTTCATCGAATGGTTCCGCTGGATCTGCCGCCCGGCGAGCAAACCCACCGCGGGGAATTCGCGGGGATGCCGGGCATATTGGGGTATCAAGACGGCACAAAATGCCGTGTTTCTGAGCCCCGGATGGTATCAGCCCGGCAGTGGGGCAGCAAGGGGGGGGCGACCGCTGTTGTCAGTCTGGTCGTTTCCCACCACACTGACCGGCGGCCGTCCGACCGGGAGCGATCGAGGCGGCGGCCGATCCATCACCCGAATGTGGGTCCCCCTCCATGAAGGTTGCCGTTCTCAAAGAGACTTTTCCGGGGGAACGCCGCGTGGCGCTCGTACCGGGTGCCATCGGCCCCCTGCTCAAGTCGGGGCTCGAGGTGGTCGTGGAATCGGCCGCGGGCCAAGCGGCGGGCAGCCCTGACGACGCCTACCGGGCGGCAGGGGCGACGATCGTCTCCCGCGACGAGGCTTTCGCCGCCGACTGCCTGCTTACCGTCCGCACCTGCGGGGCGAATGCCGCCGGCTGGGCGGCCGACCGTGATCGGCTGCGACCGGGCGTGATCCTCATCGGCCTGTGTGATCCGCTCTCGACACCGGGGCCCAGCCTGGAGGCGGCCGAGCGCGGTGCCACCGTCTTTGCGTTGGAACTGGTGCCGCGGATCACGCGGGCCCAGAGCATGGACGTGCTCTCCAGCCAGGCCAACATCGCCGGCTACCGCGCCGTGCTCCTGGCAGCCAACACCCTTCCCCGCATCTTCCCGATGATGACCACGGCCGCCGGCACGGTGACTCCGGCCAAGGTGCTCGTGCTCGGCGCCGGCGTCGCCGGCCTCCAGGCAATCGCCACCGCCAAGCGGCTCGGTGCGCAGGTGAGCGGCTATGACGTCCGCCCGGCCGTCAAGGAACAGGTGCAGAGCCTCGGCGCGAGATTCGTGGAACTCGCCATCGAAACCGGGTCTTCCGAAGCCGCAGGCGGCTACGCGAAGGCGATGGGGGAGGACTTCTATGCGCGGCAGCGGGAACTCCTGGGCAAGGTGGTGGCCGACAGCGACGTCGTCATCTGCACGGCGCTCATCCCCGGCCAGAAGGCGCCCGTGCTCGTCACCCGGGAGATGGTGGCCCGGATGCGGCCCGGCAGCGTGATCGTCGACATGGCGGCCGAGCGGGGCGGCAACTGCGAGGGCTCTCAGGCCGACGACGCGGTCGTCATCGACGGTGTCACGATCCTCGGCCCCACCAACCTGCCCGCCGACGTGCCGTTCCACACCAGCCAGCTCTACGCGAAGAACCTCACGACCTTTCTCGCGCACCTTGCCAAACTCGGGCTGCCCGACGTGTCGCTCGACGACGAGATCTGCCGCGACACCCTCGTGGCCCGCGGTGGTCGGCTCGTGCACCCGAAGGTCCGGGAACGGGCGGGCCTCGCGCCGCTCGAGAACGCCGCATCCTGACGAATCCCCTTCGACGGAAGTGAAACCATGCTGCAGCCGCTCGTGCCGACGTTTCTTGCCGTGGTGTCCGACGCGGTCTCCAGCGCCGGGGAGGATCCGGCCTCGCGGTTCATCCGCCTGCTCACCGTGTTCCTGCTGGCGATGTGGGTCGGGTTCGAGGTGATCACGAAGGTGCCGCAGCGGCTGCACACACCGCTTACCAGCGGCTCGAATGCCATCTCCGGGATCACGGTGGTCGGCGCCCTCGTCGTCGCCGGCAGCCTGCAGAGCGGTTTCGGCACGCTGCTCGGCTTCCTCGCCGTGATCCTCGCCATGATCAACGTCGTGGGCGGCTTCGTCGTCACGCACCGCATGCTCGAAATGTTCAACCCCAAGAAGAAGTGAACCGTCGTAAGCTCCTGTCCGAAAGCACCCGCCATGTCGAGCCAAGCCTGGATCAATCTCGCGTATCTTGCGGCCTCGATGCTGTTCATCGTGGCCTTCAAGCTGATGACCGGCCCGCGGACGGCGGTCAGGGGCAACTACCTCGGGGCGGCCGGCATGGCCATCGCGATCATCGCCGCCTGCTTCGAAAAGGATGTCGCGGCGAGCCTCGTGCAACGCGGTGCCTGGCCGCTGGTGATGCTCGGGATCGCCGCCGTGATCGGCGGCGTCGTGGGCGGCCTGATGGCGATCAAGTACCCGATGACCGGCATGCCGCAGATGGTGGCGCTCTTGAACGGCTTCGGCGGGGCGGCCTCGACGCTCGTCGCCGCCGCGGAGCTCTGGAACAAGACCGCCACCGCCCGGATCGTCGCTGCCGCCGGCGATCCGACCGCGGCGGCGATCGCGGCGCGGCATGACCTGCAGCCCTGGACGCAGTTCGCGATCGCCACGGCACTCACCGGCCTGATCGGGGCGGTCACGTTCTGGGGAAGCCTCGTGGCCTTCGGCAAGCTCGAGGAACTCCCGCAGTTCAAAAAAGCCTGGACCGACCCGAACCGGCACTGGATCAATCTGGGGCTCGCCGCCGCCACGCTCCTGCTGATCGTCGGCGTCTGCGCGGTCCCGCACTCGAACATCCTCTTCTGGCTGCTGGTGATCGTGGGGAGCGTGCTCGGTTGCACGCTCACGATGCCGATCGGCGGGGCCGACATGCCGGTGGTGATCTGCCTGCTCAACAGCTACTCGGGCCTGGCGGCCGCGGCCGCCGGCTTCGTCATCGACAACTCGGTGCTCGTGATCGCCGGGTCGCTCGTGGGCGCGTCGGGGCTGATCCTGACGGCGATCATGTGCCAGGCGATGAACCGCTCGCTGGTGGGCGTGCTCTTCGGCGGGCTCGGCACCACCACGGCGGCCAACGCCGACGACGTCTACGCCGGCAAGGTGAAGAGCGCCTCGGCGGAGGAGATCGCCATGGTTCTGGAGGGGGCGGACCGCGTGGTGATCGTGCCGGGCTACGGCCTGGCCGTGGCCCAGGCCCAGCACGCGGTCCGCGAACTCGCCAACGCCCTCGAGAAACGGGGCACGACCGTCGAGTATGCGATCCATCCGGTGGCAGGCCGCATGCCCGGTCACATGAACGTGCTGCTGGCGGAAGCCGACATCCCCTATGAGAAGCTCCGGGAGATGGACGACATCAACCCGACCTTCCCCGAGACCGACGTGGTGATCGTGATCGGGGCCAACGACGTGGTGAACCCAGCGGCCCGCACCGATCCCACCAGCCCGATCGCCGGGATGCCGATCCTCGACGTCGACAAGGCCCGCACGGTCGTGGTGGTGAAGCGGTCGCTGTCCCCCGGATTCGCCGGCATCCCAAACCCGCTGTTCGCCGCCGACAACACGCTCATGTATTTCGCCGACGGCAAGAAGGCGATCCTCGATCTGACCGCCGCCCTCGGAAAGGCGTGAGGCTCCGGCGTGGAATTCAAAATCGCCCTCGATGTCTTCGCCGGGCCGATGGATCTGCTGCTCTACCTCGTGAAGCGGCACGAGGTGGACATCACGCAGGTGCCGCTCGCGAAGATCGCCGAGGAGTTCGTCGCCTACCTCGACGTGCTCGAGGATCTCGCCATCGATCAGGTGGGCGAGTTCGTCGACCTCGCCAGCCTGCTGCTGGAGATCAAGGCGCGTGAACTCGTGCCGCGGCCCGAGGAGACGGAGGATCCGGTCGAACCGGTCCGGGAAGAACTCGTCAGCCGGCTGCTCGAATACAAGCAGTACCGCGACGCAGCCGTGCTGCTGGAGGATCGGGCCCGGGCCTGGGAACTGCGTTTCCCGCGTGTCGCCGCCGACGAGACGGGGCCGCGGCCCGGACCGGCCGAGGTCACGATCGGCGACGTCCACGTCTGGGACCTCGTGGGGGCGCTCGCGCGGGTGATGCGGAAGCGGGAGAAGCGCCGGCCCCGCCAAATCGTGCACGACGACACCCCGATCGAGGTGCATATCGACACGGTCGAGACGCTCGTGGCGGAGAGAGGAAGGGTCTCTTTCGCGGAACTCTTCGACGCGGACATGCCGCGAACGCGAATCGTGGGTATCTTTCTGGCGGTGCTGGAACTGGTGCGGCGCGGCCGCTTGCGCGCGGGGCAGGACCGGATCTTCGACGAGATCTGGCTCGAGCCGGCGGCTTCTGCGACTGCGTCCCCCTCCGCCGCGCCGGCGGCGGGGCCATCCCCGCACGACCTGCCCAGAGAGACCGCATGATCGAAAACGCACCGGTTCGCAGCTTCGTCCACAAGGGACTCACCGTCGAGGGCTATTCCCGCGCCGCCGTCCAAAGCTACTGGCGGATCCCCGAACTGAAGCTCGGCTTCGATCTGGGTGGCCAGCCCTGGAGCTTCATGGCCACGAGCACCTGGTTCATCACCCACACACACCTCGACCATATCGCGGCCCTGCCGGTCTACGTCGCCCGCCGACGGATGATGAAGATGGACCCACCCACCATCTATCTGCCCGAGACGGCGATCGAACCGATCGAGAAGCTGCTCAAGGCCGTCTCCCGACTCGACCGCGGCCGGCTGCCCTGCACGCTCCTGCCCGCCCGCCCCGGCGACGAGATCGAACTGTCGCGGGAGCACGTCGTCACCGTCTCGGGCACGACCCACACGCTGCCGAGCGTGGGATACGTCGTCTGGGAACGCCGTCGGAAGCTGAAGCACGAATACCACGGTCTTCCCGGCGAGAAGATCCGCGACCTGCGGCTCTCCGGGGTCGACGTGACCCACGAGGTGCGGACGCCGCTGGTGGCCTACCTTGGCGACAGTTCACCCGAGGGACTCGACCGCTGTCCGGCCATGTACGAGGCGATGATCCTGATCACGGAACTGACCTTCGTCGCCCACAGCCACCGCAAGGAAAAGATCCACAAGTTCGGCCACATGCACCTCGACGACCTGCTCGCGCGGCGGGACCGCTTCCATAACGAGGTGGTGATCGCCACCCACTTCTCCACCCGCTACACCGACGACCGCATCCGCCGGATCCTCGGCAAGAAGCTCCCCGACATGCTCGACGGCCGGCTGCAGATGTGGCTGTGAAGACCGGCACGAACGAACCGCTGAACGCCGCCGGCACGGCCCCGCCACGAGCCGTCTACGTGCACGTGCCCTTCTGTCGCCACCGCTGCGGCTACTGCGATTTCTCGCTCGTGGCGGGCCGAGACGACCTCGTCGAGGGCTACCTGGCGGCAATCGACATGGAACTGAGGCGGCTCGATGCCGTGGCGGCCCCGGGGCGCACGACCGCGTGCCTGGACATCGCCACGCTCTATCTCGGCGGCGGCACCCCGTCGCACCTGGGGCCGGCGGGGCTCTCGCGGCTCTTCGAGATGCTCCATGCGCGGCTGCAGCCAGTGGCCGGTGCCGAGGTGACGATCGAGGCCAATCCCGGCGACGTGTCGGAGACGCTGGCCGCGGCCGCGGTGGCATGCGGCGTCACACGGGTGAGCCTCGGCGCCCAGTCGCTCGACGCGACGACCCTCGTGGCGCTCGACCGCGACCACACCCCAGACGACGTGCGCCGGGCGGCCGCCATCCTGCTCGGCCGCGGACTGACGGTGAGCGTCGACCTGATGACCGCCGCGCCGGGGCAGACGCTCGCCGCCGTCGACCGCGATCTCGCCGCGGTCGTGGCGCTCGGCACGCAGCATTTGTCGGCCTACTGCCTGACCTGGGAGAAGGGCACGCAGTTCGAGTCGCAGCGGCGCCGGGGCATGCTGCAGCGGGCCGACGAGTCGCTCGAGCGGTCGATGCTCGAACTGACGATCGACCGCCTCACGGCCGCGGGCTTCGAGCACTACGAGGTCTCCAACTTCGCCCGGCCCGGCGGCCGCTGCCGCCACAACGAGACCTACTGGGACTGCCGGCCGTGGGAGGCATTTGGTCCCGGTGCGGCCCGGTTCGACGGCCGGGTGCGGATCACCAATCACCGCAGCACGACGACCTGGATGCGGCGTGTGCTGGCCGGCGACGATTGCACGGGCGACCGCGAGGTGATGACGCCGCTGGAGGCCGCGCAGGAGCGGGTCGTGCTCGGGCTCCGCCGCCGGGACGGCCTCGACCGCGCCTCCTTTCTGGCCGCGAGCGGCTTCTCGCTCGATGCGGTCGCCGGCGAGCCGATCCGCCGCTGGACCGGACGCGGCCTCGCCACCGACGACGGCGAGCACGTGCGGCTCACCCGCGAAGGGCTGCTGGTGTCGGACGGGCTCTGGGCGGACGTGCTGTGATCACGGCACGGCTCGGCATCCTGCCGACCTTGCCTTGGCGGGCCTCCGCCCGCTGGTGCTAACCCGGACCTCCGGTCCTGGCGCTCTTCACGGTACGGGCTTCCAAGCAGTCGGGTACGCTACCTCCCATGAGCAATGAAACACTTTGGGCACCGTGGCGGCTCGGATACGTGCAGGGGCACGACAAAGGCGCGCCGGTCGAGCCTGCCCGGTGGCGCGACGGCGCCGCCCACGATTGCTTCCTCTGCCGGGCAGCCGCGGCCGATGCGAGCCACGACCAGACCCTCGGCGTGATCGCCCGCACGCATCGCAGCGTGGTCGTCACCAATCGGTTTCCGTATTCCAACGGCCATCTGCTCGTCGCCCCGCTCGACCATCTCGCCACGCTCGCGGACGCCTCGCTCGAGCAACTCCTCGACCTGCAGACGTGCCTGGTGCGCTGGTGCGGCGTGATGGAGCGGTGCATGCAGGCACACGGCTTCAACATCGGCCTGAACCTCGGAGCGGTCGCCGGGGCCGGCCTGCCCGGACACCTCCACTGGCACATCGTGCCGCGGTGGCCGGGCGACGTGAATTTCATGCCGACGGCGGCGGGAGTCCGCGTCCTGCCGCAGTCGCTCGACAGCCTCTGGGAACAGCTCGTCCACGCGGGCGCGGCCGAGCCCCACGATCCGGGCGGAGCATCCCGATGACAGCCGCCGAGCGCCCGGCCGACCCGCACCCGATCCCCGACTGGCGGCGCCGCGAATCACTGCTGCTCGCGCCGTGGGCGATGCATTCCGCGGATTCGGCCGGCCGGGTGCACGTGGAACCGCCTCATGCCTTTCGCAGCCCCTACCAGCGCGACCGCGATCGGATCGTCCACTCGGCTGCGTTCCGTCGCCTCGCCCACAAGACGCAGGTCTTCACCGGCTACCACGGCGACTATCACCGCAGCCGTCTCACGCACACGCTCGAGGTGACGAGCATCGCCCGCACGCTGGCGCGGGCGCTGGCACTCAACGAAGACCTGGTCGAGACGCTGGCGCTGGCCCATGACATCGGCCATCCGCCGCTGGGGCACGCCGGCGAGGACACGCTCGCCGAACTGCTCGCCGACGAGGGCGGCTTCAACCACAATGCGCAGGCGCTCCGCATCGTCGAGCTGCTGGAGATCCGCTACCCGCATTTCCCCGGCCTGAATCTCTCCCGCGAGGTGCTCGACGCCCAGGCCACTCGGAAGAAGGACGGCACGGGGCCGGCGCCGCTGCTCGAGGCCCAGGTGGTCGACGCGGCCGACTCGATCGCCTACGACACGCACGACGCCGACGACGCCGTCGAACTTGGCCTCGTGACGATGGACGAACTGCTGGACATTCCGCTCGTGGCCGACGCCGCCGCCCGCGCCCGCCACCGCTACGGCCCGCTGACGGGCGCCGAACTGCGGCGGGCGACGCTCCACGAAGTGGTGGAGTTCGAGGTGGCGGAACTCGTCACCCGGAGCCAAGCCGCCATCGCGACCCTCGGGATCGAGTCGGTGGCGCAGGTCCGGGAGGTGTTCCGCGGCCAGGGCGGCCTGCCGGGCGTGCGGATCGTGGCCCACACGCCGGCGGTGGTCGCCGCGAAACGCGCCCTGGAGCAGTTTCTCTTCCAGCGGGTATACCGCAGTGAACGGGTGCTGGCGGTCCGCGTGCCGGCGCAGCGGAAACTGACACGGCTGTTCGAGTGGTACTGCGAACATCCCGGGGAGTTGCCGGCCGGTTTTCGCGGTCGGGCGGGGC
>JBILWX010000049.1:0-25122 GCA_044369655.1 Pirellulales bacterium
AATCCCCGCCCTGCTGGCCCGGCTGGCCATTCCCGAGCCGCACATCGAACGATTTCTGCTGGCAGAACTCTTTTCGGTCGCCGGCTGGGCCTCGTTTATTCGCTATCTCGCCTGGCATTCCCAGGAACAATCATCGGTTGCTGACGACCTGACGGGGCTGCTGGCTATCCGACTGGCCTGTGACGTGGCCTTGGCCGAATCGAGCGGTTCAACAAACCTGCCCGAGGGGCTGGTGCCGACAGATCCCGAGCCGCCCGACCCTCTGCCGGCTGTGCTGGCACGCTACCTGATGCAGGTTGCCGGTGAGGTCAGCCATCGCCGCGGCCTGCTGACCGACATTGCCACGGACAAACAGCCGGCGGCGACCAGACGGCCGACGTTGCAGATGGTCTTCTGCATCGATGTTCGCAGCGAGGTGTTGCGACGCCACCTCGAGGCCCAGAGCAAGCTGGTCGAAACCTGTGGGTTTGCCGGATTCTTCGGGATGCCAATGGAGTTTATTCGCCTGGGCACCGCGTACGGCGCCGCTCATTGCCCGGTGCTGCTGCAGCCGACTTTTCCGGTCTTTGAGCGGCTGCTGGGAGCATCGGGAGAGCGGGTCGACGCGGCCATCGACCACCGGAAGCTGCTCCGGAAGGGCCGCAAGCTCTGGAAGGGCTTTCAGTCGTCAGCGATCTCCTGCTACAGCTTTGTGGAGTCGCTGGGGCTCGCCTATCTGCCGAAGCTTTTCACCGACTCGATTGGCTTTACGCGGCCCGTTTCCGATCCGCGAAACGACGGCCTCTCGCGGGACGAGCAGCGACGGCTCGGCCCCGACCTGGATGGCTCGGATGATCCCCTTCCGCTCGACCAGCGGATTGGCCTGGCCGAAGGCATGCTGCGAAACCTCGGGCTCACTGATCGGTTTGCGAGGATCGTCGCCATCTGCGGCCATGCCGCCACCATGGTCAACAATCCCTACCGTGCGGGCTACGACTGCGGCGCTTGTGGTGGCCATTCCGGCGAGCCAAATGCTCGCGTTGCCGCCGCCATTCTCAACGACATTCAGGTGCGTGCGGCACTGACCGAGCGGGGCATCGCGATCCCTGCCGACACCTGGTTCGTGGCGGCCGTGCACCGGACCACAACCGATGAGATTGAGTTTTTTGGTCCGACGGGTTGTCCTGCCACGCACCGCGACGAGTTTCGGGACATCCTTGCCTGGACTACCGCCGCTGGGAAGGCAACGCGGCTTGAACGGAGCAGGCGGCTGGGGAACGACGCCGATGAGGCGGTGCTCTTCCGGGCCCGCGATTGGGCGGAGGTTCGGCCCGAATGGGGACTGGCGGGCAATGCCGCCTTCGTCATTGCCGACCGCAGCCGAACGGTAGGGCTCAACCTCGGTGGCCGCTGTTTTCTCCACGAGTACTGCTCGGCGAAAGACCCCGAGGGGAAGGTGCTCGAGCTGATCATGACCGCCCCGCTGGTCGTGACCAGCTGGATCGGGCTGCAGTATTTTGCCTCCGCCGTCGACAACCAGGCCTTCGGAAGCGGAAGCAAAGTCATTCATGACGTGGTGGGGCAGTTTGGCATCCTTGAGGGGAACGGTGGCGACCTGCGGGTTGGCCTCCCCTGGCAGGCGGTTCACGATGGCACCAAACTGCAGCACGAGCCGCTGCGGCTCACGGTCATCATCGAGGCCAGCCGGGAACGCGTTGCCGACATTCTCAATCGGCACTCAGGCGTGCGGGATCTCGTCACCCACAGCTGGCTTCGGCTCGTGGTCAAGGATGCGGGAGCGTGCTACCGCTGGACACCCACGGCTGGCTGGCAGCTGCTCTGACTGCGACGTTCTCCCAGTTTCTTGATCCTTCAGGGATGTTAGGTTCTTGAACCTTGGCATCACCGGAAAGGGTGTGTTTTTCGGATGGGAGAGATGCACTTCATAGAAGAGCAGATTGCGCTCGCGCTACGGCGGGCCGAGTCGAGCACTCCAGTGGCCGAGATCATCCGCACGCTCGGGATCAGCGAGCAGAAGTTTTATCGGCTGAAGAAGCGGTTCGCGTGACGTGGCATCGCAGAGCTGCGACGGCTTCGGACGTTGGAGGAGCAGAACCGGACCAAGGGTCAATGCCTCCGTCGTGGTAACGCAGGAGAATGCACGGAATACGTGTGGATTTCAGGAAGTGCCTTCCTGAAACCACCGTTTTTCTCGGGCAAGACCGCGATCCACGAATCCCCGTCGAGGGCGCTTTGCCTCCGTGCCGTCCATGGCATGCCGATGCGTGTCGAGTCGCCAGCGGCGAGCCACTGACTGCACCGGAATCTGTAGCATGGCCCTGAGATGCCTTTTTCTGAACCCGTGAGAGGCCATTCGCTCGATCGCAAGCCGCGATAACTGTCGATTGATCCTGCGTGTGAACGCCCTTGTATTTCCAACAGTGTTCCGACATCAGTGAAAGGTGCTCCGTTACTTCGTGGGATCATTGCAGCGCAGTCGAGCGAGACCCTGCAAGGGTGAACGGCGCGCGGGTGTTCACGAATACCCGAGTGCCGGTGTCAGGACGTCTCGTCGCCCACGTCCGGTAATACGAACGGCAACAGCCGTTGCGGATCTGTGGCTGGCGGGGCCTTCCGCCGCGGACCACTCCGGCCGAACGTACGACGCATCGGGTCCTGCTGCATCGCCCCACGCCGGTCACGGCGGCTGCCGTGCCGCTCGGCCACGCCACGCGCCTCGCTGAGTGCCGCGGGGGCGTTGCGTACGATCGATAGCCGGCGTTTCGCCTCGCGAACCGACTTCGCATGATCGACGAGCGGCGCCGGATAATCGTGGCCGATCACGCAGCCGGCCACCCGTTGCACGTCCGCCGGCATTGTCCAGGGCACGTGCACATACACCGGTGGTACGCCCGCGAGTTCGGGCACCCAGCGGCGGATGAACACTCCGCGGGGATCCTGCTCGATCGCCTGCTTCGTCGGATTGTAGATCCTGAGCGTGTTGATGCCGGTCGTGCCGCTCTGCATCTGGAGTTGTGACCAGTGGATACCCGGCTCGAAGTCGAGAAAGTGTCGGGCGAGGAACAGTCCCGTAGGCCGCCAGTGGAGCCACAGGGAATAACTCGCGAACGACACGACCAGCGCCCGCATCCGAAACGTAAGCCAGCCGGTGGCGACGAGGCTCCGCATGCAAGCATCCACGAGCGGGTAGCCCGTGCGGCCTGCCTGCCAGGCGTCGAGCCGCTCGGTACAGACCTCGGTTTCACGCAGGCCGTCGGCAGCCCGCAGCATGTTGTGAAACTCGATCGCCGGTTCGTCCTCGAGCTTCTGCATGAAGTGGCAGTGCCAGTGGAGCCGGGACTGCACCGCCTTCAGGCTCCGCTGCCAGGCCTTCAGTTCGGCACGGTCGCGCGGGCTCGTGGCCGTGAGCAAGTTCGCCAGCACCTCCTGACGGCGAGCCTCACTCTCCTGCCAGACGGTCCGCAGTGAGATCGCGCCGAACGCCAGATACGGGCTCAACCGCGAGCAACTCGCCGGCGCCGAGAGTGGACTCGAAATGCCGCCCGAGTAGTTCCGCCCGCGGCGTGAAAGAAAGTCGTCGAGCACGTCGCCTGCCGCCCGCTCGCCACCCTGCTGGCGGTCCTTCGTGTCGGCGGGCAGACCGAGCGCGCCGCAGTCAAGCATTCCCGCCGTGGCCAGCCGTGATACGGTCGCGAGGCCGCCGCGGCCGATACTTCGCGGCACGTCGGCGCGGCCAGCCTCCATCCGGGTTTCCCACAGCCTGTTCCACCCGGTCCGCGAGCCGAGCCGCCGCACGACGCCGGTCTGTGGAAGTTCGAGAAACTCGACGCCAGCCTCACGGGCCCAGCATCGCACGCGTCTGTCCCGGAGGTAGGTCACGCCCGTGCCGGTCTCCTCGTGAGCCACGAGCAACCTGAAGCCCGTCTCGCGCCGGAGTGATTCGAGCATCGCCACAGCCTCGCCCCGACGGGTGACGAGCCGGATGCCTAGCCGACCGAGGGCGGCCTCGAGGTCGACGAGGCACTCGTGCTCAAATGCCGCGTGGCTCGCGTCGCGCTCCGGCTGAGCCAGCACCTCAGGCTCGTAGAGAAACACGGCGAACACGGCCCCGCCCCGCGCTCGGGCTACGGCCTCGGCAAGGGCCGGATGATCGGCCACCCGCAGGTCGCGCTTCAACCACACACAGACCGGTACTGCGTTATCGATCATTTCGCCACCACACGGGCTACGCTCCGCCGACTGCCATTTCAGTGTAGGCGCGTCGCCGCTGACGTTGACCTCGGCGATTGCCCTGACCCTTTTGAGGCCTCAGTCGATAGGCAGAAAGACCCACAGCGAGGGACGGCCACAGTTGCAGTGAACTGCTCGGCCCAAGAGTCCGAGACCGGCGATGCTCATAAACACCGCGGACCGAGCGGCATCCCAGTAGCCCTTCACACCGGCAGCACGGGGGCCGCGGAGCCGCGATTGGACGCTTGGCACCGGATGAAAGATCACCTCGATAAAAGGGCCTCTCTGCCGCTCACGATCTTGGAGGTCGTCGAGCATCTCGATCGTCCTCGCCATCGACTCGTAGCTGCAGCCGGCCGCCAACAGGTTCTGGTCCACCTCCGCCACGCCGCGGCGGCTCGGAGTGGGAAGCGTGAGCAGGCCCAGAAACGACCATAATGTGAACACGAGGCTGTAGCTCACGATGCCCTCGGCCGTGGCCAGCCGGCGATCCCCGACGATTGCTGCCGCCAAGACGATGCCGATCGTCGTAAAGACTATGGCCAACATCCGTCCTCTCCACCACTCCCCTGTCTGTACCGCCATCTGCCGCCGCCGCACCGCTACGGCAAACGCCTCGGGATCGAGCGCCTCACGCCATCGCATCGGCAGCAGTTGCATTCGTGGATGCAGCACACCCACGACCGCGCCGGTGAAACCCTCATCGTCTGATTCGCCCATGAAGGTCGGCAGCATCGTCGAATTCGGCTCGTGGTCCAGGAGACGTTGGTCGTCGGCCCGTGGCAAACTTGGCGTGACTTCGAGCCGTGCCATCGCGGTAGCCAAAGCAATCCGTCCCCATAGCGACGCCAGCACGATTGCCAGACCTGCCGTGATAACACCCAGCACTCCTCCAGCCCTGCCAGCGAGGAGCAGCACCACCGCCGACACGAACAGGAGGGAAGAGTGCACGCTCAGTCCCCGTGCCAGCCTTGCCAAGAAAAGCCGCATCGACGGATGCCGCCGCCCGTACCACTGCGGGAGCAAGTAGCCGCCGAAAAGATCGAAGGGAATGTGCAGGGCCGCGTATGACAGCACGAAGCCGGCCAGCCCCGTCACCTCTCCTCCGAGATTTTCTGAAGAGGGCAGGAGTCGGCGTGGCAGTCCGAGCGTTAGCCCCACGGTCGCCAGCGTGACCATCGTGCCCACAGCGCTCATCCCAAGCCAGAGACGGGCACGGCCGTAGCCGGGGGCGTACTGCTGTGAGGAAGGCTCTCCACTGCCGATCACAGTCGAGCAGTACATCGCCTCGGCAGTCTTTTGGATTCCGCGGAGCATGCCGCCGAAGACGAATTCGTGCAACGGCACGACGGCATACCAGTAGAGAATGCCAAACAGTCCACTGGGTCGAAAGCGGGCCGTCATGACCAGCCGGGTCAGGGGTGGCTTCGATTGGGCGTCGATCTCCTCGATTGCAAAGTCGAGTTGCGCCTCGCCCGGCAGTTTCATCTCCGCCCGGAGAGAAAGTGACTTGTTCCGATCGATGCCCACCACCCGCCAGAAGTCGAGCGCTTCACCAAACTCCACCATCTCCGGATGCCGCCGGCCCCGGCGCAGCCCTGGCCCGCCCACCACCTTGTCGAGCCAGCCGCGCAACTGCCAGAGCACATCGCCGGCATACCAGCCATTTCCCCCTCCGATCCGGCAGACTGCTGCGTAGACATTCGCCGGATCCGCGGCGATGTCCACCACCCGCTTGTCGATGAAGACGGTGCCCCCCGCCCACACGGGATCTCCAGGCACGGGCCCCGCCACGCTCCAGTGGGTCTCCACCGCGTGCCGGTCGATCTTGACCTTCGCCCGGTGGATCGCCTCGCGAACGCCCAGAGCATGGTGTGGCATCAGCCGCTGGGTGGTGTCGTCGGTGACGACCACGCGATTCTTGAGCCCCTCAGCCAGCGGCCGCGCGATCCGATAGGAGACCGGGGTGACCAAATTGATCCACAGTGAACTCAGCCGCGGCGTGAGTACGGGCACCGGCAGAATGATACGCCGGCGGAGCCCCAGCTCTTCGGCCATTACTCTCATCAGTTCAGAGTAGGGCATCACGTCGGGGCCGCCGATCTCCAGTGTCTTGCCAGCGGTCTCGGGCACCTCGAGGCAGCGTACGAGCCAGTGCAACACGTCGGCGATCGCCACCGGCTGGCTCTCGGTGTTCACCCATTTGGGCGTCACCATGATGGGTAAACGCTCGACGAGATAGCGGAGGATCTCGTACGATGCCGAACCGGAGCCGATGATCATCGCCGCCCGAAAGGTCGTCACCGGCACCCCGCAGGAGGCGAGTTCTGTCTCGACCTGCCGCCGCGAACGGAGGTGCTCGCTGAGGTCAGGCCCCATCTCCCCGAGGCCGCCGAGATAGATGATCCGCGACAGACCGGCATCTCGGGCGGCCCGGGCGAAGCCGGCGGCGAGTGCCCTGTCGTGCCCGGCGTAGGCGCCCCCGGTAGCCGCCATCGAGTGCACGAGGTAATAGGCCGCTTGGCAGCCCCGCAGTGCCGTGGTGACCGCCGCGGAGTCGACGATATCAACGGCAATCACCTCGACGTGCGGGTGGTGCCGCCACGGTCGGGCGTCGAGCTTCCGGGGCTCCCGCACGAGACAGCGAACGCGGTATCCCGCCTCGAGGAGAGCGGGCACAAGGCGACCGCCGACGTAGCCGGTCGCACCCGTCACGCCAACCGTGTCTTTGGAAACGACCGCCGGACTCAATGCGTCGTTCATGAATATGATTGCCGGAAGGGTAAGGAAACGGGGCGAATACGGCGCTGGGCGAGCCCTTGCATCATAGGAGGCAGCCGGCTGCGCGACCGAGCCGGACTCTCAGTGGCATGCCGGAGATCGAAATACTCCCGGAGGATGAGCGGCCAGTTTAAGGAGCAGGTCAGCGGGAGATGGCGGCGGTGTTAACCCGGATGACTTCCTGCGGTTTTGTACAAGCAAAGGAGGATCTACGCATGGACGCACACTTCGGCGAGTATCTGGCGGCAGTCCGGGCAATGCACGACATCTACGGGGAACAGGCAGAAGATTTCCCGACGGAGTTCCATACGGAATCAGAACGACGCAGCGAAACTGAGGAGTGTCAGGAGTGCATTGGCGTCTGAGCACAATGTCTGAACACAAGGGGTGGCCATGGAACGCAATCCAATTTCCATTGAGTCGTTGATCCCTACCCTGCAGTTGGCGATAGGCCCAGTGATCCTGATCTCGGGCGTGGGCTTGCTGCTGCTATGTATGACAAACAGGATTGCCCGAGTCATCGACCGTGCCCGGATCGTCGCGGCAGATTGCCAGGTCGTTGGGGTCGATGAACTGGACACTTGCTATGCGAAACTGGGGATCCTCTCCCAGCGAGCAAGGGTCCTGCGATCCAGCATTGCCTTGGCGGCTCTGAGCGTGCTCTTGGTGGCCGTGCTGGTAATCCTACTTTTCTGCGGTGCCCTGCTGCGCGTCGAGATCGCGGGCATCATCATCGCTCTTTTCGTGGGGTGCATGCTTTCCCTGATCGGCTCGCTCGTTTCCTTTATCTGGGATGTGAATCTGTCATTGCAGGCACTCTGGCTGGATTTCCCGGTCGGGCGTCGCGGAGAAGTGGGACTCGTACTTCCCGGCAAGCCTGGACTGGTGCCGAGTGCAGAAAAAGCCGTAATCGGGCTGTGATCCCATGGCCTAGGATTTTTCCCACGTGGTGTGCCTAGAATCCGACTGGCTTTACCCCTTCCCGGAGCAACCCCATGCCCAACGACCATACCAATAACTGGCCCGACCTCCTGATCGGCCTCTATGACAATCTCACAGGTCGTCGTGCCGAGATCACGTATGAGTTCGACAACATGCACATCAAGATTCCCAGCGGCACCGGCCCGTCCGCCGAGCATGCCGAGTGGGTTCTGCACGGGACCATGAAAATCCGCACGCGGGACACGGGTACGTCCCCAAACTGATCTTGGCCGGGCGACTCACAGGAACTTTCGATGGTTGCCCGGTCGTGATAAGTGCGGATGGAGACGGGGTGATGCTTTCTGTCTCCACCTTGTATTCGGCGTGGAAACTGCGGAAATACAGCAGTGCCGTCTTGCCTGTGGTCACTTGGTTGAATGCGTCGCGCATACCGCTGACACTTCGGGTAGCAGGTGCCGGATCGGTGCCCCTGCTTCCGAAATCGGGATTACTCGTTCGGTTGTTCGCTCCGTCGCTGGCCAGCGGATAACGTTCTGCCGGTATCGGCTTTGTGTTGGCGACTCAACGCAGCCAAGGCCATGGGCTGTGACTCCTGCCCGATGATCGGCTTCGACCCGGTGAAGGTGGCCGAGATCATCAACCTGCCGAGCGACCACGTGATTGGATTCATGATCGCCGTCGGCAAGGCAGTGAAGCCCACCATGCCGAGGGGCGGGCAACTGGCCCTGTCCAAGGTGGGGGTACAGGACCGGTTCGCGTGATGCGGCGATCTATCTCATGGAACGCTTGAGCCTCAAGGTCGTGCCGGGGCCGTCGACGAGCCGATTCTCTGCCTGCACCGGGAGCAGATGAAGCACCTCTCACGGGCCGAACTCGCGGAATTGAACCGCCTCCTCGTGAAGCTGCGGCAGCCCGCCCCGAACGCCGCTGCCAGCCCCCATACGAAAGGCCCGCTCACAGTGAGCGGGCACAGACGAAGCGATTGAAAAAAGGATGTTTCAATGCGTATTCCCCTGATGATGGCCGTTTGTGTCGTGAGCCTGCTGGCACATGCGGTGTGCGCGGAAGAGGTCCGGTATCGCCTGACCGACGCCAACACCAAGATCGAGTTCACCGGCACCAAGCCGGGAGGAAAGCACGACGGAGGCTTTAAGCGTGTCACCGGGGAAATCGTCCTGTCCGACGGGGCCGCCCCCCGTGTGGACATCGAGATCGATTGCTCGTCCCTCTATTCCGATAACTTCATGCTGACGTGGCACCTCAAGGGAGGGGATTTCTTCAACGTGAAGAAGCATCCCAAGGCGCGGTTCACGAGCACGTCGGTCGACCGCACGGAGAAGGGGCACAGAATCACCGGAAATCTGACGTTCCTCGGCGTGACCAGGCCCGTGAGTTTCTCCGCCGTGATCACCACCGGCGAAGCCCTCAGGCTCGATGGAGCCGTGGCGCTCAATCGCCACGACTTCGGCATGACCTATGGCAAGGGGAAGATCGACGACATGGTCGAGGTGCGTTTCAACGTCGACGCACGCCGATAGCGTTACGAAGCCGCGCCCAACAGGCCTGTCGCCGCGGTAGGATGTGCTCTGACACCATGAGCACCCCGCAACCACCGAACGATCCCGCGGACACCCGCGACCTTTCCGCAGACGCGTCTTCCCGGCTCAGCGGGTTCACCGAGTTTGCCGGTCTGCCGCCTGCGCCTGCCGGGCAGGACATGCTCCTGGGCGCGACCCTCGGTGACGTGACACTCGTTCGACTCGTCGCCGAAGGCGGCATGGGGCGGGTCTACGAAGGGTTGCAGGAGAGGCCCCGCCGCACCGTCGCCGTCAAGGTGATCCGCCCCGGTGTCGTGTCGCCGCACCTCATCAAGCGTTTCGAATACGAGGCACAGATGCTCGGCCGGCTGACCCATCCCGGCATCGCGCAGATCCACACGGTCGGATCGCAGGACGTCGGGGGCGTTTTGGTGCCTTACTTCGTCATGGAGTTCATCCCGAACGCCAAGCCGCTGACCGACTTCGCCTCCGCCGGCGATCTCTCCACCCACGAACGAGTCACGCTTTTCCAAAAGGCATGCGACGCCGTCGCCCACGGCCACCACAAGGGCATCATCCATCGCGACCTCAAGCCGAGCAACATCCTCGTGGATGCCACCGGCCAACCGAAGATCATCGACTTCGGCGTCGCGAGAAGCACCGACTCGGACATCGCCCTCACCACCATGCATACCGACGTCGGACAGCTGATCGGGACGCTGCAGTACATGTGCCCCGAGCAGTTCGACGCCAACTCGGACGACATCGACGTGCGCGCCGACGTGTATGCCCTCGGCGTCGTGCTCTACGAACTGCTCGCCGGCAAGCCTCCCTACGAGGTGAAGAAGAAGGCGGTCTTCGAGATCGCCAGGGTCGTCCGCGAGGTCGATCCCACCCCGCTCTCCTCGTGGAACAGGACCCTGCGGCGGGACATCGCCACGATCGCCTCCAAGTGCCTGGAGAAGGACCGATCGAAACGGTATTCCAGCGCCAGCGAATTGGCGGCGGACCTGGGCCGCTACCTGGCCGGCGAGCCCATCGCCGCCACGCCGCCACGGCTCCTCGATGCCGTGGCCCGGCTTGCCCGCAGGCATCGGGCCGCCGCCGCCGCCGCCGCCGGCATCCTCGCCACCCTCGTGCTGGCCATCATCGGCATCTCTTTTTTCGCGTTGCGGGCCGACGAAGCCCGGCGCAAGGCGTTGCTCGAGCGCGAACGAGCCCAGTCACACGCTCTGGCCGCCGAGGCGGCGGAGAGACGCGTCAACGCCGAAATGCTGGCGGCGAAAGGACAACTCTACCGGGCCCATATCCGGGCCAGCGATGCCAGCATTTACGAGCACAACAGCCCGGGCGCGACCCACTCCCGGCAGCAGGCAGCCGGTCTTCTGCAATTCTCTGGCATCGCGAATGGCGGCGGCCCTCCGTTCGAGATGGAGTATCTCGATGCCGCCTGGAACACCACGCTGGCCAGCTTTCCCACCAACGCGCCCACCCCCCCGGGGGTCGCTTTCCACGCCCACACGGATCGCTTGGTAGTGCCGCCGCGTGTGTGGAATTGGCAGGACGGACAAGAACCGACTTCCGCCGGCTTGCTGGCCGGCGATTCCACATGCCGGCTCACGGCCGTTTCGCTCCCGCGCGGCGTGATGGCCTGCGTGACTGCCGGCCGCGTGTGTGAGATCGTGAACCTGGATACGGTGCGTACGGAAGCCGTCGTCGAGGGTCTGCGTGGCCGCATCATGGCGCTGGCGTTCAGCCCCGACGGCAGCCACCTGGCGCTGATCTCGCACGACTTCGATTCGACCACACAGCCTCCGCCCCAGCCTCATACTCAGGCTCGAGGACGCCCGCCGCAGGGGCGGGACTCACGGGGAATCTGGCTGGGCATCTGGGACACGCAGTCCTGGCAGAAGATTGGCGACTTCGCCTGCCAACGGCCTGTCGCACCCGACGCCATCGCCTTCAGCCCCGTGGGCGACCTGGTGGTGGTGGGATCGGGCACGGCGGCGGAGGTGCGTTCCATCGCCGAACCCGAGAAGGTCGTCACGCTCGGCGGTCACGGAGGCACGGTGACCGGCGTGGCATTCAGCCCCGATGGAACACGCCTGGCCACCGGCTCGGTAAACCCCAACTGGAGCGGCACCGTCAACGTCTGGAATCCGGCGACGGGAGCACGGCTCGGGACGCTCCTGTGCAACCCCGGCCGGTCCGCATGGGGCGCCAGGCTCGTCTTCTCTCCAAGCGGTGACCGCATCGCCATCACGTTCGGCGATCGCCACGGCCACCTCTGGGATGGGATCTCCCGGGAAAGCGTCGAGCTTGTCGGACATGGCGGCCGGGTCTTTGCCATGGCGTTCCTCCCCGATGGAAACCAGGTGGCGACCTGCTCGGCCGATTTCACGGTCCGCACTTGGGACGCCGCGACGGGCCAGCCCCACGGGGTCTTCATGGGCCTTCGCGACGAGGTCACTCATCTCGCCAGCGACGACGACGGGCGAATCGCCGCTGTCGACATCGCCGGCAACGTCGGTGTCTGGTGCGTGGACCAGCGTCAGCAGCCATCCATTCTCCGTGCTCCCACGGGCGTCAGGATCGCGAAACTGGCAGTGCGGCCCGACGGCCAGCACGTCGCCGCCGCGTGCGAGGACGGCGTGCTGCGGATCTGGGACGCCAGGTCAGGCAGCGCTCTGGCAGGCCTGACACGGCGCAAGGACGAACGTGGCGCAACACTCTTGGATCTGGCCTACAGCCCCGATGGCTCGCAGCTGGCGGCCACGGCCGGCGACGGCGTGACCACGGTCTGGGACGGCCGGACGTGGGGCCTCGTCCACTCGCTCCCGAACCCGCGCGCAAGCGGTCGCTCCATTGCCTTCAGCGCCGATGGCCGGCTCCTTGCGGCCGGCTTCGTGGGCGGAACGGCCACAGCGTGGGACACGGCCACCGGCCGCGAGCTCACGACGACGGGCGCCTTTCAAAGCGACATCGGATGCTGCCGTATCGCCTTCGGGCTCGACGGCGCGAGACTGGCCACCGGAACACGCGACCTCTGGGATCCGGCCACGGGCCGGCCTGCCGCGCAGCTCGTCGGCGAAGGGCAGGTGACCTCGCTGGCCGCCAGTCCCGATGGCCGGCTGTTCGCATCGACGACGATGTCGGGCGCTGCCAGCGTCTGGGACGCGGCCACGGGAGCCCGTGTGTGCAGTCTGCCACCCCATCACGAGTCGTCTCGCATCGTTGCCTTCAGCCCGGATGGATCGCTTGTCGCCACCGGGGGCTTCGACATGATCGTGCGAGTGTCGAAGGCCACGACCGGCGAGCTCGTCCATGCCTTGACGGGACACACCGGTTGGATCCAGTCCCTCGCCTTCAGTCGCGATGGCAGGCGGCTGGCGACCGGCGGCTGGGACAACACGGCCCGGGTCTGGGACACCGCCTCGGGCGAGACGCTCCTGGTGCTTCGCGGCCATGACGACTACGTGAAGGGCCTCGCGTTCAGCCCGCAAGGCGACCGGATCTACAGTTGCTCGTTCGACGGCACCGTGCGGATCTGGGGAGCCTCCAACCGGCAGTTGATGCAGGCACGCCGGCGTTTCGAAGGAGCCACGGTTCTCCCGCGGGCGGAGTAACGCGGGCGGAGTAACGCGGCTGTCGACCGCTACCGCAACGGGCCAGATGGCGGCGCCGCTTCCGCCGTCCGCTGCGTCTCCCAGGGGCGGAACGCCGCCCATACGGGATTGTGGTCCGAGACCTCGAGTGCCTTGTCGAGCGACAGTCCGAACGTGTTCTGCAGGTCGAGCACGCCCCACCTGCCGGTGTACTCGGTGGTGGCGATGCGATCGAAGATGAGGTTGTCGTAGGTCTTCGAGCGACGCGTGTTGGTCGGCACTCCCGAGACGGCCCAGCCGATGTTCGGAATCTGCTTGATCTTGCCGAACTGAGGCGGGCCGGCGTTCAAGTCGCCGAGCAGGATCACGTCGTCTTCGTCAGGCCTGAGGGACTTCATCTCCATGAACACGTCGGCCAACGCGTTGACTTCCAGCGCCACCTCGTCGGGATCGGTGTGCGTGTCGACGAGCCAGAAGGTGAAGCCGCTCTCGGGCGGATTCGCGCGGACACGGAAGCGGGCGTGCAGCGGCGGGCGATGGAGCCGATCGCCAGGATTGGGAGAGGTGCCCACCGAAGAGGGGTCGATCTCGATGCGGGTGGTGTCGTAGATGAACGTGTATTGTTCCTTGCTCACGGTGCGGCCGAGCCTGGGGCCGATCACGAACTGGTAGCGGCTGCCGTCGGCGTTGATCGCACTGATGAACTGGGGGATGACGGAATCCGACTTCGCGCGAACTTCCTGGACCGCGACGATGTCGAAGTTGCGAACCACACGGGCCAGCACGTCGACCACCTGATGCTTGGCGATCTTCGACTCGCCGAACACCTGGATATTGAAGCTGGCGATCGTGATCGCGTCGGTCGGCTTGCCGCCCCCCGACGCGGGAGCAGCAGCGGGAGCAGCAGCGGGAGCAGCAGCGGGAGCAGCAGCCGAGGCAGACGACGTCGGCGGCAACTGAGTCGGCGGCAACTGGGGCGGTGGGAGCGGCGGGGTGGGCGGTGGTACTGGCAACGCCGGCTGTGAAGCTGCCACCTGTGCCGGAGGCAGCAGTGGTGATTCGAGGGCCGCCGGCGGCGACAGGGCGGGCAGTTGCGGGATCGGTGGCGGGAGGTTCGTCGCCACCGGGAGTGGCGGTGGCGGAGCGAGCGCCACGGGGATCGCGGGCACTGGCAATGGCGGCAAAGACGCATAGGACTGGACCGGGGGAGGCTCGTACGCCGGCGTTGGCGTCGGCATCGGCGCCGGCAACTGCGTTGGAAGCGGTGCGGGCAGGACGACCGGAAGCGGTGCGGAAATGGCCGCGGGAGCCGGTAGGGGAAGCGTCGCAATGGCGAGCGGTGCCGCCGCGACCGGCACCGGCGCATACGCGATTGGCACGAGCCGCGGCGCTGCTGATACCGGTAAGGAGCGAAGCGTCGTCGGCGCCGCCGGCGCGGGCAGCGACGCGATCGGCACAAGCGGCGGCAGCGAGGCGAGCGGCGCGCGGTCGATCCGCACAAGCCGGCCCGCGCTCGCATCCCGCGGCAGCGGCTCCGCCGCCGCGCTGTTCCACGAAGCGACGCCCTCGGCCACGGCGATCGCCGTCACTCCCAGGCAGATCGCGACGAGGCGTGTGCTCATCCGGTTCCCCATAGCTTCCTTATCGGTCGCTACAGGGCCGGATCGTTCGACCGGGCTGCTTTTTCACGCCAGCCAGGCTCTGGAGAGTGGCTTTGGGTATTTAGGAGGCAATCGCTCCAAGCGCCTCGGTGGCGAGGCGGGCCAATCGCTCATCCCCCTGGCCTGCAGCCCGCTCGAGTGCCGGGCGGGCCGTCTTTGCCGCAGGTCCGATCTTCCCCAACGCCCATGCCGCTCGCTGCCGTACCGAAAGATCGGCAGCGGAGTCCAGACACACCGTCAGCGCCGCCACCGCATGTGCCGCATCCTGCCCGGATCGCCCCAGAAGCGTAGTTGCCCAGTACGCCACGAGCGGATCACTCGCAGCGACCAGTTTGATCAGGGGAGCGATCGATTCGCTCGGCGGTGCGCCAAGATCCTCGAGCGCCGCCACGGCCCACTCGCGGACCCGCTCATCGCCGTCACCGCACGCCCCCACGATCTGGGCCGCCCCCGCGGCGGCCGCCTCGCCGGCCCGCGCGAGCTGTTCCGCCGCCGCGGCCCGCCGCTCGGCATCGGCCGAAGACAGCTCCCCGAGCAGCGTCGCGATCTCGGCACTGGTTGCCTCACTCATCATCACTCCTCCATTCGTTGCCCATCTGTCATGCCGTTTCCATGCCATTCCGTTTCCATGCCAGCTTCTGCCGTTGCTACGGGGCCGCCACTTTCCAGAGCGTCGATTCGCTCCGCAGATACAGGTTTCCATCGGCCACCGCCGGCGTGGCCGTGAAGACGCCCGGTAGTTCGTTCTCGGCGATGATCTTCGGCTCGCCCGCGGCCGAGACGAGAAAGGTTTTGCCCTCCTTGTTGGCGGCGACGATCGTGTCGCCTGCGAGGATGGGACTGGCCCAGAACGAGCCTGCGAGTCGCACCTGCCCACGCAGGCGACCGTCGGTCGCGTCGCCGATGCAAAGCACGCCGGCCCGGTTGATGCAGGCGAGCGAATCGCCCCAGGCCAGCGGGCTGGCGATGCCACAAGACAGCTTCGTCGATCGCCAGGCGGGCTGGGCCCCGACGGCGGCCAGCGTGACCGTCACCATGCCATCGCCCGGCACGTGAAACCCCGAGGGTGATTCGACGGCCATGGGAATCGCGGCGCAGTCTCCCTTCCACGACCAGACGGATTTCCCATCGGCAACCCGCCGCAGATCGAGGCCGTGTGGACTCTGCAGGAGCACGCACTCCCCATGCTGCGGCGTCGTCACCGCCCGCGGCGACGACCAGCTGGCGATCCTCTGCCGTGGCTCGATCCACCGATCCTCACCCGTGGCCGCGTCGACTGCCAAGACGAACGCGTCGCCCTGGCAGTCGATCTGCACGACCACCGTGCCGTCGATGATCCGCGGGCTCGTCCCCATCCCCACGTCGTTGCCGCTCCGCGGATGCTCCACGGCGAGGTTGCGCTGCCAGAGCAGGCGACCGGCGAGATCGACAGCGAACAGATCGCAGGAGGCGAAGAGAGCGATGATCCGCTTTCCGTCGCTGGCCGGGGTGCCGGCGGCGACGGCGCTCGTGGGATGGACGAGCGTGCGTCCGGTGGCCCACAGCCGGCGGTGCCATTGCGGGCGGCCCGATGCCTTGTCGAAGGCGACGATGTGCAGCTGATCCTGCCGGGCACCGCTCGAGGCGGTGACGATCACGAGATCACCCACCACGATCGGGCTCGACGCGCCCCTTCCCGGCAGATCCACCTTCCACTCGATCCCCTCCGACTCGCTCCAGCGGGTACGAATCGGCCGCTCCGGCGCAGTCCCGCGGCCACGTGGCCCGAGGAATTCCGGCCAGTCGGCCGCGGAGGCCGTGAGGCACCAGAGCAGTGCACCGGCGACCATCGTCCATCGTCGCGTGTTCAGCATCGGAGCCTCACTTCGCATTCTTTTGATCGGGCTGCGTGGCCAGCGGGGTGCCCAACCCGTCACAGATCCGCAGTTGAAACTTCCAGTCGACCGCCCATGGCTCGGTCTGTTCGTTCTGGCAGCACTTCACGAGCACCGTGTTGAGGCCCTCGCGAAACTCCGCCGTGGCCACGTATTGATCGATCGCCTCCGAGGCGTGGTAGATCTCGTGGGCCATGATTGGCTGGCCATTCACCCAGACGGCCACGGCGCATGGACTGCCGATCCGCACCTCCGCTGCCCCGCCGCGCGGCATCACCACTTCCGCGACCGCATAGGAAAGCACACCCTTCTTCGTCGCGACGGCGGCGTTCAAGTCGACGATGCCGTGCTTGTCGGTCGACTCGACGGGCTTCCAGTCGCTCGTGTCGGGCGGCCCGGGCTGCGCCGCCTCCGGCGGATACGCCTTGCCAAATCCCGTCCCCTTCGCATTGTCGAACGCCTCGCTCACCCGCCACCGCCGCACGAACCCGAGCACCGCGGCGACATTCACCGGTTCGCCATGCTCCGCGAGCCAGCCGGCGATGCGTTCGATCTGGTCGACATCCCGGGCAGCGGCCAGGCACCGGCGATACGCCGCCTTGCTGTCCGCCTCGCTGCCTCCCGACACCTCGGCCAACTGCCTGTCGACCGCTTCGCGGCGGAGATCGAGCGCCGGGTCGTCGAGCATCGAGTCGAGCAGAGCATCCGCCCGCTGCCGATCCCGCTCCTTGAGCCACGGAAACGCCAATACCCTGGCCCGGGGCGGCTGCTTCACGTCGGACACGACCGCCGCGATCGCATCGACCGGGAGGCCGGTGCCCGCCCGATCGACGGCCCGTTCGAGACCGCTTCGCAGCCAGTTCGCGCCGGCCGGCGTGGCATCGGCAAACGCCGCCAGACAGGGCACGATCCAGTCGGCGGGAATGCCCGCGATGCGATCGGCCTGAGCCGCCAACGCCGCCTGCCCCGCCCCTGCGACCTGTCCCCGCGGAGCGGCCGCCGTGGCGAGTTGCGTGGCGATCGCCACCGCCTCAGCCGCGCTCTGCGGCCCGGCGTCGCGAGCATGCTCCGCCGCCCCAGCCGCCGAAACGGCGATCGCCAGAGCAACCACTGCCGCGGCCCGTCTCCACCTCTGCATCATCGCTGTCCCTTCCCTTTGGAAAGTCAGGCCCGCAGGAGTCGACCAGACTCCGCCAGCAGTCTATCACCGGGGCTAGCACTCGGGCGCCGCGAGTCCGGCTAACCGACCCGCCCCACAAACAGGAAGTTCCAACTGCCACCGGTGGGATGGGTGCGGGCCCTCTCCACCGTGACGGTAAACCCGCACTGCCGCATCCGCTGCACGAAGGCGGGATCATCGTCGGCCGACCAGACGGCCAGACAGCCGCGGGCTTTCAGCGCCGATCTCGCCGCCGCCAGCCCGGCGGCCGAATAGAGCCGGCTGTTGGCTGCCGCAGTCAGGCCGCTCGCGCCGTTATCCACGTCGAGAATGATCGCATCGAAACGCGCGCGACTCTTCCGCAGCACGTCGGCCACGTCGCCGGTGACGACTTCCACCCGCGGGTCTGCCAGCGCATCCGCGCCCAGCCCATACTCAGGATTCCGGTTCCAGCGGACGACGGCCGGCATCAGTTCGGCGACGACGACGGCGGCCTGGGGGGAAAGGTTTTTCAACGCGGTCCGCAGCGTGAACCCGAGGCCCAGTCCGCCGATCAACACGCACGCCCCGGCCACCCCGCGGATGTGGCCACACGCCAATTCGGCGAGCTTTTCCTCGGAATGATGCTGCCGGGTGGACATCAATTCCACGCCGTCGATCCGGATCATGAACACGCCGTCGTGTTCATGGAGCGTCATCGGTTTGCCATCGGGAGTCGTGGCCTGATCACGCAGGATCGTTTTCTTCATGCCGGGCCGCGGTCTCTCTGCCTACGGCCTCGGCAACGGCAGCAGCTGCAACTGCCGTGTCGTGCCACCGGACGACACGCTGACGGTTCGCGGCGCAGCGGCAAATGCCTGGAGTGGTGCCGTGAATCGACTGCCGTTGGCACCCACCGTCCACGATGCCGTCAGCGTATCGCGATCGACGCTGCCGGTGATCGGCTGCAACGTGTCGGAGATGGCGTCGTAGAAGTTGCCGCTGATGGCTCCCTTCCGATCGACGGCCAGCTGCTGGAAGTTGTGCTGCTGGGAGCCGTCTTGGCCTCGTGCCTCGGACACCACCGCAAACACCCCCAACGGCAGCCAGTCGCCAGCCGCCTCGGCGGAGGCGTTCTCGTGCCCCGCCGGCAGCACGAGCACGCTCCGCAGTCCGTCGTCCCCGACGTCATCGGCTCCAGCGGTCGTGACGGAGCCAGCACCGGCGGCCGCATTGCCGGCCTTGCTGACCGGCTGCCCGAGCCAGGAGGTGACCGTAGCCAGATCGGCCCCCCGCCACCAATCCGCCGACTGTTGTGCGGGACGCCACGCCTGCGGATGACTCTCATACCACGCCGGCGAGAACGGCACCGGGCCGGCGGTCGTCGATGCAGGGGCGGCAACCGTGGGCGCAACCGCAGGGGCCGGCAGCGGTGCCTTGATCGCTTCGGGACCGCTCGGCGCGGGTTTCGCAGCCGGGGCGGCCGAGGCGACTGCCGGCGCGGGAGCCGTCGTTGCGACCGGTGCCGACGCTCCGCGAATCTGCTCGCGGACGGTGATGCGGAACGCTTCGGGCACGAACGGCGGGCCCACGGGAACGGGCATCCACCGCAGAGGCCGCAGGGGCGGCCCGACCACGACCGGCGCAGGCACGACACCGGGCGGCCCGACGATGACTGGCGCAGGCCCGACGATGACCGGCGCAGGCCCGACGATGACCGGCGCAGGCACGACGACGACACCGCGGCGGGCCAGCCGCCGCGCGGGCGAGCCAAAGGCATCTCCCGGATCCGCGATACCCGCGGCAGTGACGAGCAGCAACACCATCCGCAGGCATGAGCATCGAACGGTCACGGGAAGCTCCCTGATGGCTTGGGCCTTGATTCCATGGACTGGGTTTCACGAGCAGTGCGACGCCTGCTCCAGAGCAGCATAGGACTCCCCGAGCACGGCCGCCAAGCCGCGATCGGCCGGGGGGGGGGCGGCCGCCCGAGAGAATTGGCATCGACCGTCAGCCGCAGACCTGCTATTCCCGGCCCCAGACCGCGATTTCAGTTCCGGGCCGCCAACCGGGCGCGACGGCCGCGGATGACATGATCGGTGCCTCGGGCAGCGCCCGCCAGGAAACACGACCATGGATGACTGCCTACAGTCGGTGGGGTCCGCCGTCACGACCGCTTCCCGGTCGCCTCTCGTCACCGAGCGTCAGTCGAAGCTGTTCGTGCTCGACACCAACGTCGTGCTGCACGACTGCCACTGCATCCACAACTTCGCCGACAACGATGTCGCGGTGCCGATCACGGTGCTCGAGGAGTTGGACCGGTTCAAACGGGGAAACGAAGACATCAACTTCCAGGCGCGGGAGTTCCTCCGGCAGCTCGACGCCCTGACCGGCGACGTGCTCAGTGCCGCGGGCAGCCCGCTCGGGCCCGACCTCGGCTCGATCCGTGTGATCCTCGGCGGCCGGCACGACGACCGCCTCGCGGAGGCATTCCTGCAGAACACGCCCGACCACCGCATCCTCAGCACGGCCCTGGCGCTGCGCGACCAATGGGCGCCCCGCCCCGTGATCCTGGTCTCCAAAGACACCAACCTGCGGATGAAGGCCAAGTCGCTCGGATTGCCCGCCCAGGACTACACCTCCGACAAGGTGGAAAGCTTCGACAAGCTCTACACCGGCAAGCGGGTGATCGACGGCGCTCCCGCCGATGCCATCGCCCGGTTCTACGCCGACTCCGGCGTCGTGCCTGCCGCCGAGCTGGGCTTCATCGAGCGGCCGCTGGCCCATGAAAACTTCATCCTCCGCGACGGCAGCCGTTCCGTGCTGGCCACCTACCGGCCCGGCGACCGGTCGTTCGTGCGCATCGAGAAGCCGACCTGCTACGGCATCTCGCCACGCAACGCCGAACAATCGTTCGCGTTGCGGGCCCTGATGAACGACGACATCAAGCTCGTGACGCTCGCCGGCACCGCCGGCACCGGCAAGACGCTGCTGGCCCTGGCGGCGGCGCTCGAGATGCGGCAGCGCTACCGGCAGATCCTGCTTGCACGGCCCGTCGTGCCCCTCTCCAACCGCGACCTCGGCTTCCTGCCGGGAGACGTCTCGGAGAAGCTCGATCCCTACATGCAGCCGCTCTACGACAACCTCACCGTGATCCGCCACCAGTTGGGAGACGAGACGACGGCGGCCCAACAGATCGTGAAGATGCGGGAGTCGGAGAAGCTGCTCGTGACGCCGCTGGCCTACATCCGCGGACGCAGCCTGCAACGGATCTTCTTCATCGTGGACGAGGCGCAAAACCTCACCCCCCACGAGGTGAAGACGATCATCACGCGGGCCGGAGAGGGGACGAAGATCGTCTTCACCGGCGACATCCGGCAGATCGACCAGCCCTACCTCGACTCGCTCTCCAACGGCCTGAGCTACCTGATCAACCGCATGATGGGCCAGTCGATCTACGCCCACATCACGCTGGAGAAGGGGGAGCGGTCGGCCCTCGCGGACCTCGCCAGCGAGTTGCTCTGACGTCTGCCCGCCGGCTGGTGACTCAGCGAGACGCGGCCGGTGGAACCGCTGATCCAGGCAGGGGAACCTGCCTCGGACTCATGAGGTAGGCGACGAGATCGCGGGCCGCCTCCGCGCCAAGCTGTTCGAGTTGGTTCTCGGGCATGAGCGACAGCGGGGAGAGCACGCGAGACTCGATGTCTGCCACGTCGACCGTGATTTTTTCCGTGGGTGTCTGCAGCGTCACTCCCGTGGGTGTCTCACCCACGACGATGCCCGCCAGCGAACGGCCGTCCTCGGTCAGGATCGTCGTCATCTGGTAATCACGGCCCACCACGGCACTGGGGTCGAGCAGGTTCGCCAGCAGGTATTCGAGATCCCCGCGATTGGAGCCCGTGAGTTCCGGCCCGATCCTCCCGCCCGCGCCGAACAGCACATGGCAGGCTCCGCATGTCTTGGCGAAATGAAGACGGCCCCGTGAAAGATCCGCTTTCGCGAGTTCCTCGGCACGGAAGGCCCGGCGGTAGGTGTCGAACACCGCCGTTCGGTCGGCCGGAGTGGAGCGGATGGTGCCCCACACCGTATTGAGCTTCTCGATCACCTGGGGATGGGCCGCCTTGGCAAGTTGGCCGACCGTGAAGGCCGAGAGTTCGGAACGGGGCACCTTGTCGGCACCGATCGCGTCCAGGAGAGCGATCGTCGAAGCGGGCCTGGCGATGAGCGTGGCGATCGCCGCCTGCTTTGCCGGGGCCGGGAGAGCTCCATAAGCGTCGATGAGAACCGCGGCGGTCGCGGGGTCGTCGAACGAGGCCAACGCCCGGATCGCGTCGACGGCAAAAACCCCGTCGTCCACCAGCCGATGCAGGCACTCCGGCAGTTCCCGATCCTTGGCATGCAGGAGCGCGGCGAGCGCCTCCCGGCGAAGGCCAATTTCAGCTTCGCGGTCCGCGACCGTCTGTCGCAGCTTCGGCAGTGCCCGCCCGTCTCCCAAACGCACGGCCAGCAGGTCTGCCAGCCGGCGGACCTGATTGGAGTCGGCACGCGAGAGCGTCTCGTAGGCCGATTTCCACGATTGCGGAGCCGTCATTCGTCCCCTCGTCGCCAGGGCCGTGAGCATCTCCGTGAGCATCCACTCCTTCGCCGCATCGTCGGCGGCAGAGAGAGCGACGACGAGTTGGCCGATCGACGACTCGTCGGAGGCGGCACGACGCACGATGTACCTCGCGACGATCGGCAGCCGCGATCGGCCCGCGAGGGCCAGGGCGCGCAGCGGATCGAGAGGCACGATCGGCTCCACTCCATACCAGACCATGAGCGGAAGGTTGTGGTCGCCGGCATCTTCCTCATGGCCGATCAGTCCCTCGGCGATCCGCCAGCGTGCGTCTGGCTCGATCCGCTGCATCGCGCTCGAGATGGCCAGTCGCACCACGGGCGACGGATCGAGGCGGGCCATCTCCTCGATCCGCGCGAGCAGCATGGGCGAGACTGAGCGGTCTTCGGCAGCCAGCTGGATGGCCCAGCCACGGACGGTGGGCTCGGGGTCTTTCAGGAAGGCCGCCAGCACCTCGTCGGAGGTGCCACCGACCGCATGCAACGCCCATATCGCCCGCAGCCGCGCGGGGGCCCCACCAGCCTGGGCGATCGCCGCCGTGAGCCGTGATGGAGTATCGGCCGCAAGTCGACCGGACGCATGCCGTTCCTGCAGCATCCGGCGGGCGTAGCGGACGAACCACTCATTGGGATGCCCGAGCAGGCCGACCAGTTCGGCGTCTGAACGGCTGGCGAGGTCGAGCCGGGTGAATGCGGTGCCGGCGGCGTCGCCGTAGCGGACCTTGAAGATGCGGCCGTTGCTGCGGTCGGTCGCCTCCCGCTGCTGATGGCACTGCGTGGCGTCATACCAGTCGATCATCGTCACCTGGCCGTCGGGACCGTATCGCAGCGAGATGAACTGCGACCAGGTGTCGTTGGCAAACAGAAAATCGGGTTCACCGTCGCCGACGTATCCCGACCCGGACGGCGTCAGCCGGTCCTCGTTGAGGCGGGCGCCGTGGATGTTGTTCATGAACAGCTTGCCGCGATGCCGCTCCGGCCATGCCCCTCCGAGGTAGACCATCGCGCCGCAGTGGGCATGGCCGCCGCCGGCCGCGTTCGACTGTTCGCGGTCGGCGTTGTTCCACTGATTACCGGCCCAGTGCCTGTGCCGCGCGATCGTCTTGATGTCGTCATAGGTGTGGGGATTGAAGTGCTGGCCAGCCTGCCGCTGGTAGCGCGCCCCCTGGATCACGTGATAGAGGTGGGGAATCACGCAGGCGGTCTGGAAGGCATGACCGAACTCGTTGAAGTCGACCCCCCACGGGTTGCTCGTGCCCTCGGAGAAGACCTCGAAGACGTGCCGCGTCGGGTGATACCGCCAGATACCGGCGTTGATCTTGGTGCGGCCGGCGTCGGGTGTGCCCGGCCTGCCGACATTCGAATGCGTGAAGACACCGTGGCAGCCGTAGAGCCAGCCATCCGGCCCCCACGTGAACGAGTTGAGCGTCTCATGCGTATCCTGCCACCCCCATCCGTCGAGCAGAATTTCCGGCGGGCCGTCCGGCTTGTCGTCTCGATCACGGTCGGGAATGAACATGAGATAGGGCGCCGCGCCCACCCAGACCCCGCCGAAGCCCACCTCCAGCCCGGTGACGAAATTCAACTTGTCGGCGAAAACCGTCCGTTTGTCGAGCGTCTCGTTGCCGTCGGTGTCCTCGAAGACGAGGATGCGATCGCGGGCCTCTTCGTCAGGCACCCGCTTCGGATAGGCGTAGCACTCCGCCACCCAGAGCCGGCCGCGATCGTCGAACGCCATCGCCACCGGCTGGCAGACGTCGGGCTCGGCCGCCAGCAGTTTCACCTGGAACCCGGGCGGTACCGTCATCGCCCGGACAGCCGCCTCCGGCGACAGTCCGGAATGGCCGTGGCTCCGAGGCGACGGGGACGGCGACACGGCAGCCGACTCGCCGCCGCATACTCGCAGCGGCGTCACCACGGCGAGGCAGACCGTAAGCAATCCCGCCACTGACCGAAGCCATCCCATGTTTTGCATCGCTCTGGTGCCGCGACCGCAGCGAACCTTCCGGACAACGATGGATGCCGACTGAAGCGCAAAGCTTAAACGTCCCCGGCCGTTGGCTCCATGATCTTTTTCACCACGAGCATGAGTTTTTTCTTCCCCTCGCCCTCCGCCATCGCCAAGTGCCACTCCCCGTTTCAGGGCGGTCGAACACGACGGCCGCACACGGACGGAGAACATGGCGTCCCGCGTCTGTCCTGCTCGGTTTCCCGTTCGGAGCGGGCCACTTTTCGCCTTCTCCGAGTCGGTTCAATCCTGTGAAAACAGGGCACAAAAGCTCCCGGCCGGCCGCAGCCGATGGCCCCGGCGGCCGGTTTCCTTGCCACCCACGACGGCCCCCTCCTACCGTTCCCGGCTCTCGGGAAGGTCGGCCCGCGTCCGGGCAGTGCCGTGTTGATCCTGAGATTCACAGAGGGTTCCTACCATGAGTGGCAAGTTCCTGATTCGTTCGATTGGCGTGATCACCTGCATGGCCGTGGTCGCATCTGGCTGGGACGCCGAAGCGGGATGGAGGCGGCATCATCGCAGGGCGGCGAGCTGCTGCGAACCGGTCTGTTGCGAGCCCGTGTGCTGCGAACCGGTTGTCTATGAGTCGGTCTGCTGCGAACCCGTCCGCGAGACCGTCTGCTGCCAGCCGGTTCGCGAGACCGTCTGCTGCGAGACCGTCCGCGAGACCGTGATCGTGCCGGCCAGCACCTGCTGCAACGGGCAGATCGTCATGACGGCCACCGAGTCGA
>JBILWX010000143.1:0-8054 GCA_044369655.1 Pirellulales bacterium
CGCTGTTCCGATGCAATCTTGAAATAGTCGTCGACCACGTCGACCATCTGCGTCCACACCGTCTCCGCGTCCAACGGCGGAATGACCACCGAGTTTTTGGGTGCCGGGGGCGGACTGGGCACGACCGGGCCGGAGGGCCCGATCACGGTCCCTTCGGGCAGCGGCGCGAAGGGGTTGGGCTGGGTGACGGTCGGCGTGGGCAGGATCTCCTGCCCGCGGGCTGCCGCCGTCGCGCACGTGGCTGCCGACACGAGGATGAGGAGATGCAGGCGAGCCATGGCTGCTTCCGTGGGGCGGCTCCGGAATGCCGGAGCCTGACGGGGACTGTCGTGAATCCCACGTTTCGCCTCAAGGGCAATCTGGCGGCCTGAAACCCGGGCATCCCGCCCGGCGGCTCGCCGGGCAGGCGGCCTACACCCCGGCGCCGAGGCGGTTCACCATCTCGTCGAAGCGACGGGCAAACCGGGTGTGCGAGGTGTGCAGGTGTTCGGCCTGCGAAATGAACCGGATCCGGTCGTTGCGCTCGATCCCCTGCTCCGCCAGAATGCGTTCGAAGGGGGCCCGCTGGTGGGCATAGACGACCAGCAGTTTGTGCTCGTCGAGCTGGACTTCCATCTGCAACTCAGGATGCATCACGGCGATGCCGGTGCAGCCGTCGTCGAGAAGCAGATCCTCGAAGTCCCAGAGCACGCTTTCCAAGACCAGTCGTTCGATGCCCTCGCGGGTGAAGTCCTCGTGGTCGGTCTTGTCCTCGTGAGAGGTCTCCAGCACGACTTCGAGCGTGTCGCCGAGCGGCTCGAGCAGCCGCAGAAACGTCTCGAACAGCTGCTCGCTGGAGATCGCGGCGACGAGGGCGGGCAGGCGGGTGCCGCTGCGGGGGTCGACGTAGGCGTCGTGCCGGTAGCCGGCGCGGGGAACGACGTCGAGCTGCCAGCCCGGGCGGATGGCGTCGGTGAGCGTGAAGGGGCCGTAGTGGCGACGGGCGAGGTGGGCCTCGAGCGTGGCCCGATCCGGTCGGGCGATCGCACCTTCAGGCGCCGCGGTCCTGAGGGAGGCCGGGGGCGCCGACGGGCTGGAGGGCTGGAGGGTGTCGAGATAGTCGTCGAGGAATCGCATGGTGACGGCAACAACCTGGGGGCGGGATGAGCTGGGCGACGAGTCTGGCGGTGAGGACGACCGTCAGACCCTCAAACCTAGGACACGCTTCCGCGCCGTGCGCCGTCGCCGCCCGGCGGGCAGCCCGGGAAAAATGGCCGGCCGTTGCCGGTCAGGGGGCCTCGACCCCATAATCGCAGGCTTTCCCGCGGATTCCGCCCACCTTTTTCGCCCCTCCCTTCCAGACAGAGGATGTGTCATGGCCGGCAACATGGATGGAAAAATCGTCGCCACCGGGATTACCTTCGACGACGTTTTGCTGGTGCCGAGGCATTCCGCCGTCGTGCCGTCCGAGGTGGACGTGGCCACCCAGCTCACCCGGGGAATTCGGCTCAATATCCCGCTCGTGAGCTCCCCCATGGATACCGTCACGGAGAGCGAGATGGCGATCGCCCTGGCCCAGGAGGGTGGCCTCGGCGTGATTCACAAGAACCTCTCGATCGAACGGCAGGCCGAAGAGGTGGACAAGGTCAAGCGGAGCGCCAACGGGATCATCATGGATCCCGTCACCCTGCCCCCGACCGCCACCGTGGCCCGCGCCCGCGAGGTGATGGATCAGCACAACATCTCGGGCGTGCCGATCACCGAGGACGGCCGTCGTCTGGTCGGCATCATCACCCGCCGTGACCTCCGCTTTTTGGAGAGCGGCGAGACGCCGATCGCCGGCATCATGACCGGCTCCGGCCTCGTCACCGCCACCGGCAACGTGACGCTCGACGAAGCCGAGAAGGTGCTGATGGCCAACAAGGTGGAGAAGCTGCTCCTGATCGACGACCGGGGGCTGCTCACCGGGCTGATCACGATCAAGGACATCGACATGATGAAGCGGTTTCCCAATGCCTGCAAAGACAGGCAGGGGCGGCTGCGGGTCGGCGCGGCGGTCGGCGTGTTCGACTACGACCGGGCGGCGAGCCTGATCTCGAAGGGGGTGGACGTCCTGATCGTGGACTCGGCCCATGGCCACTCGACGAATGTCATCGAGACCGTCGCGGCCATCAAGGCTCGCTGGGGGATCGAGGTGGTGGCGGGAAACGTGGCCACCCGGGAAGGGTGTCGCGATCTGATCAAGGCGGGCGCGGACGGCGTGAAGGTGGGGATCGGCCCGGGGTCGATCTGCACCACGCGCATCATCTCCGGCGTCGGTGTTCCCCAGATCACGGCGGTCTGGGAGGCGGCGAGCGAGGCGGCCGCTGCCGGCGTGCCGGTGATCGCAGACGGCGGCATCCGCTATTCGGGAGACATCACCAAGGCAATCGCGGCCGGCGCCAGCTGCGTGATGATCGGCGGGCTGCTGGCGGGGGTGGCGGAGAGTCCCGGCCAGACGGTGCTCTACCAGGGCCGCACGTTCAAGTCGTACCGTGGCATGGGATCCCTGGGGGCGATGGTCCAGGGGTCGAGCGAACGCTACCGGCAGCGGGCGACGGGCCGTGGCTCGGACAAGCTGGTGCCCGAGGGAGTCGAGGGGCGGGTGCCTTTCAAGGGGCCGCTGAGCATGTTCGTCTACCAGCTTGTGGGCGGCCTGCGGGCCGGCATGGGCTACTGCGGTACGCGGACGATCGACGAATTGAGGCGCGACGCGAAATTCATCCAGGTGTCGGCGGCTGCCGTACGGGAAAGCCACGCCCACGACATCGTCATCACGCAGGAAGCCCCGAACTACAGCGTGGAACGTGGCGCCGGGGATTGAGGCGGCGGCGGGCGCGGCCTCTGGGTGGCCGGGGAGGTGCCGGCAGGGCTGGCAGGTGGGGCGGCCTGTGTTGGTCTGATCAAGGCTGACGCAGGGGTGACGAAAGTTACCACCGTGTGCGGGTCGATCAGTACGGCGTGGGTCGACTCTGGCAGTGGCGTTGACCGGTCCACGTCGGACTGGTGACGGCTGCAGGTAGACCGCGGGGGACAGCCATGCCCAGAACAACGCCAGCACGCATGATGCGACGAATTGCAGCGTGGATCGCGGCGGCAGGAATGAGTCGGCCGCGGATGGCGGTCGCCGTCGGCGCGAGGCTTCTGGCGACGTTCGCCCTGGCGAGCGGTTTCGCGTCGGCCTCGGAGGCCGAACCGCCGCTGCCGCCGCTCCCCGTATTCGAGTCTTCGCCGCCCAATGGTGTGATTCTCGAACAGCCCGCGGTCGACGAACCAGTTGCCGAGGTGGTCCCGGAGATTCAACTGACCTCGGCGGACGTGATCATGGTGCAGGACGATGGCGATGGAACGGTCATCCCCGAAAGCCAGGCGGAGCGACGGCAGGACGCCCAGCCGGTTCGGCAGACGAAGAAAGACCGCGAAGCTGCGAAGGGCGACTGCGGTGAGCAGTCGAAGGAATGCCGCGAGGCGCTCAAGATGCTGCGGGACGACGGGATCGAGACGATCGAACTCGACATTCGCGTGGGCGGGAGGCCGGGCAGCGATTATCCCTGCGAGTGTCGGCTGGAAGGGGAGACGTTCCAGCCGCGGCGGTTTGCGACCACGATGATGACCTGGAAGGCGGCTGGCAACTGCCACAAGCCGCTCTATTTCGAGGATTGGAATCTGGAGCGGTACGGCCATTCGCACGGGGCCCTCGATCCGGTCCTATCGGCGGCCCACTTTTTCGTGACGTTGCCGGTGCTGCCCTACAAGATGGGCGTCGAACTGCCGTGGGAGTGCGTCTATCCGCTGGGCTACTACCGGCCGGGCAGTTGCGCCCCGTGGACGGTGCCGGCGGTGCCGATCAGCTGCCGCGGCTTCGCGGTGGAGGCCGCCACGGTGACGGGACTCGTGTTCCTGCTGCCGTGAGGCGTCTGGGCACGCCATCAAATCACGCCATCAAATCACGCGATCAGTTCTTTTGGACACTCGCGATGTAGGCGTAGCGGCGGGCAACCGACTCGAATTCCACCTCGCCGCGGCCGGACTTCCCCAGCTCCACGATCGCGTCGTGCACCTCCGGCCGGTAGTGCACGTGAAACATCGCCAGCCACCGCTTCAGGCCGGCCGCAAACACGCCCGGCAGGTCCTTCTGGTCCCAGAAGTCGACGATCAGGAGATGGCCGCCCGGCCGCAGATTCGCCATCGCCGCATCGATCGCCCCCGGCCAGGTGGGGATCATCGACAGGCAGTAGGAAAAGAAGATCGTGTCGAACGGCTCGTCCCGCCCGAACATCCGCTGGGCATCGAGTTGCTCCGCCAGCCCTTGCCGCAGGACGATCGGCTCCCGACCGCCCTGCGCTGGCCCGGCCGATCCCGCGGGTGCCGAGCCGGCCGACGGGGCCATGCCCAACGTCCTCTCGATGCTCGTGCCCGCCGTCTCCAGCATCTCATGCGAGGCGTCGAGTCCGTAGAGCCGCCCCGGTTCGGGACGCTGCGCGAGCTTGATCAGGTTGCGGGCCGTGCCGCAGCCCACCTCCAGGGTGGCTGTGTTCCGTGCCGTGACGACACGCTCCAGCAGCCTGTCGCGGCCAAGCAGGTAATACCGTCGCGTGACGTCGTAGACATGCCGTGTGAGCCGATACATCCGGTCCATCGCCGCCGCGTGGTCGGTGCCGCTCTGCCGGCGATTGTTCGATGACGACACGGGGCCCGGCGCGACGGGACTGTCCGCAGAAGAGCCGCCGGCCCGGGGCGGCGTGGTGTCGGGGGTGCTCATGACGACGCCTGTTCTCCGACCATCTCGTAGAGGTGGAACATGCCGTAGATCGCCGACCGGTCCTGCAGGTGCAGGGCACGGGCCCGCTCCTCCCGGGCGACGAATCGAGCCTTCGTCGCCGGCGAGAGGGCTGCGTCGACCGGCGATTTCTCACCAGCCGTCCGAAAGATCACCCGCGTGCCGGGGCCGCCGACTCTGGCGATGTGTCCCCAGAGGTCGTCGATCACCGCCGGCGGCATCCAGTCCTGGCTGTCGAGCAGAATGAAGCTGTTGAGGCTGCCCGGCTTCTCCTCCCGCAGCTGGTCGGCGAGCGAGGCCACGTGTGTCTCCACGCGGGGCGCCATGGCCTTGATCGTCTCGTAGTTTTCCGGTTTGAGGTAGTCGGGAAGCGCCCGCCGTCCCTCGTGGTCGTAGCGGCGGCCGAACGCCTGCCACGCGAAATAGTTGTCGTCGAGCGGGAAGCCGCAGGCCAGACGACGGACTCGCTGTTTGTACATGTCGAACAGTTTGCTGCCGTCGTTGTCCTGCTCCTCGAGCATGGCGGCATGCTGGCTCGGGGGGATGCCGAGGCTGTAGACCGCCACCGGTTGCCGGCCCATCCACCGCACGAGCCTGTTCTCGAACAGCGGGCTGAACGTCTCGTCGAAGATTTTCTCCTGCTCGGCCACCGTCCGGGCCTTCAGGAGCCTGGCCGGATCGCGGCGCATGCCCCGTGCCAGCCCGTGGACGACCCGGAAAAACTGCCCGAGCTTCGCCTGGTTGTAGAGCCCGCGTTTGAAGTAGCTGATCCGCTTGGGGCCGATCGCGTTGCCGGGCCAGTCGCTCGACTCCCAGTAGGTTCGCGTCTGCGGATCGAGATGCTCGCGGATGTAGCGGCGGTAGTTGACGAGGTTGTCGGCGTGCTGGCCATACCCGAAAAAATTGTAGAACGCGTCGTAGTCGGGCAGGTGCTTGATGGCGGCCAGTTTCAGCCGTGTCAGGCACATGTGGTTGTGATTCAAGTCGACCGCGACGATCCGCTTCGGCTTGTGGACCAGATAGTTGAGGACGTTGCAGCCGCCGCTCGAGATCGTGAACAGGCTCGATTCGGGCCCGATCTGGAGCGCCTCGGCATCGACCCTGGGGTCCTCCCAGATCTGGTTGTAGACGAAGCCGCGGAACCACATGGTGAACATGCGTTCGAGCATGCCGCGTTTGCTGGTGATCTTATGGTGGTGAACGGCCTTTTTGAGGTGGGCCGTGGTGCTCGGGCGGGCGGCAAGTCTGGTCATCGCGGGGCTTCCGGGCCAGGGGGTGGCGAAACGGGACCGTCAGTGTAGCCGAGCCGGGCCGAAACCGTCGATGGTGCGGTTTTTGCGGGGCCGTGATGGCCGGCGGCTAGCGAGTGGCGGCGTCGATTGCCTCGGTCAATGCGGCCCAGTCGCCACGCAGTGCGTTCCCCAGCCGGACGATCGAACTCTCCAGCGACGCCAGTTCGATCGTGGCGGCGCGAAGGCGATCGTCGAATGCCTGGGCCGTGGCCGTGGCCGCTGCCACGTCCTTGCCCCAGGAGGTCAGATCCTCCGTCAGTTGCGTCGTTTCCTCAGCCACGGCCGCAGCCTGCGTTTCCACGTTGTCGCGGGATCTCGTGATCCGGGCCAACGCCCCCGTGATCGACTCCATTTCCACCAGCAGACCTTGTCGGACGGCATCGATCCCCTCTGCCCGCAGGGGCTTGCCGTCGGCCGCTTTCGCGCCGAACTCGGCGCCGCGTAGGGCCGTGAACGGATCGGCAAGCGGCCGTCGTTCGATCACCCTCGTGATGCGGGCCAGTTGCTCTTCGTTTTGCAGGTCGAGCGCCGTCTGCAGATCGAACTCGGCCTGCTCACCCTCCTTGAACCGCTTCTCCTTGAATCGCTTCGTGACGGCGCCCGCTGTCGGATCGGGATCGGCGGGGACCTTTGCGCCTCCGTCACCCCCCGCATCGTCGCCTCCGATCGGCGCCCCCGGCTCGATCATCGCTCCCGGTTCGTCCGGCCCCTCGTCCCCTTCGTCGTCCGCGTCCCCCGGCGCGGCCTCCGCGGCGTCATCGATCGCAAAGGTGCCGGCGCCCGGTTCGCCTTGCTTCTTCGTGAACCGGACGTTCTTCGTGAACTCGACGACAGCCCAGTAGCGGCCAGGAAGGATTTCTCCGGCGTCCAACTGCTTGCCAATCTCCGGCCATTGCTCCTCGGGGATCTCGTTGTCGTGCTGTTCGAGGGACGTCATCTGTTCCTCGAGGTTCTTCAGCGCCTCCTCGCCCGAGGTTTTCCGGGGCCGGGGCATCCAGCGGCCGGAGGCATCCGGGGCGGCGGCTCCGTCATCACCGGGAGTTTTGTGAAAGGCCAGCCAGCGGTCCACCGGCAGGCTTTCGTACACGGTCACCGCGTCGTAGTTCCGAGTCCACAACTTCGTATCCGACTCGCTGGGCGGGGTCGGCGTGGCGGCGGGCACGATGGTCAGCTGGGCGGTTTCTGCTCCCTTCACGGCGTTGACCGCCTGCACGCGAAACAGTCCCAGGAACCGCCCTTCGTCCTCGATGCTCGCGTCGTCGAATACCGCCACCTCGGCGCCGGCGGAGAGAGGGGCCACCTCGCTTTCTTCGCTGGCCATCTCGATCGTGATCGCGCCGGCTTTGCCGTCTCGCGGCGGCGAGAATGTGGCGTTTTTCCACGACCGGCCATGCCACGTGTCGACGAATGCCAAGGCCCGCATCCAGCGGTCGCGTTGGTGTCGAAGGCCTGCCAGCGACTTCGGGGCCGCTGCGGCCCCCGGTTTGGCGTCGGTGAGGATGCGGTCGATCTCGGACTGTGTTTTGGCGACGACCGACCGCCACGACCGCTCACGCTCCGCCAGGCGGGCGGCCAGGTAGAGGTAGCCGGTGGCTGCGAACAGAAGGAGCACGGCCGCCGCCACGGTGCCCCAACTCCAGCCCTTGTTGCCGACGGCAATCGCGACCAGGCCCAGCAGCACGACCAGGCCAATCACTGCCAGCAGAACGACATCCATGCAGCACCCAGAACGGCGGACGGCCGTCCGCGGAATCGTGAAACCCCATCAGCCGAGTCAGGACGATCGCGAAACCTTCCGCAATCGGCGGGAAGACTCCGTCCGGCAGAGTCAAAAGTCTCAACAGGATCCGACGGCGGTGAGTATACCGGCACCCCGTCAGCCCCCCTGGTCAGTTTCGTGTGCCGGGCCGGCTGATCTTGAGCCCGGTGGCCCGCGGCGTTGCCTTCGGACAACGCGTCGCCGG
>JBILWX010000146.1:0-7908 GCA_044369655.1 Pirellulales bacterium
GGGCGAAGCGGTGGGCCTCGTCGCGGACGTATTCGAGGAGCCGCAGCGAATACGAATCGCGGGAGAGCCGCAGCGGTTCGCTTCGGCCCGGCAGGAAGACCTCCTCCTCCCGTTTGGCCAGCGAGATCACGCAGGGGGCCACGATGCCCAGTGATTCGAGCGCATCCATCGCCGCCGACAACTGTCCCTTGCCGCCATCGACCAGGAAGATATCCGGCAGCGAGGCACCCTCGCGGGCGAGCCGGGAGAACCGCCGCGAGACGACCTCGTGGATGCTCTTGAAGTCGTCGATGCCGTCCACCGTCTTGATCCGATACCGCTTGTAGCCGGGCTTGAACGGCAGCCCGTCGATGAACTGCACGAGGCTCGCGACCGTCTCGTTGCCCGCGAGATGGGCGATGTCGACCCCCTCGATCACCCGCGGCGGCCGTGACAGGCCGAGCACCTTCTCGAGCCCCGCCAGCCCCTTCTTCGGATCGACGAGAAACACCTCCGGCTGCACGTGCTCTTCCAGGTCGCCCCGCTGGTCGAGCGTCTCCAGCAGCCTGATCTCGTCGCGGAGCCGCGCGGCCTTCTCGAACTCGAGCGCCGCGGAGGCGGCGAGCATCTCCTGCCGCATCTCCTCGAGCAGCCGCTTCTTGCCGCCGTCGAGAAACGTCTTCAGCCGGTTGATGTCGCGGCGGTAGTCCTCCTTCGAGATCCGCAGGTTGCAGGGCGCCGTGCATTGGTCGATCGACGCGAGCAGGCAGGGCCGGAACCACCGCCACTGCTCGTCGTCGGCGTCGATGTCGAGGGAGCAGGTGCGGAACTTGAAGATCCGCTGCAGCACCACGATCGCCCCCCGGAGGCTGCCCGCGCTCGTGAACGGGCCGTAGAGCTTCACGCCCTTCTGTCGCGGCGTGCGGGTGAACTCGACCCGCGGATAATCCTCGTGGGTCGTGATCTGCAGGTAGGGAAATGTCTTGTCGTCCTTCAAGTCGGAGTTGAACCGTGGCTGCACGTCCTTGACCAGCCGGCTCTCGAGCAGGAGGGCGTCGACCTCGCTGTCGGCCTCCAGATAGTCGATGTCGCGGATCTCCTGGACGAGGTCCGCCGTCCGGCGGTCCTGCTCGGCGGCCTTGAGGAAGTAGCTCGAAGCCCGGGCCCTGAGATTCTTCGCCTTGCCGACGTAGATCACGCGGCCGGCGGCGTCCTTCATCAGGTAGACGCCGGGCGTTTGCGGAAACGATTTGACCTTCTGCGCGGCGGCCGCGCGATCGCCGGTGGTGACCGTCTGGTCGGTGTCGGCGGGGGTCGATTCGGCGGCGGCGGATGATTCGTGGTCGCTCACGCGCTCATTCTAGCCGCTGGTCGCCACACCGCCGGTCGGCACCATGCCAAGCCATCGCATGAAACCGGCATCCCTCGCTCGCGCTTCGGGCTGGCATGGAAACCAACTCTCACCCCAGCCCTCCGCCATCCAAGCCCTCCGCCATTCAAGCCCGCAGCGCAAGCAAGGGAAAACCGCCACTGCAGCCCGCCCGGGGCCGCAGATTGGACTCGGCGACCGCCTGCCGTTAGACTCTCAGGCAAGTTTGTTCACCCCGGGGAGGCTCATTCCATGTCGGGCGTGTCTGACGGCGTATTCATGCCAAGGGTCTGTGGCACGGCTTCGGCCGGTCGCCGTGACTTCCTCCACGTCGGTGCCCTCTCGGCACTGGGGCTCTCGCTCGGCGGCTACCTGCGGGGCCGGCCGGCCCGGGCCGACGCAAAATCGTTCGCCCACTTCGAGGGCAAGGCGAAGAGCGTCATCCATATCTGGCTGCCCGGCGGATGGGCGCAGCAGGAGACGTTCGACCCCAAGCCGCTGGCACCGGTCGAATACCGGGGCGAGATGAAGCCGATCGACACGAAACTGCCCGGCGTGCAGTTCAACGAACTGCTCGGCAAGACGGCGCAGATCGCCGACAAGATCACCGTGGTCCGGTCGATGACGCATGGCGAGGCCGCCCACGAGCGGGGCACGCACAACATGTTCACCGGCTATCGCCCGAGCCCCGCGCTCACCTTCCCGAGTTTCGGCAGCGTCGTGTCGCACGAGTACGGACCGCGGGCCGACCTGCCTCCCTACGTGAGCATCCCCAATCTGCCTGCGCCCGACGCCGGTGCAGGGTATCTCGGCAGCGCCTTCGGTCCGTTTGCGATCGGCTCCGATCCCGCCGACGGCAATTTCACGGTTCGCGACCTGGCACTGCCCAACGGCGTCGATGCCGCGCGATTCGCCACTCGGCAGCGGCTGCGCGATGCGGTCGGCCGCCACTTCCAGCGGCTCGAGGGCTCGGAGAACCTGGCGGCGTTGGACTCCTTCTATCAACGGGCCTACGCGCTGGTGAGTTCCCAGGAGGCCCGCAGTGCCTTCGACATCAAGGCCGAGCCCGATGCGATCCGCGACGACTATGGCCGCAATGCCGCCGGCCAGCGGATGCTGCTGGCCCGCCGGCTCGTCGAGGCGGGCGTGCGGTTCGTCACGCTCTCCTACGGTGGCTGGGACATGCACCAAAAGATCGGCGACAACATGCGGAAGACGCTGCCGGCATTCGATCAGGCGTATGCGGCGCTCATTCGCGATCTCGACCAGCGCGGGCTGCTCTCGTCGACCCTGGTGATGGTGTCGAGCGAGTTCGGCCGCACGCCCCGCATCAACAACGACGCGGGTCGCGACCACTGGCCGAAGGTCTTCAGCGTGCTTTTGGCCGGCGGCGGCATCAAGGCGGGCGCCGTCTACGGCTCGTCCGACGCGATCGCGGCGGAGCCGCAGGACAATCCACTCACGGTCGAGGATCTGGCGACGACCGTGTATCACTGCCTGGGAATCGTCGCCGACAAGGAGCTGATGGCCCCCGGCAATCGGCCCGTCGAGATCGTCGATGGCGGCAAGGTCCGCGAGGACCTGCTGGCCTGACGAGCCCCCACCATCCTGCGACCGCCAGCGGCGGCCATCGAGACGAGGCATGTTCGCGCACCGCTCCAGCATCCGGGTCAGATCCAGCATCGGGAGGGGCGACGCCCTGCCCAGCCAGCCTGTCCGCCGCACCGCCGCGCTGCTGACGGTCGCGATGGCCGCGGCATTCACGGCCGCGGGACCGGCCCGCGCGGAGCTCACGATCGACCGCATCGAGCCCGGTGGCGGCCCCCGGGGTGGCGACCTCGAGATCACGCTGACGGGGAAGGAGTTCGCCGATCCCGAGCAGCTCTGGTTTGAGGACGGCTCGATCACGGTGGTCTCGCTGACGGGCGTGGATGCCACGCATGCCAAGGCGACGATTCGCATTCCGGCGGACTGCCGTCTCGGCGGCCACCGGCTCCGGCTGCGCACCAAGCGAGGCCTGTCGGAGCTGCGCACCTTCCGGGTCGGCAGCCTGCCACAGGCCGTTGAGTCGGAGCCCAACAACGATCCGGCCGCCGCGCGTGCGAACGGACAGGCGGCGTTCTCTCCCGCGACCGCCCGCACGGTCAGCGGCGTCGTCAAGGGGGAAGACGTCGACTGCTTCCCGGTGCAGGCCGCCGCCGGCGAGCGGATCGCCGTGGCGATCGACGGCATCCGGCTCGATCAGGAGATGTTCGATCCGTGCCTCGAAATCGTCGACGACCGCGGCTTCGTGCTGGCATCCTGCGACGACCATCCGCTGCTCGGGCAGGACGCGATGCTCGCCACCACGGCACCGGCCGACGGCACCTACTCGATCCGGGTTCGCGAAAGCGCCTATGGCGGCAACGACGGATGCCTCTACCTGCTCCACGTCGGCCGGTTCCCGGTGCCGCATCTGGCCTGGCCGCCGGGAGGGGCACCAGGCGCCGAGATGGAGGTCGAGTGGTTGGGCGACCCGGCCGGTCCGTTTCGGTCGAAGATCGTGCTGCCGCAGCAGGGGGATCTGGCGGGCTTGGCCGAAGTGCGGCCCGAACGGGATGGCATCGCCTCTCCGGTCGGCGTGCCGTTCCGCATCTCGAGCGTGCCGGTCGCCGCCGAGAGCGAGCCGAACAATGAGCCCGGCAAGGCGGGGCGTGTGTCGGCGCCGGCCAACGTCATCGGTCGCATGGACGCCGCGGACGACGTCGACTGGATCCGCGTCGAGGCGCCGAAAGGATCGTCGTGGCGGGTCCGCGGCCGGGGCCGCCGGCTGGGCTCTCCGATCGACCTGGTCGTCAACATCCACCGCGACGACGAGAAGCGCGAAAAGATCACCGGCAACGACGACACCGACGGCCCCGACAGCGACGTGAAGGTCAAGACGCCCGACCAGGGTTCCTTTCTCATCCGCGTGAACGATCACCAGCGCCGGGGCGGAGCACAGTTCGTCTACTGGATCGACGTCGAACCGGCCGAGCCCGGCGTGACGGTGTCGGTGCCGCCGGCGCGGTCCAACTCCCAGGAGCGGCTGGTGGCCTCCGTGCCGCGGGGCAACCGCACGGCCCTGGTATTCAACACGACACGAACCGACTGCGACGAACCGGTGCAGCTGGCGTTCGACGGTCTGCCGGCCGGCGTGCAGGTGATCACGCCGCCGGCCGTCGGCAAGGCACCGGGCACCATCGCGGTGTTCCAGGCCGCCGCCGATGCGGCCCCGGCCACGAGCCTGGCGCAGGTTGCCGTCCGCACCGTCGCGGCCGGCGACGCGCCGGCCCGCGATCTCGGTGGTCTGCGGCAGGTGACGGAACTGGTGCTTGGCCAGCCGAACAACGCCAGCTACCGGACGAGCATCACCGACCGCCTACCCGTCGCGGTCGTGGCACCGGCGACGATCCACATCGAGGTCGAACAGCCGCCGGTTCCGCTCGTGCGGCGCGGCCGGACGGAACTGCGGGTGCGGGTCACCCGTGAAGAAGGCTTCACGGGCAAGGTGCGGCTCGGCCTGCCCTTCAAGCCGCCCGGCATCGGCGCTCCACCAAACGTCGAGGTGGGCGAGAAGGATGCCGAGGCCGTCTACCCCATCAATGCCTCGCCCGATGCCGCCGTGGGTGAATGGCCGCTGGTCGTGACGGCCGCGGCGATGGGCAAGGAGGATCCCTCGGTCTGGGTGTCGAGCCTGCCGGTCACCATTCGGGTCGCCGAACCACTCATCGAACTCGCCTCTGAAAAGGCCGTGACGGAGCCGGGGCAAGAAGCGAAAATTGTCTGCAAGGTCACGAAGCCTGGTTCCTTCGAGGGCGTGGCCAAGGTGAAGCTGATGGGACTGCCCGCGAAGGCCCAGGCGCCCGAACTCGACCTCGCCGCCTCCGCGACCGAGCTGGTGTTTCCGGTCGCCATCGCGGCCGACGCCACGCCCGGTCGGCATGACAACATCTTCTGCGAGGTCCGCGTGCCGATGGCTGGCACGTGGGTGGTGCACACGATGCCCGGCAACCATCTCCGCATCGACAAGCCGCTCCCTCAACCGGATCCCCCTCCCAAACCCGAGCCTACCGACAGCGCCGCAGCCGAAAAGAAAGCGGGGAACTGATGAATTCCCAAGCGGACCAATCGCGTCTGCCACAACTCGCGGGAAGCCGGGATCGGCGGAAGCTCGAGGAGCCGTGGGCGTATCCTCGCCCCGGCGACGAGACTTCTGCCGTCGCGGCGCATCGTTCACGTTGGACGTCGCTGCAGCGGCTTGCCTTCGGCTGTGCGGCATGCGCCTGCCTTGTCGCGGCCGGACTGGAGGCCGCCGAACCAGTTGCCATCGATATCTATCCCCCGGCCGTGCGGCTCGACTCGGCCCGCGACAGCCAGCAGATCATCGTGCAGGCGCGGTTCGCCGATGGCCGCACGCTCGACGTCAGCGGCGCGGCCGCCGTCAGCATCTCCGACCCCAGACTCGCCGCCGTCCAGAGGGGGACGGAAGCCTCCGGACGCATCACGCTGCGTCCCCTCGCCGACGGCGATGGATCGATCCGGGTGTCCCACGGTGGTCAGGAACGATCGATTCCCCTCCGCGTCGTGTCGGCGACCTCGAATCCCCCCCTGTCGTTTCGACTCGACGTCATGCCCGTCTTCGCGCGGGGCGGTTGCAACATGGGCAGTTGCCACGGTGCCGCACGCGGCAAGGACGGCTTCCGCCTCTCGCTCTTCGGATTCGATCCGGCGGGCGACTACCACCGCATCACCCGCGAACTGCCTGGCCGGCGGATCGACCTCGGCAATCCCCAGTCCAGCCTGCTGCTCCTGAAGGCGACGGGGGCCGTGCCTCACACCGGCGGCAAGCGGTTCGCGGCCGACAGCGATCTCGCCGCCCGCATCGAGCAGTGGATCGCCGCCGGCGCCCCGGACGATCCGGGGCCCGATCCGGCGCAGAGTGTGGCGGCGCTGCAGTCGCTCGATCTCTATCCGCCGGCAGCGCTGCTCGAATCCAGCGGCCCGCCGCAGTCGTTGGTGGCGGTCGCCCGCTTTGCCGACGGTACGGACCGGGACGTCACCGACCTGGTCTGGTACGGGTCGAACAACGAGCCGACGGCGAAGGTCACTCCCACCGGCGTGGTGACACCGGGCTCCCGGGGCGAAGCATTCGTGATGGCCCGCTACGACACGATCACGACGGGCGTGCCGCTGATCATCGTGCCAAAAGACCTCGAGTTCACCTTCCCGAACACGGCCGGCCAGCCGGGCGGCACCCCGTGGATCGACGACCTCGTCGACGCCAAGCTCGCGAGCCTCCGGATCGCTCCGTCGGGTCTCGGCGACGACGACACCTTCCTGCGGCGAATCACGCTCGACCTCGTCGGACTCGTGCCCACGCCCGAGGAACGGGCCGCGTTCCGCGCCGACACCTCGCCCGACAAGCGGGCCCGCGTGGTCGAGCAGCTCATGACCCGCAAGGAATTCGTCGAGTTGTGGGTGATGAAGTGGTCGGAGATCCTGCAGATTCGCTCGCAGAACGACGTCAGCCCGAAGGCGGCGATTCTCTACCACCAGTGGCTCGACCGCCGCATCGCCGCCAACGAGCCGATCGACCGGATGGTGCGGGACCTGCTCACCGCCTCCGGCGGCACTTTCGACAATCCGGCGACCAATTACTTCCAGCTCGAACGCAACACGCTCAAGCTCTCGGAGAACGTGGCGCAGGCCTTCCTCGGCATGCGGATCCAGTGCGCCCAGTGCCACAACCATCCATTCGACCGCTGGACGATGGACGACTACTACGGCTTCGCCGCCTTTTTCACGCAGATCGGCCGCAAGCGGGGTGACGATCCGCGGGAGGCCATCGTCTTCGATTCCGGCAGCGGCGAGGTGAACCACCCTGTCACGGGAAAACCGGTGCCGCCGAAGTTCCTGGGGGGCGAACAGCCCAAGGTGGCCAACCGTGACCGCCGAGAGGCCATGGCCGCCTGGATCACCTCGCCCGACAACCCCTTCTTCGCCCGCCATATCGTGAACCTCACGTGGGCCCACTTCTTCGGTCGCGGCATCGTGAACGAACCGGACGATGCGCGGGTCAGCAATCCGCCGTCGAATCCCGCCCTGCTCGCCGAACTCGGCCGCCGGTTCGCGGCCTCCGGCTGGGATTTCCGGACGCTCGTCCGCGACATCGTCGCTTCCCGTGCCTACCAGCGGTCGAGCGATTGGAACGAGTCCAACCGCTCCGACGGCGTCAACTTTTCGCATGCCGCCGTCCGCAGGGTGAGGGCGGAGGTGCTGCTCGACGTGCTCGCCGAGGTGACCGACACCAAGAATAAGTTCCCGGGCCTGCCGCTTGGCGCCCGTGCGGTGCAGGTGGCCGACGGTCGCACGACGAACTACTTCCTCACCACCTTCGGCCGCGCCACCCGCGAGGACGTCTGCACCTGCGCCGTCCGCATGGACCCGAGCCTGTCGCAAGCGCTCCACCTGCTCAATGGCGACGCCGCCAACGACCGCATCCGGCAGGGCAAGCTCATCGAGCGCCGGCTCGCGGCGGG
>JBILWX010000147.1:0-7863 GCA_044369655.1 Pirellulales bacterium
ACCTGGAAAGGGAGCGTGCGGCTGGTCGAGGTGCCGGCGGGTGATCCGTGGGAGGCGACCGCCGGATTGGAACTGCGTAGCATCGCCGGTGCGTTGCTCGCCCAGCGGCCCGACACCGCCTGCGACGATCCTGCGACCTGGCGGGTGGTCACGAAGGCGGCACCGGCTCCGGCGCTCACCCAGTCGCTCGACTTCGCCTTCACGATCGTGCGCAGGCTCACGAGCAATGCGATCGCCATCTGCCAGGGGACGAATCTCGTCGGGGCGGGACTCGGCCAGACGAGCCGGGTGGATGCCGTGCGGATCGCGCTCGAGAAGGCGGGAGATCGGGTGCGGGGCAGCGTGCTTGCGTCCGACGCGTTTTTTCCGTTTCCCGATTCGATCGAGCTGATCGCGCGGGCGGGGATCGCGGCGGTGATCCAGCCGGGCGGCTCGAAGCGTGATGCCGAGGTGATCGCCGCCGCCGACGCGGCCGGCATCCCGATGGTGTTTACGTCGCGGCGTCACTTCCGCCACTAGCCTCAAGAAAAACATGGCCATCCTGGCCATTTTTTCTTTGCGACCTCCGGTCGCTGGCGCTGGCGTCGCATCCATGCGACGCAGTCTGGGAAACACCTGCATCCTGCCCGGCAGTCGTGAGTGATGGTTGGTTGGGTGGCGGCGTGGACGCGGAGTCCCGTCGCTTCCGCTCCGGGCTTCCTCGGGGGAGGGAGAGGGATGGTGGTTGCGTTGGCAGGAAGCCCCCGGCGGAAGCCGGGGGACACCGGGTGAGCAGCGGATACCGGTGTCCACGTCACCGCGTGTTGAACGAGGAAGATCGCTTCGGATTATGCCACCATCGAGGACTCAATCGATCGATTTCAGGTCGAAGTCGGCCGTGTTGCGGCCGGCCTTGATCTCGACCTCAAGTGTGGACTCCGCGTTGTACTTCGCAGGGATGAACTGCTCCGACTCGTCGATCGTCTCGTCGCCGAAGCCCTCGGCCATGACCACGCGGCCGGTCTTACGGGATGCCGTGATCTCCACCCGGTACCGCCCGGGAAACGGGCCCCTGGCCGCGGCGATCGTATACCGGCCGGCTTGCACATGGCCGCCAGCAGACGGTCCCTCCGTGTCGCCGGTCGGCTGCAGGCTGATGACGCCGTCGGTGACCGGCGACCCGTCGAAGGTGACGGTCCCGGATACCGCTCCCCGCTGCGTGCCACCGAAGAAGCCGCAGACGCCCACGGCCGCGATCAGGATCGTGATGGCAAAGAGAGAGCAGGCGTGCTGTCGCATGAGGGGAGCCCAAGTACGGGCTTGGCAGGTGCGGGGCTTGGAAAGTGTGGTCGGAGACAGGGAATTCCGGCACGGCCAGCCGGACGGGCTGTGTGTTGCCGCCGGCCTATTCGTCGATCTGCACCGGGTTACCGTCATCGATCCAGCCCAGGTTTCGCCAGGTCTGCAGGTTGATTCCATCACCCATGAATCGGACGGCCCCGTCGGCCATCACGACCTGCACGCCCCCCGAGTGGTAGCTCCGCGAGGTGGCGAAATTAATGTCGGTGTCGGTGCTCCACGTGCAAGGCAGATTCTGGGCGGGCAGATTGGCTCCATTGGTCGCCGTGCAACCGCCGGCCGCGTACTCGAATATATTGTCGGGCGTGGAGTTGTTCGGCGTGTTGGTCACATACACTGCTTTGGCTGAGGCACGGTTCGTGTAGAAATATCCCCGCCACGACTTGTCGCCGCCGGGCGCCGTCAGATACTCGACGATCATCATGGTCTTGCTGCTGCCATCAGTGATGTCCCTGAGCCTGGTGCTACGGTCGCCGGTGTTGTGGTAATTGAACACCGCCCGCGAGCCTCGTGTATCCGAAAAACCTCCTCCGTCATTCAAGCCGGAGAACAGGCCGAGATAGTTGCTCATCGGCAACTGCGGGCTGGTTAAGATTGCCTTCGTGCCGCCCACTCGCCCGTCGCTTGGACAGAGGAATTGCGGAATGGCGACCCGCAGCGAGGTGGGCCAGGCGGTTGTGGAATTGTCGACCCACGGATTTTGTCGAGTATCCCAGCCTGTCCTCAGGGTGTCGAAGTATCGCGACTCCTCCAGGAAGGGGAGCAGGTGGTGGAGGAAATACTGCCACTCATTGCGGCTGCTGCTGCTGCTGCTGCAGGAGGTCCCAGCAGCAAACCGGCTCGGGCTCTTGTTCGGGCACATCTTTCCCGACCCTGGCGGAAATGCGCCGCGGGCGTCGTGGCGGTTGTGCATGGCCAGCCCCAGTTCCTTGAGCCTGTTGCCGCAGGTCGACCGCCGGGCGTTCTCGCGGGCCGCCTGCACCGCCGGCAGGAGGAGGCCGACGAGCGTGCCGATGATCGCGATCACGGCCAGAAGCTCCACGAGGGTGAAGCCGCTCGCATCTGCGTGGGTTCGCATGCGAAGCATCGCCAGGACTCCTGAAAGAACAAGGGTGGCCCACCCGACAATCTGTCGACAGAAAAGTTACTCTCGTGATGGGGGTGTCAACGGAAAAGTGGCCGGTCCTCTCATCGCAGAATCTGTCGGCAGGTGGCGGGCGGCGGGGTATGATCGGTGCGGCGTTTCGGCCGATCTTTCCCCGGCCGAGTCAGGAGAATTCAGCCATGCCGCTCGTGCACCGTCCCGAACGCGCAAAACGATCGACGTAGCCAAAGGTCGCTTTTTCCACAGCCAGACAGGGACGTGCAAACGGTGCCACGAAGCGTTGTTCTTGCCGGCGCCGCCCGCTGTCGCTGTTGCTGCCTGCCTCCGCGCTGGTGCGTCTGCGCTGCGCTCCCCCCTGTCGCCACCGGCGTGCCCGTGCACGTGCTGATCCACCGCCAGGAACAGCACAAGCCGACGAGCACCGGCCGGCTGATCGCCCGCACCGTCGAGGGGAGCAAGAGCCACGTCTACCAACGCGACAGCCGCTTCTTTGCCGCGTCCAGCCTCGCGCCGAAGGATCTGCTTCCTGACCGTGAGCTCTGGGTGCTGCATCCGCTCGGCGAGCCGATGCCGTCCGTCGCCAATCTGGCCGGCCGGCCGCTTCCCCAAGTGCTGCTGCTCGACGGCACGTGGCGGCAGGCGGGCGAGATGCTTCGCACCGTCGAAGGCATGGGCAGATGCGTTCGGCTACCGTCGCCCGGGCCCAGCCGCTACTGGCTGCGGGACCATGACGCCCCGACGCATGTCTCGACCGCGGAGGCGTTGCTCGGGGTCTTCGGTGCCCTCGGCGACTCAGCCGCAGAGCATGGTTTCCGACTCCACTTTGAACTGCACGTCTACGCGGCGCTCCTGGCCCGCGGGCGGAGGGAACTGGCCGACCGCTATCTCGAAGACTCTCCGCTGCGGGATGCCATCCCGGAGTTTCTCGAGGAACTCAACACGCGGCGGTCGCCGTCTACGCCTGCCACGGAACCGCGAGCGGGCGGCCGGGGGCATGCCGGATGATGTCCACGCTCAGCTTCCTCGCCGTGGAACTGCTGTTTCTGGGGGCGACGCATGTTCTCGGGGGGCCGCCGTGGACGATGATCGGCATGATCGCCTTCATCGCCCAGGTGTTCATCGGCGTGCGTCTCGAGTCCGTGGCCCGTCTGCTCCCCAGTCTCCTCTGGCTGGTGCTCTTCCGCGTGAGCGGCGACCGCGAACTGTTCTTTCCTTTCGCGATGTATCTGGCGAGCCACGTGGCCCTCGGATTCTCGCAGCGGAACATCTGGCTGGCGTCCTTGGGCGGGGGCGGCATCGTCGCGGCTTTCATGACGATCCGAGTTCTGCAGAACGCGACCTTCCGTGTCTTGGCGGTGGAGTTGGTCGTCGCCGTCGCCATCCTGGCGGTCGCCCTCGTCGCCCATGCATGGAGCCGCAAGCAGGCGGCTTCCGACGCGCTGATCGTCGCCGGGGCATCGCTGCTCGCCTATGTCTCCCTGTCGATCTGACGACTCGGTTCGGTTGCATCGTGCCCTGTCGGCCGCGGGCTTCGTGCGGGCTGTCGGACGGTGAGAGACCCGTCGCCGACAACGCCCCACGCCCTCCGCCGGAAACTGCCTGCAGGCGGCTCGCGGTCGCTTCGCCGGTCCGCGACTTTTTCGGGGGAAACCGGGACGGAAACCAATTTCCAGCCGATGGAATTGAAACGGCCCGCGTCGCTCCCGCCACTGAGCACGTTCCGCAAAAATCACTCCCGTCCCCGATTTCCTGCGTGATCGCCACGCGTCATCCCACCGGCTCCCGCCGGGGGCTTTGGGGGGTGGACCTTTGCCGGAAGCCCCTCGCGGAAGCGAGCGGGATGACGCGATCCAACACCATCCGGGCAGACTTACCGCCGGACTCGGTGCGAGGCAGCATTTTTCTTGCCGATTCGCCTTCGCGGACGATATTTTTCACGTATGAGCACCGCCGAAATCCTTGCAGAGTTGACACGTCTTTCCGCCGAGGAGCGCCGGCAGATTGCCCGGCGTCTCGCGGAACTCGAAGGCGGCGTGATAAGCCGTCAAGGTGACGTCTTGTCGGCGGGCGACGTGGCCGAACTGCGGGCCAAGTTGGGGCGTTTTGCCGAGGAGTGGGACAGCCCGGAGATGAGCATCTATGACGACTACGACGCCTCCAAAGCCGGTTTGCAGACGCGGTGATGTCGTTCTCGTGCTCTTTCCGCATGCTGATCTCCGCGGGGCGAAAACTCGGCCGGCGTTGATTGTTCAGGCAGACGATCTCTGCGCGGGTTTGCCGCAGGTCGTCGCGATGATCACCGGCCGAATGTTTCGTGCCGGGCACCCAAGCCGTGTCGTGGTCGTTCGTGACTCCCCGCTCGGAAGGGATTCAGGATTGCTGGGTGATTCGGTTGTCATGACAGACAACCTGGCGACCGTCAGCGAAATGGCGATCGAGCGCGTGATTGGACGGCTTCATATGGAGTCAGTCGACTCTGCGCTGCGTTGTACGCTTGCGCTTCGCTGAAGGGCATAAACGGGACATTGCTTCACCCGCTCGAAAAGCCCCTCGCGGAAGCGAGCGCGGTGACGCGATCCATCACCATCCGGGCATTGGCCCAACGGCCCCGCTCGTGATCGCCACGCGTCATCCCACCGGCTCCCGCCGGGGGCTTTTTGGGAACAACGCGCGTGGATTGAGTGTGAGTCGTGGAAGTGGTCAATGAGCCCCGCGGCGGGCCTCGCACCCGGTGGGAAGCCCCGCCGGCCGTGGTAGACTGGGCGGCCCATGACAACCATTCTCGACGATATCGTCGCCCGCAAGCACCGTGAGGTCGCAGTCGCCCGCGAACGCGTGCCGACGATGGCCCTCGAGGGCCGGCTGGCGGTCGCTTCGCCCGTTCGTGATTTCTTCGCGGCGGTCGCCGCTCCCGGGGCGATCAGGCTGATCGCCGAGTTCAAGCGGCAGAGCCCGTCGGCCGGGGAGCTCCGTCCCGGCGCCGCGATCGAGGAGATCGTTCGCGGCTATGCGGCCGCCGGAGCCGCGGCGCTCTCCGTGCTCACCGATGCTGTCGGATTCGGCGGCAACCTCGTCGATCTCGAGTCGGCCCGCGTGGCGGTGCCGCTGCCGGTGTTGCGAAAGGAGTTCATCGTCGATCGCTACCAGGTGCTCGAGGCGCGGGCGCACGGGGCCGATGCGGTGCTCCTGATCGCCGAGTGCCTCGACGACTGCCACCTTCGCAGCCTCTACCGCGAGATCATCGACCTCGGCATGACGCCGCTGGTGGAACTCCACTCGGAGGAGCACCTCGACCGCGTGCTCGATCTGGGCGCCACCCTCATCGGCATCAACAACCGCGACCTGCGCACGATGACGACCGACCTCGACCACGTGCTGCGGCTCCGTGACCGCGTGCCGCCCGAGTGCGTGCTGGTGGCCGAGAGCGGCATCCGCAACCGGGCCGACGTGGAGCGGCTCGAGCGGGCCGGCGTCGGGGCGATGCTCGTCGGGGAATCACTCCTGCGGAGCCCCGACCCCGGCGTCGCCGCCGCCGCTCTCCTTGGTCGGTGAGGGCGGATTCGCCGTCGGGTTGTCTTTCACGAACCGGTAGCCCATGCCACGGACCGACAGGAAATGCACCGGGCGGGCCGGGTCGGCCTCGAAATACTTGCGGAGATTGAGCATGAAGGTGTCGACCGTCCGCGTGGCCGGCGCACGGGCCATGCCCCAGACCCGCTTGAGCAGGTCGCTTCGCGACGAGACCGTTCCCTCGTGCTCGACGAGATACCTGAGCAGCTTCATCTCCAGGTTGGTCAGCCGCACCGGCTTGTCGCCGCTGCGGGCCTCCCAGGTGTCGAAGTTCACCTCGGCATTGCCGAAGCGGTAGACGCTCGCCGCCACGGCCGCGTCGTCCTGCTCCGCCGCGGGCCTGTCCATCGCCGCGGGCCTGTCCATCGCCGCGGGCCTGGCGCGTCCGTTGCGGCCGCGGCGGGCCAGCAGGTTGCGGACGATCGAGAGGAGCTCGTCGAGGTCGAACGGCTTCTGGAGGTAGACGTCCGTGCCGGCATCGAAGCCGCGGATCCGGTCCTCGACGAGGGTCCGGGCCGTGAGCATCACCACCGGCATGTCGCTGCCCTGCCCGCGGATCGCCTCGCAGACGGCGTAGCCGCTCATGCCGGGCAGCATCAGATCGAGCACGACCAGTTCCACCGGCTCGTCCGTCGCGGCGACTGCCGCCAGCGCCGCCTGGCCGTTGCCCACGGTCGTGACGCGAAACCCCTCGGCTTCGAGGTTGTATTTGATGCCGATGGCCAGATGCTCTTCGTCTTCGACGACGAGAATGTGCGGCATGGGTGTGCTCGCGGCTGAGGACCACGACCGAAAGACGCTGGGACGTGTCGGGCGTCATTCTACCGGGAACAGCGGGCTACCGGGCCAGCGCCGTTCCGGGCCGGAGGGCCTTCACGTAGCCATGGCCGACGAACCAGTCCCAGGCATCCTGAGCCGCCGCCTCGAAGGGCCGCCGTGTGTAGCCGAGTTCGGCCTCCGCGCGGGCGCAGGAAAAATTATGGGGCAGCATCGACATGCCGGTCGCCGCTGAATTCACCGGGAGTTCGCGGCGGGTCAACAGGCTGACCAGGTCGCCGCACCAGCCGGCCAGGTGCACGAAGGGCCGGGGCGCGAGGCCCAGGGGCTGCATGCGGCCCGAGACACGGGCGAAGATCCGCCAGGCGTCGAGATAGGAGAGCGGCTGGCCGCCCAGGATGTAGCGGCGGCCGGTCCGGCCACGCGACATCGCCGCCAGGATGCCCTGCGCGACGTCGCGGACGTCGACAAAGTCGTTGGAGCCCGGCGGTGCGAACAGGCCGCGGCCCGCGCCCACCTCGAGCAGCATCCGGCCGCTCGACGGCTTCCAGTCCCAGGGCCCGATCATGTAGACGGGATTGACGATCACGGCATCGAGACCCTTCTCGACCTCCTCGAGCACGGCCTCCTCGGCCTGCCGCTTCGTCACGACGTAGGGGCACTCGAGCATGCCGCCGGGAGACGTCTCCTCGTCCGCCGGCACGCCGTCGGATCGCAGTCCGATCGCGTCGACGCTGGAAACGTGGATCAGCCTCGCGCCGGCCCGCCGGGCCGCCCGGGCCACCACCCGCGCACCCTCGACGTTGACATGCCGCATCTCGGCGAGATGCCGCCAGCCGCAATGCACCATCGCCGCGGAATGCACGACGTGGGTCACTCCGTCGACAGCCCGCTGCATCGCGGCCTCGTCGTGGAGGCCGGCCGCGACCATGTCGACCGGAAGGGCTGTAAACGCGCCGCCTCCGACCTGCCTCGAATCGGTTGCCGATCCCGGGAGCTGACCGGGTCTCACCAGCACCCGTACGGTGTCGTTGCGATTGACGAGCAATCGGACGACGTTGTTGCCGACCAGC
>JBILWX010000005.1:0-69446 GCA_044369655.1 Pirellulales bacterium
GGCGATGGAGCGGAACCGCTCCGGGTCGATGGTGCGGGCCAGCAGCAAGGCGGCTGCAAAGCCCACGCCGGCCAGGGTCGCGGTCAGGAGCACGCGTCCGGCGGCGGCCGCCACGCCGACGAGGGCCCGCGGGTCGCTGCAGCGGTCGATCACGGTGAGCACGATCTCCGTCGCCCGAGCGGCCCACGGCGAGGCTGTGGCCTCGTCGATCGGCGGCGGGGATGGGGCCGGTCCCCAGGCGGGCTCGCTCAGGTCCGGGGTCTCCTCCGCGGCGTCGGTAGCGGCGGTGCCGGTGCGGTTCGGCCCGGTCGATCGCCGGCGCTGGGGAAGCGGGACCGGTCGTGGCGGCGTCCAGGGCGCCAATCGACGAATCACTTCGGCTGCGGTGCCGATGCGTTCGGCCGGCGACTTGGCCATCATCGCCTCCACGACCAGGGCGAATTCGGGACTCACGCGGGGCGCGAGCTGGCGGACGGCCGTGGGCTGCTGGGCGAGGTGTTTTTGCATCTTCTCGCGGCGGTCGCCGCCGGGGAACGGCACCCGCCCGGTGAGCGCGTAATAGAGAGTGCAGCCGAGCGCGTAGACGTCGGCCGTCGGTCCGACATCGTCGGCCGCGCGGATCTGCTCCGGCGCGATGTAGTCCATCGTGCCCACGACCCTGCCGAGCCGCAGGGCCTCCTCTTCGAGCGTCGATCCGGCCAGTCCCAGGTCGAGCAATTTCACCCGACCGTCGTCCAAGACGAGGATGTTGCCGGGCTTCACGTCGCGATGAACGAGCCGTTGCTCGTGGGCGAAGGAGAGGCCGCGGGCCGTCTGGGAGATGACCGATGCCGCGAACCGCTCATCGAGCGGCCCGTAACTGCGCACGTGCCGCCGCAGGTCGATGCCGGGGACGAGCTCCGTGACGAGGTAGTAGACCATCGCGTCGTAGCCGGCATCGAAGGCCCGCACGAGGTTCTCGTGGTCGAGCCGCCCGAGGATCCGCATCTCCCGGCGAAACGCCGCCTCGGACTCCGCCGTGGCCTTGGACCGGGGAAGCACCTTGATGGCCACGAGCCGGCCCATGAGGGCGTGCTCGGCCTTGAACACCTGCCCCATGCCCCCCTTGCCGATCTCGTCGAGCACGGTGTATTGGCCGAGGCGAAACCGCGTGCGGCCGGCGAGAATCTCGCGGGTCTGGAAGGGCGTCAGCCGCCCCTGGTCGACGAGCACCTCGGCGATGGCGGCATCGAGGGCGTCGGCATCGCCGCTTCCGGCCCCGCGGCCGCGAGCCGCCCGGTCCGCCGCGTCGAGATCCTCGGCCGTCACCAGGCCGCTGGCCAGCGCCGTGTCGCGAAACCGCTTCCGCGCCTGCTGCCGCGTGCCCGGATCACTCGCCATCGTGCCGCTCCGCGCTGCCGTCGGCCCGCCCGGGGCCGGAATCGACCCAGTCTATCGCCGGCCGAGCGGGCACGGCGGCGAGGGCCGCGGCGTACCGCCCGTGCCAGGCGGCGGGCAGTTCCGCCGAAAGCCGCAGGGCCCGCCCGCACGTCGGATGATCGAGCGCGAGAGCCGCCGCATGGAGGGCGATGCCCGCGAACGGCAGCCGCGCGCCGTAGAGCCGGTCGCCGACGATCGGGCAGCCGTGAGCCGCCAGTTGGGCGCGGAGCTGATGCCGCCGCCCGGTCGCCGGCTCGAGTTCGACGAGCGACACCTCGCCGAGCCGACGCAGCACGCGGGCCCGCAGCACGGCCTGCTGGCCCTGCTCGCCACGGTCGGGGTCGGCGGTGCGTGATCGCCCGCGGTGCGGCCGCACGACGGCATCCTGCCAGTCGACCCACGTGCCGAGCGCTGCCGGAAACCGTCCCTCCACGAGCGCGTAGTAGGTCTTCCGCACGCTGCGGTCCCGAAACTGCCGGGCCAGCGCTGCCGCCGCGGCGCGGGTCTTGGCGAACACGACCACGCCGGAGACGGGCCGGTCGAGCCGGCTGACGACGCCGAGAAAGGGCTCGCCACCGTGGCGGTCCACGAGCAATCGCCGGACCTCGCGAAATGCGCTCGGCTCGCCGGGGGGTACATTGGCGGTGGCGAGACCGGCCGGCTTCGCGACGGCGATCAAGGCTTCGTCTTCGAACAGCACGGATGGCGACGGCATGCAGGCAGCGTCTCCTCGGCGGATCATCCTGGCAAGTCGCTCGCCGCGGCGGCTGGAACTGGCCCGCGACCGGGGCTGGGACGTGGTGGTCGTCGCGCCGCCCGACGAGGCCGAGGCCGCCGCCCCGCCCCGCGGCCCGAACGAGCCGCTCGAGGCGTTCGTCATGCGGCTGGCCCACGCGAAGGCCGCGGCGGTCCAGGCCCTGGGGGCCACCGGCACGATCCTCGCCTGTGACACGCTCGGCGAGGTCGCCGGCGTCGTCTTGGGCAAGCCGGCCGACGCCGTCGACGCCCGGCGGATGCTCGAGGCCCTCGCGAGGCGAACGCACCGCGTGCTCACGGGCGTGTGCCTGTGGCCTTCCGGGGCCGGGGAGCCCCGCCAAGCCTGGGCGGAAAGCACGCTGGAAATGGACGCCTTCACCCCCGACTTCCTCGACTGGTATCTCGCGAGCGGCCTGTGGCGGGGCAAGGCGGGCGCCTGCGGCTTCCAGGACGAGCGGCTCCCGCTGCGGCTGCTCACCGGCAGCCCCTCGAACGTCGTCGGCCTGCCGGTCGAGCTGATCGAGCAGATGCTCGCAGAAATCGATCGCTTCCACTGAACCACCTTTGGGTCTGCGAGGGGCTGCCCATGCCCCAGGAGCCGGCGTAGCTGGCCAGCGCAGCCATGGATGGCGCAGCGCAGCCAGCTCCGAGTGAGCGGAGCCCAGGATGGGCGCAGCGAACGTCCGGCGATGGGGCGTGGGCAGCCCCGAACCGTGGCCCTACTCCGGCTCGGGCTCGATCGAGGCCGACATCGCGCCCTTCGAGCGGCGCAGCAGGCGGTCGGCGCCGAAGGCGTGGATCTGATCCCGCTTCAACTCCGCATGCTCCTTCGTCGTCGTCAGCACGATCACCCGCCCCTGGGAGTCGACCTCTTTTGCCAGCAGGTAGCCCTTCTCCGGCGGATGCCCGAAGAGCTTCTGGAGCATCGCCACCACGTACTGGTAGGTGTGGTCGTCGTCGTTCCAGAGCACCACGTGGTAGCGCGGCTGCTTCTTGGGCCGACTGTCGCTCTTCTGCTTGTCACTGCGTGGGGGCGTGGCGGGGGCCGGGGCGTCCTCGATGGCCTCCTCGGCGGCGGCACTGGCGGTGGCGGTCATGGGATGGCACACTCCGGCGGGTTTCCCGTACCCCGTCGACAGGACGACGAGGACAACCTGACAGGAACCGTTCCACAGTATAAGGTGTGGCCCTCCGCCGGTGGCTGTCACCCCGCGGATTCCCAGGGAGATATGCCGTCGTGCTCGATCGCCGCTTCGTCGCCGACAATGTGGACCTCGTCGCCACCAACTGCCGCCAGCGGGGCTCGTCCGCCGACGTGGCCAGGTTTGCCGAACTCGACCGTCTGCGGCGGCAGATGCAGGCCGACATCGACCGGCTCAACCAACAGGCCGGCCAGGTGAGCAAGTCGATCGCCACCGCGGCCGACGCCGCCGAACGAGAGGCCCGCAAGGCCGACGGCCGGCGGCTCCGCGAAGAGGTCTCGGCGTTCGAGGCGAAACTGGCCGAGATCGTCCAGGAATCGGACGTGATCCTCCGGGCGATCCCCAACCTCACGCATCCCGCCGCGCCGGTGGGGGGCGAGGACGCCGCCGTCGAGATTCGCCTGGGGCGGACGCCCGTCGCCGACTTCGAATACAAGCCGCTCGATCACGTCGAACTCGGCGGCCGCCTCAAGCTCTTCGACTTCGAGGCCGGTGCCAAGGTGGCCGGACACGGCTTTTATTTTCTCACCAACGATGCCGTCCTCCTGGAGTTGGCACTGCAGCGGTATGCAATCGACCTGCTGATGCGGGAGAACTTCACGGTGATGACCACGCCCGACCTCGCGCGGGACACCATCCTCGAGGGCACCGGCTTCATGCCCCGTGGCCCGGAGACGCAGATCTACTCGATCACCGGCAGCGATCTGTCGCTCGTGGCCACGGCCGAGATCACGCTCGGCGGCGCGATGCACGAGCGGATCTTCGAGGCCGAGGAACTGCCGCTCAAGCTCTGCGGCATCAGCCACTGCTTCCGCACCGAGGCCGGCGCCCACGGTCGCGCCACCCGCGGCCTCTACCGCGTGCACCAGTTCACGAAGGTGGAGATGTTCGCCTACACGCTTCCAGAACAGAGCGAGGACATGCACAACTACCTGCTCGACCTGGAGTGTGAACTCTTCGACGGCCTCGGCATCCCCTACCGTGTCATCGACACCGCCAGCGGCGATCTGGGCGGCCCCGCCTATCGGAAGTTCGACCTCGAGGCCTGGATGCCGGGCCGCGGCGAAAAGGGGGAGTGGGGCGAGGTGACGAGCACCTCCAACTGCACCGACTACCAGGCGCGCAGGCTGGCGGTGCGGTATCGCAAGCCAGGCGAAAAGGGCACCTCCTACGTCCACACACTCAACGGCACGGCGATCGCGATCAGCCGCGCGATCATCGCCATCCTGGAAAACTACCAGTGCTCCGACGGCTCGATCGTCGTCCCCGACGCGCTCGTGCCGTGGATGGGCAAGAAGAAGATCGAACCGCGGTAGATCCTCTCCATCCACGAGGGGCTGCCCATGCCCTGAGAGCCGGCGTTGCTGACCAGCGCAGGCAGGATGCCGGAGCGCAGTCAGCATCGAGTGAGCGAAGCCCAGGATGGGCGTAGCGAACGTCCGGCGACAGGGCATGGGCAGCCCCGGCGCGCCCTCTCACCACTTGAGGCCGAACTTCTCGCCGGCAGACTTACCGCCGACGCTGCCCGTGCCGCCCTTCAGCATGCCCATGCGCTTCTTCACGACCGGTGCCGGCGGCACTTCCTCGGCCGCCGCATCCTCGGCCGCCGCACCGTCGTCGGCCGCCGCCGCAGGCACGGCAGCCAGCGCCTTGATGGAGAGCGACATCCGCTGCTCGTCGGGATCGATGGCGAGCACTCGGCACTCCACCGACTCCCCTTCCTTGACGACGTCGCCCACGCTGCGAACGTGACGGTTCGCCAGTTCGGACACGTGCACGAGCCCCTCGACTCCCGGCTCGAGTTTCACGAAGGCGCCAAACTGGGCGATCCGACTGACTACGCCGCGCACCGTGGCGCCGACGTGGTATTTTTCGCCGGCCCGCTGCCATGGGCTCTCGACGAGATCGCGGGCCGAGAGGCCGATCTTCCCGGTGTCGCGGTCGATTTTCTTGACGACCACACGCACCCGCTGGCCGGGCTGCAGCACGTCGGCCGGGTTCGCCACGCGCTCCCAGGAGAGTTGGCTCACGTGCACGAGCCCCTCGACTCCCTCGCCGATGTCGACGAACGCGCCGAAATCGCGAACCGACCGGACGGTGCCGTCGAGCGTGGTGCCCACTTCCAACGTTTCCAGAAGCTTCGTCTTCGCCTCGGCGGCCTGTTTCTCGATCACCGCCCGGCGCGAAAGCACGAGCCTGCGGGCGGCCGGCACGATGTCGGTGACGAGGCTTTCGAGCGTCTGCCCGACCATCTCCTCGAGATTTTCCACCCGCCAGGTGCTCACGAGGCTCGCCGGCATGAACCCGCGCAATCCCGCCACGTCACATTCGAGGCCACCCTTGTTGGCCGCCGTCACCCGGGCCTCCACGATCATGCCGGCTTGGAGCTGCGACCAGTCTTCTACGGCCACGGCGCGGTTGGCAAAGGCGACGTCGTAGAGACCGTCGTCCTCGTTGCGGAGGCCGACGCTGAGTTGCAGCACGTCGCCGACCGCGGGAACCAGTTCGAGATCGAGCCCGGCGAGTTTCATCGCCCCCTGCCGCCGCTCGCCGAGGTCGATGAACGCCGTATCGGCGCCGAGCGACAGCACCGTGCCGGTGAGCCGCGCCCCTGGCTCGAGCGGAGCATCGGCCCGTGCCGGCGTCGACGCCGTGATCAGCTCGTCGAGCGACACCCCGGCCAACGCCGCCTCGAAATCCTGTTCCAGATCATCGTCGAGCGCAGCCCGCAGGTTCGGCACCGCGACCCGCTTGGCCGGAGGCAGAACGTCCTTGAAGGGCGACTTCTCGGCCGCGCCGCCGCGTTTGTCTCGACGGCCTTCGCGACGCGGAGCCGCCGACTGGCCCCGGGCGGCATCCGCGGCAGGTGCCGCTGCGACCGGCGCGGCATCCGCGGCAGGTGCTGCTGCGACCGGCGCGGCGGAAGGTGCCGACGTCACCTCGGCCCCAGGTGCTGATGCGAGCGGTGCTGATGCGAGCGGTGCCGGTGCTGCCGGAGCCGCCGGTGCCGCGGCCGCCCGCGGAACCTGCAGCCCAGCAGTCGCCGCCGGGGCCGGAGCGGAAAAATATTCATACCGCGGCGCGGGCCGCGGCGGCTTCACGCCAGGACGCTGGGTGCCGATCGGAATCCGCTTGGACTGCGATCCGGAATTTCCCTGCTGGGAAGGCTGCTGGGCAGCGGCGTCGCCTTCCGGGGGCGTCGAGGAAGGCTCTGGCGTTGAACTCATCGGTCTCTCGGGCTCTGGAAAAGAAATGCGGGAAACAGGACTTGAACCTGCACGGTATTACTACCACCAGGCCCTCAACCTGGCGCGTCTGCCAATTCCGCCATTCCCGCAGCGGTGCGAACCACGAGCAATCATCTCGAACAGAAGGCCCGTGGAGGTATTCTCAACCGGCCCCGACCACAGTCAAGCAGCGTTCACGGGAGGCGACGAAATCGGCTGCGTTGAACTGGCAATGCCACCGAACGCGGCCAGGCCGCCCATGAAAGCCAGGCTCCAGGCCACGTCGCCGACGGGCATCCACCGGTAAAAAGGCAGCCCCGCCGTGTAGCAGGCAATGAGGCCCGCGGCCGTGTGGGGATAGTCGTTGCTCAGGCACCAGTGGGCAAAATTCGTGGTCAGGAAGAACACGAGCGAACTCGCCAGAGCGCCCCCCAGAATCGTCAGCACCCGGCCCTTCCGCACCATTCCGCCCAACAGCACCGGCCAGGCAAACGCGGCGTAGATCACGCCCGCCATCACGAAACCGCTGAACGAGTCGCCATAGCCCGGCAGGGCCAGATTGCTGATCGCCAATGCCGACAGGGGAACCGTGGCGGCCACGAGCGGATTGGGAAAGACGGCCCCGGCCGCGATCGCGGCCCCGGCCAGCGGCGTGACGTTGGCCGCCGGCTGCCAGAGCCGACCCGCCACCGACACCGCGACGAGCGCGAACCAGACCCCGCAGAGCATGGCGAACGAGGGGCGAAGCTTCGAGACGTTTTCCATGGGCGGCCGTGACTCCGGCGGACGGTGGGTCGCTCGGTGGGGTAAGCACCGGCGGGGAACGCCCGATACACTACCGGTTTTTGGGTTTCGAGCAAGCGAAAACCATGCCCAACGGCCCAGACGGGACCACTGCCATGCCAACCCCGCCGGCGAAACCAGCACGCAAATCCCGCAGCCTCACGGTCGAGCGGCGGGATGACGGCGTGGTCGTGCTGTCGTTTTTCGTGCCCGACCATGGGCAGAACGTGCTCACGCCGGAGACGATGGCAGAGTTGTCGCAGGCACTCGACAGCCTGGAAGCCGGGCCGCCGACCACGGCGGTGGTGATCCAATCCACGCGGGCCGGCTCCTTTTTCGCCGGTGCCGAGATGGCCCGACTCGACCGCCTGTCTGACACGCCGGCCGCGGAAATCGAGCGGCTCTGCTCCGCCGGTCGCGCGCTCTTCTCGCGACTCTCCGCCTCCGCCTGGCCGAGCGTGGCGATCATCGACGGCATCTGCCTGGGGGGCGGTCTCGAACTCGCCCTCGCCTGCGATCTCCGCGTTGCCACCGATGCCGCCCACACCGCGCTCGGTTTCCCCGAGGTGAAACTGGGCCTGCTGCCCGGGTGGGGAGGCACGGTTCGCCTCGCGCGGCTGATCGGCCCCGGCGCCGCGGTGGAACTGGCGGCGGCGGGCGAATCCGTCGATGGCCCCACCGCCGCTCGGCTGGGACTGGTCGATGCCTGCGTGCCGCCCGATCAGGCGATTGGTTCGGCCTGCCGACTGGCAGCACTCGCGCTGGCCCGACAGAGCCACCTGGAGCGGCGGCGGCAACAGGCCGGACGGGTGCCGCTCGTCGCCGAAGAGAGGGATTTCCTCGAGTCGATGTCGGCGGCCGTGATCCTCGGCCGCAGCGGCGGGCACTATCCCGCCCCTCTGGCCATCCTGGAAACGATTCTTGCGGGCATCGACCTGCCTGCCGAGCAGGCGGCGCGGAGCGAAGCCGCCGCCTTTGCGAAGCTCGCCACAGACGACGTGTCGCGGCAACTCATCCGGGTGTTTCGGCTGGGCGAGCGGAACCGCCGGGACAGCGGGCTCGACGACCGCGCGACCGACGCTGCACGGGGCACTACGCCGACGATCGCGCCACGGACGTGTGACCGCCCCGCGGTCATCGGTGCCGGCATCATGGGGGCGGGCATTGCAGCCAGCCACCTGCGGGCCGGCTTCGCGGTGACGCTCATCGACGTGCAGGCCGACACGCTGGCCGGCAGCGTCGCCGGAATCCTCGACGAGGCGGCCTGGGACCGGGCGACCAAACGCACCGACCAGGCCCGGGCGGTCACGCTGTCGGGCAGGCTCCACACGGCCACCCGCATGGCGGCGATCGCCGAGTGCGACCTCGTCATCGAAAGCGTGCTCGAACGGGCCGACATCAAGCGGCAGGTGCTCGTCGACATCGAACGGACGGTGGGCCCGGGAACGGTCATCGCCACCAACACTTCGACCAACCCGATCGCGAAGCTGGCGGAACCGCTCCAGGATCCGTCCCGGTTCTGCGGCATCCATTTCTTCAATCCCGTCCGCCGCATGACGCTCGTGGAGGTGATCCGCGGCCCGGCCACGAGCGACGAGACCGTCACCACCGCCGTGGCCCATGTCAAACGGCTCGGCAAGTGCCCGATCGTCGTTCGGGACAGCCCTGGCTTTCTGGTCAACCGCGTGCTGATGCCCTACCTCCACGAGTCGGTGGAGATGCTCCGCGAGGGGATCGAGGCGAAGCGGATCGACCGGGTGGCCCGGGGCTTCGGCATGCCGATGGGACCGCTGGAGCTCTACGACATGATCGGACTCGACACGGCCTTCTACGCCGGGCTCGTGTTGAGCGCCGCCTACGGCGATCGGATCGAGGCTTCCCCCCTGATTCCGGCGCTCGTGAAATCGGGACGGCTCGGCCGCAAGAGCGGCGCCGGCTTCTATCACTACACCAGCGGCGGCCAGCAGGCCAGGATCGAACGCCCCGATGAAGGTGTGGCGAAACTGATCAGGCCATATGCGCTCCCGTCCCGCGAGACCACCGACGCGACGATCGCCGACCGCCTCCTCCTGCCCATGCTCTTGGAGGCGCTCCGCGTGCTCGAGGAGGGCATCGTCCGCGACGGTCGCGACGTCGATCTGGCGGTGATCCATGCCCTCGGCTTCCCGGCATTCCGCGGCGGCCTGCTGTCATGGGGCAACTCGCTCGGCGCCGCGGAGGTGGTCCGTCGGCTGGCACCGCTGGCCGATCTCGGCATCCGCATGCACCCCACCCCGCGACTGCTCGCCATGGCGGCCGCGGGGGAACCCTTCACCCCCTGATCTTCCCGGCACCCGCCCCTCTCGCGTGCCACACCCCCGTAGCGTCATGCCTCTCACCCCCGCGACTTCGCCCGCCACCACCCCCGTCATCGTCGGCTGCTGCCGCACCGCCATCGGTCGCGCCCACCCCGATCGCGGCGTGTTTCGCCGGGTGCGTGGCGACGAATTGGCCGCGACGGTCGTCGAGGCGGCGGTGCAACGCAGCGGCGTCGAGCCGGACACCATCGAGGACCTGATCCTCGGTGCGACACAGCAGCGGGGAGAACTGGGCGGCAACGTCGCGAGGTGTGTCGGGCTGATGGCCGGTCTGCCATTCGCCGTGGCCGGCACCACGGTCAACCGCCTCTGCGGATCGTCGCTGGAGGCGCTCGCGCAGGCAAGCCATGCGATCATCGCGGGCGCTGAAAACGTGCAGGTGGTCGGCGGCGTCGAGCACATGCAGCATCTGCCCATGGATTCAGCGATCGACATCCATCCGCGGGCGTTCGCCCGGTCGAGCCGGGGCATGCTCTCGATGGGCATGACGGCGGAGCACCTCGCGGCGGCGCATGGCATCTCGAGGCGGCGGCAGGAGGCCTATGCGCTCGAGAGCCACGCCAGGGCGGCGCGGGCCCGCGACACCGGACTGTTCGACGACGAAATCGTGCCGGTGATCGGGCACGACGAGGCGGGGGGAGTGGTGGAGGTCGTCCACGACCAGTCGATCCGCCGCGACAGCACGGCAGAGCAGCTGGCGGCGCTCGAGCCGGCGTTTCTGCCGAAGATCGGCACGATCACCGCGGCCACGAGCGCGCCGCTGAGCGACGGCGCCGCCGCACTCGTCGTGATGTCGCTGGCTGAGGCGCGACGGCAGGAGCTCGAGCCACTGGCCCGCGTGATCGGCACCGCCGTGGTCGGTGTGCCGCCCGCGTTGATGGGCACCGGGCCGGTGGCCGCCACGCGGAAGCTGCTCGACCGCACGGGAGTCGCCCTCGGCGACATCGACCTCGTCGAACTCAACGAGGCGTTCGCGGCTCAGGCGATCCACTGCATCGACACCCTCGGCCTCGACCCGACGAAGGTCAACGTGCGCGGCGGTTCGCTCGCGATCGGCCATCCCCTCGGCGCCAGCGGCGCCCGCATCGCCACCACGCTGCTCCATGCGATGCGTGATACCGGAGCGACGATCGGGCTGGCCACGATGTGCATCGGTCTCGGTCAGGGCATCGCCGTGCTCTTCGAAAGGATCGACTGACGTCCCGTCATGCCCACCGCAGCCATTTCCAGCCCCGGCGGCCGCCCTGAACCGCATCCTGCGGACGGGAGGCCGAACGATGCCACCATGCCTGGTGCCGCATCGCCGGCCGCGGTGTCGATGATGGGATTGATGCTCGCGCGGCTCGAGTCGTCCTACGATCGTCCTGCCGTCTGCGATGCCCTGGACGAACGACGGACCTGGACCTGGGGTGAGCTTGTCGCGGCGGCCGTCGAACTCGCCGATCACTTTGACAGCGCGGGCCTCCGCCGGGGCGACAGGCTCGCGCATGTGGGATCGCACTCCGCCGACTGGATCGTTATCGACCTGGCCTGCCAGTTGGCTGGCATCGTGCACGTGCCGCTCCATGCCGATGCGACCGCCGGGGAGCACACCGCCCAATTGGCATGGCTGGCGCCCCAAGGCTTCGTATGGAGCGGCTCCAGCCGGGGCGGAGGCTCCGTTGCCGGCGTCCCGATCGCCCTCGATCTGCGGCCGCAGCCTCGGTCGCATCAACGAACGTCTTCACACGGCGCGATCGATGCCGGCGTGCTGAAGTCGGCCAACTGGCGGCGGCGGCACGCCGACCGCGCAGCGCTCCGCGACGACGTCGCACGGTATGCCGAGTCGTGCGATCCCGATGCCCACAGCGTGATCCTGCTCTCCTCCGGCACGACCGGCCGGCCGAAGGGCGTCGTGCACTCGCAGCGGTCGGTGGTCACCAACGCAGTCGCCGCCACCAGAGTCTTTCTCGACGAGCCCGACGACGTGCGGCTCTCGTGGCTGCCGCTGAGCCACTCGCTCGCCCGCACCGGTGATCTGGTCACGGCACTGGTCCGCGGCGGCTGCCTGAATGTCGTCACCGACCGTCGCCGGGTACTCGACGCCTGCCGGGTGCTGCCGCCGACCGTCGTGCTGGGCGTGCCCGCTTTTTTCGAGCGGCTGGAACGCGCCGCCGAATCGGGACGGATTCCCGACCTGCCGGCGGCGCTCGGCGGCCGCGTGCGGGTCTGCGTGTCGGGCGGAGCGGCCCTCCGAGCGCGGACCGCGGCGGCGTTTTCCAACCGCGGCCTGCCACTGGTGCAGGGCTACGGTCTCGCCGAAGCAGGGCCGGTGGTCACGCTCTCCAATCCGCGGATCGCGCGGCCCGGCACCGTGGGGCCGGCGATCGAGGGTGTGGAACTCTCGCTCGATGCTCGGCCCGCCACGCGCGGACAGCTGCTCGTGCGAACTCCCAGCCGTGCGCTCGGCGTGATCGGAGACGACTCGCAGCATGCGCAGACCGAATGGATGGAGACCGGCGACCTGGCCGCCATCGACGCCGACGGCCACGTTCGCATCACGGGCCGAATCGTCGACACGCTCGTCTTGTCCGGCGGCACGAAGGTGCCGCCCGCCGAGGTGGAAGCGGCGCTGGCGGAGGATCCGGTCGTCGCGCAGATCTGCGTGGTGGGCGATGGCCTGCCAGCGCCGGTTGCGCTCGTCGTGCCGGAGCCTGCCGTGCTGCGGGCGGCCATCAGGCGGATGGGCGTGCGGGTCTGGAGTCGGCGGGCCGCCCTGCGTCACCCGCGGGTGCTGCAGTGGCTCGCGCGCCGGCTCGCACGGCGTCAGCGGCATCTCCCCAGGGGCTTTCGGGTGCGGCGGGCCGTGTTGATCGGCCGGCCGTTCGACGCCGCCCACGGCGAGGCGACCGAATCGCTCAAGCTCATGCGACCGGCGATCGCCTCGCACTTTGCCGCGGAGATCGCCGCGGCGGCCGAGACGGTGCCACCTTCGTGGATGGCGGTGGTGTCGCCCGGGCCGGCATTTCGGTCACAGCCCGCCGACAGCAAGCCCCTGCCAGGAGGACAGGACATGGCGACTCGCAGCAGTTGGGCGGCCGCAGGCCTGTGGGGTGGGGCGCAGGCAGATGCCGCCGACCCGCACGGATTCTCGCGGGCCGCTGCACTGGCAGTGGAGCCGCTGCGTGCTGCGGTCGCGGACGTGGTCGAGCGGGCCGACCGCGTCGTCGCGGACCTGCGGGAACAGTCGCGGCTGTACGACGCCGTGAGTCCAGGAGACGCCTCCGCCTGGTCGCCAGCGCCTCTGGACGATGCCCCCGCAGCGCCCGTCGGAACATTCTCGGCGACGGCGGAGGCGGCGCTCGGCGAGGCCGGACTCTGGGGGCTGCTCGTCCCGGAACGGTTTGGAGGCACCGGCTGCACCCTGCAGGAATTGGCACGCGTCATCACGCGGTTCGCCGCCGACGCACCCACGGCCGCCGGCATGCTCTCGGTCCATTCGTCGATCGGCGCGGTGGCCGCGCTGTCGACGTTCGGCACGCAGAGCCAGCAGGAGCGGCATCTGCCCGGCCTCGCGCAGGGGCGGCCGCTCTCGATCTTCGGCGCCACCGAGCCCGACGCCGGCTGCGACCTGCATGCGATCGGCTCACGCCTGGAACACGACGCCGGCCGGGTGCTGCTTACCGGCACGAAGATGTTCATCACCGGCGCGACCTACGGCCGGCTTATCAAGCTGCTGGCCCTGCTCGATGGTCGGCCCGCGGTCGTGCTCGTGCGGCTGCCCGCTGCCGACACGCCGTCGTTTCGACTGCGGCACTACGGGCTCCATCCCCTGAAGCACGCCCACAATGCGGCGCTCGAGTTCAATCGCCACGAGGTGGACGCCGCCGACATCCTGCCGCCGCCTGCCGGCTCGTCCGATGGCATGCCGATCGTCTGGCATGGCCTCAACCGCGGCCGTGTCACGCTCGCCGCCCAGGCGGCAGGCACGCTGCGGCTGCTCGTGCGGCACGCCCGCGACCACGCCCTCCGCCGCCGCACCTGGGGCGAGCCGATCGCGTCCCGGGAACTCGTGCAGGGACGGCTGGCACGGATCCAAGCCGGCATCGTCGCCTGCGACAGCCTCGCCGCCTGGGCGGCGGCGGCGATCGACGCCGGCCAGTCGGGCGAACTGGAAGCGATCATCGCCAAGATCGTGGCGGGAGAGTGCGTGCGCGAGGGGGCGATCAACAGCCTCGGCGTGCACGGCGGCCGGGCGTTTCTCGTCGGCCATCCGCTCGGCGACTCTTTCCACGACCACTTCGCCGTGACGGTCTACGAGGGGGAGAGCGAACTGCTCGGGCTCGCCCTCTTCAAGGGGCTCGCCAAGCACCATCCGCTCGCCGGCCTCGCCCGCGGGGCCTCTGGCGGCAGACGGGCCGCCGCATGGCTCGCGTGGCGGATCGGGCTCCTCGGCCGGCGGCCCGGCGGCCACGATCGCGGCATGCTCGACCGCCGGCTACGGGATCACGCCGCCGACGCGCGGCGGCTGCTCGATCTGGCGGCGATCCGCATCGACCGCGGCATCCGCCGGCATGGCAAGACGTTGACCGACCGGCAGCTGCTCGTCGGCGGCTGGTCGGCCGAGGTCCGCGATCTGGTGAGCGTGCTCGCGGTAACGCATCATGCCGACGCGACGGGCGACGACACCGATCTCCTGGCGGCCGACTGCTGGTGCCGGCTGGCACTCGCCCGCGCCCGCGGCCGACGGCTGACCGCCTCGGACCACGCGGCACTGGCGTCGCTCGGGCGGACCGTGGCGAAGCACGGAGCATAACGGCGGCCTCTTCCGGGTCTGGCCGCTCGTGCCTACCGGCTTGTGACGAGCGCCGGCCACCAGCTGCAGAGGTACCAGGCGCGGGGCGTGGTCCATTCGGCGAAGGCCTCGAGGGCCGTCCGTCCCGCCATGCCCGGAGCGGCCATCCCCTGCGTGCCCGCGGAAAAGTCGCCGTTGAGCACGTCCTTCAAAAGCCCGCGGGGCTTCGAATACCGAACGACGCGGGCGGTCTCCTTCGTGAGGCCCGCCAACTCCACCGCCCGCGCGACGGCATCCTCCAGGAACCCGATACGATCGACCAGGCCGGCGTCGACGGCCTGTTGGGCCGTGAAGATCTGGCCCGTGGTCACGCTCGCGAGCTTCTCGTCGTCGAGCTTCGGTCGCCCCTGTTTGACGATCTCCTTGAACCGGGCGAACATCTCGTCGACCAGACTCTGCAACACCTTCCTCTCGCGCTCGGCCAGCTCGGGCGTGCGGTCCTTCGTGGGGCTGAGCATCTCCTTGAGGGGGCCGCTGGTGATCGAGTCGTCCTCGATGTCGAACCTCTTCAACAGTTTCGACACGTCGAAGTGCGGGATGATCACGCCGATCGATCCGGTCAGCGTGGCCGGCTCGGCGAAGATCACGTCATCGCGGCCGCCGTTGGCCATGGCCACGTAATAGCCGCCGCTCGCCGCGATGCCCCCCATGCTCACCACGACCGGCAGGTTGCGTTCCTTGGCGAGCTCCGCCAGCCGGTAGTGGAGTTCGTCGCTGCCGCTGACCGTGCCACCCGGAGAATCGACGCGGAGCACGATCGCCTTGACGCTCTCGTCCTCCTTGACGTGATCGAGCTGCGCCCGGGCGAAGCCGTTGCCCCCCATGATGGCGCCGGCGATGTCGACGATCGCCACCTTCGAGGACGCCATTCTCGCGAGCGAGTGGTATTTCTCCACCACGTGTGCGTCGCGCTGGAAATACTGCGCCGCCGCCCCGGCGCTGGCCAGCGCCGAGAGCACCGCGACGCCTGCGATCGACCAGGCGATCCACGCACTCCAGCGGCCCCAGATTCCTCCCTGCTCCAGGATCACTCGTGTCGGCGGCGGTGAGAGCGTCTGTTCGATCTGCATGGTGGAGCTCCGACGGGTGGCGGTGACGGGACGGAACACCAGTTTGCCATTTTTCGACGCATGCCGTTACTCTGACCCCCTGTCGGGCACGATTCCCGGGCACGGCGGTGCCGCGGGAGCTTGTCCCGGCTGCATCAGTGAGATTGACAGCGCGAGAGGAGAGTGGCGACGTGTTTGTGTGTGTCAGTACCGAGTGTTTTCCCGATCTGCCGCTGGCCAAGGCGATGGAGCGGCTGGCGGAACTCGAATTCACCGCCGTGGAGATCGATGTCCACGAAGGGGGGCCCCACCTGCAGCCTGGTGGCGTGGCCGCCAACCCCGAGGCGGCGATCGCTGCCTGCAGCGATCTGCAGCGGCTCCGCCCGGTGGCCATCTCGTTTGCGTCCCCCGAGACCCCCGAACTCTACGACCGCTTCGCGGCCTGCTGCCGCCTCGCGAAGTCGCTTGCGGTGGTGACCATCGTGGTCGACGCTTCGGAGCTGGGCACGCCGTTCAATGGTGAAATCGAGCGGCTGCGCAAGATGGTGGCGATCGCGTCGGCGCTGGGAATCGTGGTCGGTGTAAAAACCACCGCCGGCCGCATGACCCAGGATGCCGAAACGACCGCCTCGCTCTGCCGCAACGTGCCCGGCCTCGGCGTCACGCTCGACCCGAGCCACTTCATCCACGGCCACAAGAAGCAGGCGTCGTGGGAGCCGATCCTCAAGTATGTCTGTCACGTCCACCTGCGCGACACCAAGCCCGACGCGCTGCAGGTGCGGATTGGCCAGGGATGCGTCGAGTACGGGAAACTCGTCAGCCAACTGGAGCGGGTGGGCTACAAGCGTGCCCTGTGCGCCCACATGCCGCCGCTCGACAACGTCGAGCAGGTCGCCGAACTCCGCAAAATGCGGCTGCTGCTCGAAAGCCTGCTCTGAATATCCGTGGAAAAAGCCATCCAAGGCCTTTTTCCACGAAGTCGACCGCCGCTTCCTGCGGCGGATAACTGTATCGATCTGCTGCTAGGGGTCGCCGGACCATCGACTCCGATGCCTACCGGAGCGTGGAGCCGGAGGCTTCGGCCCGGCTGGCCATCTCGGCGTAGGTCTGCGACTGCGTGTCGTCACCCTGCTCGGCGTACATCGTCGACAGGTTGCCATAGGCGACCGCCAGAGATCGTTCCTCGAGCAGCTTGGCGTCGACCGCGGCCACCATCAACTCGACGCCCCGACGGCTGAGGGCCATGGCGTCATCGCGTCGATCGACCTGCCAGTAGGAGATCGCCATGCTGACGTACGATTCGCCGAGCTGCCCGACTTCGCGGTCGCGATCGAGCCTGGGATTGCCCTCCCACATGGGGATCACCCGGTCGAACCAGGTCACCGCCGTGGCATGGTCACCCCGCTGCAGGCTGTGCATGATGCCGATGCGGAAGAGCAGGTCGCCGACATGTTTGCGTTCCTTGTCGGTCAGTTGGCGATGTTCGCCACCCCGCTCGAGGTACGCCGCGGTGAGCGTCGCGTTGTCGAGCATGTCGGAGGCGTCGCCACGGAGTTGAGCGGCGGCCAGGGCATCGAGCAGCCCGAGCCCCACCTCCCAGTCGATTTCGCGCCGCCGCCACGGATCCTTCACCGACTCGCCCATGCGGTCGCGAAGTTCCAGCAGTCGCTTCACCCACGGGAGCGGCTCGACCGAATCGGCCGAGCCGGCTGCGACCGTCAGGACGCCGCGGCACAGCTGCAGTTCCAGCGTCTGCTGGACAGCCGCCTCCCCCTTGCACTCGGCGACGACGGCCTCGCTCCGGGCGATCCACTTGGGGATCACCCGGCTCTTTTGCTGCCAGGTTCCCTGGGCGATCGCCTGGGCCGTACCCAGATGGGCGTCGAGCATGATCTCCCGCGAAGCCTGCTGCACCGCGGGGGAACGCTTGACAAGTAACGCCGACGACCGACGGATCGCCTCCGCGAAGTGCTCCACGGCCTTTTGGTGGTCCGGCGTGGCACCGGCCAGTTCGATGCGGCCCAGCAGCCGCTCGACCTGTGCCGCCACGAGCGGCGGGGTGTTGGGCGTGGCTTTCACGGACTCGACGACGGCGCGGGCCTCTCCGGGACGGTCGAGGGCCACGAGAATCCCGCCATGCTTCATCTTGGTCCACACGTCGGACGGGTCGATCTGTTCGGCGACCTCCGCCAGCCCCAAGGCCTGCTGCCACTTCCCCTGCTCGCACATGAGCACCATCAGGAGCCGATGGGCGCGAAGGTGCCTGGGATCGATCTCGACCGCGTATTGCAGGTCAGCCACGGCGTAGGCGCTGCACGTGTCGATCTCCCCCTCGGCCCGCAGCACGAACGACTCCGGATCGAGCGGCTCGATCATCACCGCGGTGGCCGATTGGGTGCCCGGCTTGACGCTGAAGATGACGCCCCGCTCCGGAAACACCTCGCCGATCGAGACGCCCTGCTCGTCGAGGATCGACACCGTGCGCAGGTCGGCGATCTCCAACTGCTTGGCCAGGTCGCCGACCGCGACGGGTTCGGCCAGCTTGATGCGAATCGCCGACACGATGTCTCCCTCGATCGTGACCTCGACCCGCTCGAAGGGCTCGATCTTCCAGAAAAATCCTCGCGTGCCATCCTCCCGGGTAAAGGGTTCGCCCGCGCCCCAGCCGGCCCGCAGTTCTTCGCCGGTGGTCTTGCCGGGATAGACGCCGCGAAAGCTCGCCGGGTCGATCGACAGCGTGGGCGTCTCGTCGGGAGTGGCGGCCACCGGAGCGGTGACCGTGGTCTTCGATGCCCGCTCGGTCGGCGGCACCACCGCAGGGCGCACGGCGGCCGGCGCGGCGACGGCGGAGGCGTCTTCGGTGCCTGGATCGGCGGTGTCGGCAGTCGTCGTCTCGGACTTGGCCGGGCTCCCGACGGCCAACGAGACCGGAGGCTTCGCGGTCGGCTTCGGCAGCACGGCCACCTTGTCGGTCAGCCAGCGCTTGAGCACGCTCGTCTCGGGCCCCAGCTCGGACTTACCGGTGGATTCCTCGACTGCCGGGGCAGTTGCCGGGGTCGCCGCCGGTGCTCCTGTCGGCACGAGATCGGTCCATTCGGCAGTGAGTCGGCCGGACGGCTCCGCGGCCGCCCCGGACTCCGAACGCAGCACGGCCGGAGCAGGTTTGACCTCCGCGCGGAAGGCCGGTTCGGCGACGTCTGCGGATGGTTTCGCGACCCGTTGGGCTGAGAGTTGGCCGGAAGCTGCGGGCAACTTGCTCCCGGCGAGCGGCTGTGGCTGGGCCGGCGATGCAGTGGCGGACCGCCCGCTCTCCGTCTGATTCTTGGGCACGGGGACAGCCCCCTGCTGCCGTTCTGCCTTCTCCTTCGCGGCGGGATCACCGATCGATTCGATCCACCGCGGCAGACGCATGATCGCCCGCGGCGGCTCGGACCGCGTGATGTCGTCGGCATGGATGGCGCCGGCGACCGCGAACGCGGCAGCGGCGGAGAACAGTGATCGCGAGACAGAACGAGGCAGGCACCGCAGCGTGGCCACGAAAGAACCCTCCTTGGTTACGGACGGCAAACGCCCGAAGGCGAGGGGAGGGTAGGTGTCGGAATTCACCGCGTCCAGAGCAGATGGGACCCGAATCCGCCCCACATACGAGGTTCCCCGAAAAGGCCGGTGCCGCCATCGCCGGCGTGACGGGACTGTTGCCACCCCCGAGGCGGTGCTACATCCTTAGGTGACCGAAGTCGGTGGCCGTGGAAAAAGCCTTCCCCGGCGATGACTTTCAGCCCAAACGCCCCACCTCCCCAGAATGCACGTTCGTCGCCCATGAACAAGTACCGTCCGCAGCATGTCGTCGTCATCGGTGGCGGAATGGCCGGGCTGTCTGCCGCCGAGGCCCTGACGAGATCCGCCGTCGACGAACCAGCGGCCCGGCGAGTGACGCTGATCGAGCCAGCGGGACGGCTCGGCGGCGTGGTGGCGACGGTGCGCCGGGACGGTTGGCTCATCGAGCGTTCCGCCGATAGCTTTCTGGCCGCGCGGCCCGAGGCGGTGGACTTGGTCGAGCGAGCTGGGCTGACGGACGAGTTGATCGGCGTCGATCCACGAGTCAGACGGGCACTCGTGCTCCACCGTGGTCGCACCCAGCCTGTGCCCGCCGGATTCAGGCTGCTCGCCCCCGGCCGGGTGCGGGGCATTCTGACCACGACGCTGCTGACCCCCGTGGGTCGTCTCCGGCTGCTCGGCGAACGGTTCGTACCGCCGAGGAACAAGGGGGTCAGCGATGAATCCCTGGAGCACTTTGCGGTTCGCCGGCTGGGACGCGAGGCCTTTGAGCGGCTCGTTCAGCCGCTCGCTGCCGGCATCTGGACCGCCGATCCCGCCCGTCTCAGCATGGCCGCGGCGTGCCCCGAGTTTTTTGCCATGGAACTCTCCGCCGGCAGCCTCTGGGCGGGAGAAGAGCGGCGGGCGAGGTCTGCGGCGGGAAGCTCCCCGGCGGCAGGCGCCCGCTACGGTCAGTTCCTCACGCTCGCCACCGGCATGGAAACCCTGCCGCGGCGTCTGGCAGACACGCTTGCAGCCCGGGGCGTGCAGTTCGTCACGGCCACCGTCGATGGTCTCCGGCGGCGGCCCGACCGTGCCTGGGAGGTGTGCCTGCATGGAGCAGCAGCCGCGGACACGCCACGGACGGAAGACGGCGGACACGCCACCAACCACGTCCATCCTCCTGCGGTGATCGAGGCCGATGCCGTCATCGTGGCCGTGCCGGCGGCGCCGGCGGCGGCCATGCTGCGGTCTGTCGGCCCGGCGCTGGCCGACGCACTGGCGGCGATCGAATACGCTGGTTCCGCGATCGTGTCGCTGGGGTTCGCTCGGGAAGACGTGGCCCATCCACTCGACGCTGCCGGGCTGGTGGTGCCGCGTCGCGAGGGCCGGCGCATCCTTGCAGTCAGCTTTTCAAGCCAGAAGTTTCCGGCGCGGGCGCCGACCGGCTCGGTGCTGATGCGGACGTTCGTGGGGGGCGCCCTCGATCCCCAGACGGCGGAACTCAACGACGATCGGCTGGTTCCGCTCGTCCTTGCAGAGTTGCGGGACATCCTGGGAGTCCGGGGCAGGCCGCAGGTCGTGCAGATCGATCGGTGGCAGGGAGCCATGCCGCAATACACGGTGGGCCACGCAGACCGCGTCGCGAACATCCAGCGGCTGGTCGCTGAACACAGCGGACTGGCCCTCGCGGGAGCGGCCTATGAAGGCGTCGGCATCCCGCAGGTGATCGCAGCGGGCCAGCTGGCGGCCGCGAAGGTGTCGTGAAGCGCGGCTTACTTCTTCTTCGCCGCCGCTGCCGGAGCCTTGCCACCCGCGGCTGCGTCGCCCTCTTCCTTGGCCTTCTTCTTTTTCTTCATCGCAGTCTTCATGACCCGCACCTTGGGAAGTCCCAGGGGGCTGCGGCCATCCTCCCAGCGGTCCTGCTCCTGGAGCTTGAGGATCCGCTCTCCACGGGACAGGACACCCCGGGCACTGGAAGATCCCTTACGAATGCGGAGGCTCTTGTCCATGGTCATCGGCGTGGATCCTTCTCTGGGGCGGCGCACAACGGGGGCGGCCGGCGGCGACCAAAATGCCGCGGCCGGGCCCCCAGAGATTAGAAACAGCCTGCCCCGCCTTCAAGCCCTTCCCCGCCAATCCCGGGCGTCGCGGCCGAGCCGGATCGGAAAACAGCGGCTGGCGGGCTTTTTTCGCATGTCTTCCGCAGCCTGTCAGACTGTCACGCCCGCGATTCGTTCGAGGAATTTTTCCATGGACGGTGGACGTTGGTCGGGCTCGGCTGCGATGCAGGACATGATGGCCGTGGCGAGGGGGGCCGGCATGTCCGCCCAAAGCTCGCGAATGTCTCGCGGCGGCGAATCGTGCCGCAGGGCCGCCTTTCCCCCGGAAGCCCTCGGCCACGGCATGTCCAGCGTGCAGATCTCGTACGCCGTCACGCCAAAGGAGAAGATGTCGAGCCGTTTGTCGACATGGCGACGGCGGACGACCTCAGGGGCCATGTAGCTCGGGGTGCCGATCCGATTTCCCGGCTGGAGAAACGCGGGCTTGTCCGGCACGGTGAGACCGAAATCGAAGAGCATGAGATGACCATCCGGACACAACATGAGGTTGCGTGGGCAGATGTCGCGGTGGATGAACCCGGCGTTGTGGACCGTGGCGATAGCCGTGGCCGCCTGCCGCACGAGATCGAGCCGTTGTGACGGCACGAACGGTTCCCGTGCCGACATCGCCGTGTGGAGCACCGTCCCCGGGATGAATTCCATCAGGATGTAGGCCTCGCCCGCAGTCGACTCTCCCCATTCCAGCGTCTTGGCGATGTTCGGCCCGAGGATACGGGAGCCGATCTCGCCCTCGCCGGGCTTGTTCAGCCCGCGGTAGCGTCCTTCCACCGGCCCGCTTTTCTTGCCATCGATGATCTTCAGCCCCCGCACTTGGCCCGTCGCGATATCGCGGACCTTGTAGAACTGCGACATCGTGCCGCTCACGCCCTCCCGCATCCGTTCGTAACGGCGCCAGAGATCGACACGGGGCTTCCCTCCGAAAAACCGGGAGAGGAATCCGGAAACAGGCATGGTGCGGGGGTCGGTGGTGGGTGCTGCTCGCCGCGGTGCAAAGCCGCCGGTTCGAGCAACCTCCTCCAGGATACCATGCTGCCGGCCATCCTCACGGATAGAGCACGGGATTGAGGGGATCGTCCATGACCTCGCCGATCCGCGTGGCGGGGGTCCATTTGTCGTGGTCGGCCTGCTGATTGGCATTCTTCGGCTCGGCCAACCGCATGTCGATGTCCATGTAGATCACCGTATGGACTTGGCGCGGCGCGGTCGTCGTGTTGGGGCCGGCGCGGTGGAGCGTCCAGCCGAGGTGGAACGACACGTCCCCGGCCGCATAGGGCTCGGTCACCTCCAGCACCCCCTGTTCCCTGATCGCCTCGCGAATGATGCGTTCCGAGGTGTCCGAGATCTCGAGATCGCGGCCGATCCGCTTGAGATGGCTGCCCCGTCCGAACGAGAGCGGCCCCATCTCGAGCGGCACGGCGTGCAGCGGGATCCAGGCAGTCACGCTCAGCGGACTGGCCATCGGCCAGTATTGCTGGTCGGTATGCCAGGGCGTGAATCCGCCGCTGGGTTCCTTGTAGAGCGCCTGGTCATGCCACAGCCTCACCCCCCGCGTGCCGAGCAGTTCCGTGGCGATCCGCGCCAGCCGCCTCGAAAAGGTGAGCCGTTTGGCGTCCGGGCTCTTCTCCCAAAGGTTGCCCACCTGGATGAATGCCTTGCCGTAGGTGTCGCGCCGTTCCAATGGCACGTCCGCCATCGGGTTGTGCTCCATCGTGACCCGGGTGATTTCGTGCTTGCAGGCGTCGAGCGTGGGGAGATCGAACACCTCCGGCAGCCGAATGAATCCATCGTCACGAAACTGCTGCTTCTGGGCGTCGGTGAGCGGGTAGGGGGCGTCGAGCGTGGTCATGGGGGATCTCCGTACTCCGTGACGAAACGGCGAGGCAAGCTGACGCCGGCCCGGGCCGGCGCTTCCTCGGCAGGAATCCTGACAGGAGCAGCCCGTCCGATCTCCGCCGGACTCGCCACGAACTGATACTATTTTGATCCTGTCCCTGGCCTCCCGGTGGCTTCCTGGCTTCGATCCCATTGCTCGGACTCGCCATCCCGCCCTGCCGCCCTCCATGCTTCCCGATCTCGAACATGTCGTGCCGACACCGGGGCGCTCGCTCGCCTGGGACGCCTTCGACCTGCCCTGCTTTCCCTACCGCTGGCACTTTCATCCCGAATACGAACTGACGCTGATCACATCCGGACATGGAAGGCGATTCGTCGGGGATTCGATCGAGCCCTTCGATGCGGGTGATCTGGTCCTGCTCGGCCCCCACCTGCCGCACACCTGGCATTCGGCGGTCGCCCGCGGACACCGCAGCCGGGCCATGGTGATCCGGTTTGCCGCCGATTTCCTGGGAAACGGTTTTTTCGAGCGGCCGGAACTGACACGGATCAACGGCCTGCTCGGGCGTTCCTCACGGGGGATCGTGTTCTGTGAGTCTGCCGCGCGGCAGATCGCACCTGTGGTCGAGGCCACAGGCCACTCCCCTCCGTTCGAACAGTTGCTCGCGCTGCTGCAGATTCTGCAGGGACTGGCGGTGCGGGGACGGGGCCGACCGCTTTCCAGCCTGGCCTACGAGTCCGCTCCGCGGTCACGCGACGCAAAACGGATCGATCGTGCCTGCCGCTACTTTCTCGAGCACCTGGAACGGCCGTTGTCGCTCGCGGAGGTGGCGGCCGTGGCCAATCTGTCGCCAGCGGGTTTCAGCCGCTTCTTCCGCCGCATGACGGGGCGGACGTTCGTGGGCTGGGGGCATGAAGTCCGCATCGGGCATGCCTGTCGGCTGCTGGTGCAAACCGACCGCTCGGTGCTCGACATCGCGATCGACTCAGGGTTCGGCAACCTGTCGCACTTCAACCGCGTCTTCCGACGGCTGCGTGGCCGCACGCCCCGGGAGTTTCGGGAAGGACACGGTCGCCCCGCCGTCGTCAGGCCTTCTTGAGGGCGGCCAGTTCGGCGTGCGCGGCAGCGAGTTCCTTCTCGAGCCTGGGCACCTCGGCCGGGTCGTCGGGCTGCTTCTTGGCGCCCGTCAGCAACTGCTGCAGTTTGGCGATCTTCTGCTGCAGCACTTCCAGCCGCTTTTTTTCTTTCTTGTCCATCGCACGTGCTCCACTCGAACGAACCGATGCGGCGAACCGGGCAACACCCGACCGCCAGATCGTGGCATCACTCTCCAGCAGCTGCCGCCGGTGCGGCCTCGGAGCCGCCTGCGGCAGGCTCGCGAAATACCGATCCCGCCCTGCCATCTCGGTAGCGGTCGTCACCCTGCTCCCCTGCGTCCGCATCGCGGTCGAGGGCGGCGTCGGCACGACGCGTGCCGGAAGGCATGCTCACGCCGCCGCTTTCCCCTCGATTCGGGCCCGTGTGCAACTGGCGCATCCAGCCCGACAGCAGCACCACGCCCAGCATCAGCCCGAGCGTGACGGAGAGCCACTTGGCCCGGTCGTTCCGCACCCACTGCGTGCCCTCCCCGCGTCCGACCAGCGCACTGGCGAAGTAGAAGGCCACCATCGCCAGCAGGAACTTCGCACCGAACAGGGCGTGGTAGTTGTACTGTCGCATCCAGAAGCCACCTTCCCAGCCTTCCGCCTTCACCCGGGCATTGAACAGCAGGAAGTTTGCCAGACCGCTCGCCAGCAGGACGGTGATCGCACCGATCACCCACGGCAGCCAGCGCCGGCGGATCGCGTCGTGGATCCTGTCCCGCGTGGCGGTGTCGATCTCGGAGAGCGCCGGCACCAGCGCGAAGCGGGCGAAGACGAGGCCACCCATCGCCGCGACGGCGGCGAGCACGTGGGCCCAGCGGAGCAGGAGGAGGGTCGGGTCCATGGAGTATTCCTGGGATGATGACTTCGGACCGGGGCATGGTACCCGATGGCAAGCCTGTCCCCAAACGAGCGGCTGGGATCGGCCATTTGTGGACCCCGTCGCACGGCGATTACAGTGCGGCTCACCTCAGGCGGGCCGCCGCCCTTCGGACACCTTCCACGAACCACGCCATGCTTCCCGACGACGTGCCTCCACCGAATGAATCGCTGGAGGATCTGCTGGCCGCTTTCGGACACGGACTGACGGGCGAACGAGCGCATACCCGCTGGATGCGGCTGGCGCTCGAGGAAGCGCGGATGGCCGCGGCCGAGGACGAGGTGCCGGTGGGTGCGATCGTGGTGGCGGCCGGTCGGGTGATCGCCAGCGCCCACAACCAGCGGGAACAGCTGGCCGACCCCACGGCCCATGCCGAGATGATCGCGCTCACGCAGGCCGCCGCGGCGCTCGGCTCCTGGCGGCTGGAGGGCTGTACGCTCTACGTCACGCTCGAGCCCTGCCCGATGTGTGCCGGCGCGATCCTGCAGGCCCGCGTGCCCATCGTGGTCTGGGGCGCTCCCGACCCCAAGGCGGGTGCCGTCGAATCGCTCTACAGGCTCTTTGAAGACCCGCGGCTCAATCACCGCGTCGACCACACCGGCCGGGTGCTGGCCGACGAATGCGGCCAGATCCTGAGCGCCTTCTTTCGAGGGAAGCGAAAGTGAAGTCAGCCTTCGCAGTCGTCGCCATCCAAGCCCGCAGCGCAAGCGAGAGAATGCGTTCCCACCGGTGATAACCCACCGCCGGGACGGCAGAAGTCTCGTCGCTACGGCGAGGATACGCCTAACGCTCCTCGAGCTTCCGCCGATCCCAGCTCCCCGTTTTGACTGCATGGCAGGATGCCATGCGCAGCACCAGCAAACTGCGTTTGCCAAGAAAAAACGACACGATGTCGTGTTTTTCGTGCAGACGGCTCCTCGAGCTTCCGCCGATCCCGGCTCCCCGTTTTGACTGCATGGCAGGATGCCATGCGCAGCACCAGCAAACTGCGTTTGCCAAGAAAAAACGACACGATGTCGTGTTTTTCGTGCAGACGGCTAGCTGCGATTGGTGATCGGCACGAATTCGCGGAGGGTTTCGCCCGTGTAGATCTGGCGCGGACGGCAGATCTTCTTCGTGGGCGAATGGTGCATCTCGATCCAGTGCGCGATCCAGCCCGGCAGCCGTCCCATCGCGAAGAGCACGGTGAACATCTGCACCGGGATGCCCATCGCCCGGTAGATGACCCCCGAATAGAAGTCGACGTTGGGATAGAGCTTGCGCTCGATGAAATACTCGTCGGCGAGCGCGACCTCTTCCAACTGCTGGGCGATGTCGAAAATCGGATCCCGCAGCGAGAGCTTGGCGAGGAGCTTGTCGCAGGTGGCCTTGATCAGCTTCGCGCGGGGATCGTAGTTCTTGTAGACGCGATGGCCGAAGCCCATCAGGCGGAACCCCGAGTCCTTTTTCTTGGCCAGATCGACGTACTTCTTCACGTTGCCGCCGTCGGCGCCGATCTTCTCGAGCATCTCCACGCAGGCCTGATTGGCACCGCCGTGGAGCGGCCCCCAGAGGGCGGAGATGCCGGCCGAGATGCTGGCAAAGAGGTTGGCGTCGCTCGATCCCACCATGCGGACCGTCGAGGTGGAGCAATTTTGCTCGTGATCGGCATGCACGATCAACAGCATGTCGAGGGCGTCGGCGAAGTCGGGGTCGCAGTGGTACTCCTCGCACGGCACGGCGAACATCATCTGCAGGAAGTTTTCGCAGTAGGAGAGATCATTGCGAGGATAGATGAGCGGCTGGCCGATCGACTTCTTGTGGCTGTACGCCGCGATGGTGGGAAGTTTGGCCAGCAGACGATGCACGCTCACTTCGACCTGCCGCGGATCGCGGACGTCGAGCGAATCCTGGTAGAAGGTCGACAGGGCGCCCACCACGCTGCCCAGGATCGCCATGGGATGCGCGTCTCGGGGAAACCCGTTGTAGAAGCTGCGCATGTCCTCGTGGATCATCGTGTGGTGCGACAGCGCCATCCGGAACCCGTCGAGCTCGGCGGCGTCGGGCAGCTTGCCGTAGATCAGCAGGTAGGCCACCTCGACGAAGTCGCACTTCTCGGCCAGGACTTCGATGGGATAGCCGCGATAGCGCAGGATGCCCTTCTCGCCGTCGAGAAACGTGATCGCGCTGGTGGTGGAGCCGGTGTTGACGAAGCCCTCGTCGAGGGTGATGGCGCCCGTCGAACTCCGCAGCTTGGCGATGTCGATGCCGTGTTCCCCTTCCGTGCCCACGACCACCGGCAGTTCGGTGACGCGGCCGTCGATCTCCAGCCTGGCCTTCCCCGCCGACTTGGCACCCGGCCACGGTGGCACTGCAGCCGCTGGTGGCACGGCGGACGTTGCTGGAACACTCATGGGCACGATCTCCTGGGCGTTGGGGCTGCCGGCACCAAGCGGAGCGCCGGCAGCGAATGTCCGCCGAAAACGGCAGTCTAGCCCGCTCGGCACTGGTCGGCAATCGTGCGCAGGCGACTGCCGATCGTCAGCGTGTCTTCCGGGGCTGGCTTGCGGTCTGGGCGGCCGGCTGAGCCGCGCCTCCGGCGGGATCGTCGTCGAAAATCGTCCAGACAGGAGTTCGTTCGCGGATGACGGTGAGATACTCTTCCATCTCTCGTTTGCGCCGCTCGTCCTCGAGCGTGCTGCGGATCTCCACCTGGGCCTCGATGAACGGCGTGCGTCCGGCCTCCGTCCGCTCGATCACCCGCACGATGTGCAGGGCAGAGCCGTCTTCGAGAATCGCGCTCAACTGCCCCACAGGCAGCGTGAAAACCGCCTCGTCGACGACCTTCGATACCAGGCTCCCCTTCGTCGTCCAGTCGTAGGCTCCGCCGGTCGAAGCCGTCGGCCCCTCGGAACGGCTGCGGGCGACGTCGGCGAACGGCTTGCCCTGCATCACGTCGTTGCCCATGGCAGCCAGCAGGCTCCATGCCTGTCCGCGGGGGCGGCTGGCCGAGATCTTCACGGAAAGCTGTTCGAAACGGACCTTGGCCGGATACTCGTAGTCGGCCAGATGATTCTGGTACCAGGCGATCATTTCCGCGTGCGGAATCTCCCCGTCATCGACCACCTTCTGCTGCACCCATTGCTGGGCGAGAGCACGCTCGAAGAACGTCTTCCGGATGCGGTCGAGCGACTGTCCCCTGGACCGCAACAGCTGGTCGTATTCGAGGGCGTTGGCCACCCCCGCATCCTTGACCAGCCGCGGCAGTTGCTGCTGGTCGAACGCCTCGTTGACCTTCTTCTCGATCTCCGGCAGCCGATCCTCGGGAATCGTGCGGCAGGCGTCGACGTAGACGATCAACGATTCGACATGCTGCTTGATCACCTGCCGGCAGATTTGCGTCTTCAGTTCGCGGATCTGCTCGGGCGTGAGTCCTCCCGAGACCTTGTCGAGCCAGGCGAGCGCCGAGGGAGTGAGCAGGTCTCCCTCCAGCACGACCTCCGGACCGACGCGGGCAACGACACGGGCATTGTCGAGCGATTGCATGGCCGCCGGCTGTCCAGAGGCGGCGGTACCCGACGGCAGCGTTTCCTCGAAACCGGCCTGGATGACGGCGGACTTGCGACCCGCCTCCACTCCTGCCGCGTCGATCGGGGCGGCGATGGGTTCGAGCGGACCGCCGGGGTTGGCAAGAATGCTCGACAGCACATGGTTGTCCACGCCGGCCTTGGCACCGCCGGTGCGACCGGGCCAGCCCTCGGGCCGCGACAGGGCCTTGGGAACATGGGGCATCTGCCCGGGACCGACCATGCTGCGAGCGGCAGGGGCCGCGGCGGCCGGATCGTCGGACGGCGGCGACGGGTTCTGGGCCGATGCGATGCCCGCAGTGAGCAGGGCGACCGCGCAGCATGTGCCGGCAATGCTGACGCGCACCTGGGATTGCGGGCCGGGATGGTTCATCACGGTCTCGGTCGGGGACGGGCTGGACCCGCCGGGCGGCCCGCGTTCCTTCCGCTGGGGGCCGCCACGGGTGGGGGACTATAGGGACGCCCGCGAACAGGTCGCAAGAGCGTCCTGACCAGTGCCAAAAGACGGTCCGGATCGTCGGCAACCCGCTGATCCAGCGGCACCACCGCAGTTCTGTCGCCGACGACACGCAGCGTCTTCCCCCCAGCCTGCCAGGCCGCCCGCAACCGCTGGATGGCCTGAGGATCATGGTGGCCGATCATGAGCATTCCCGGCTGACGGGTGATGGAATCGATGCCATGGGCCGCGGCGGCGACCCGCAGCCGGGCAAACTCGAGCATTCTGGTCACCTCGACCGGCAGGGGGCCGAACCGGTCGACGAGTTCCGCCGCGAGGTCGTCCACCTGCCCCTCTCCGGCTACCCGCGAGAGCCGGCGATAGACGTCTATCTTCGCGCGGAAGTCGGGGATGAAGTCGCGCGGCAGCCAGGCAGCGCCGGGCAGATCGATCGTCACCGGGGGTGGTTCGGCCGGCGGCATCGCCTTGAGCCCGCGGACGGCCTGCTCGAGCAACCGGCAGTAGAGTTCGTAGCCGACCGTGGCGATGTGCCCGCTCTGCTGCGTCCCGAGGAGATTCCCCGCGCCCCTGATCTCGAGATCGCGCATCGCCAGCGAGAAGCCGGCGCCCATGCTGGAGAACTCCTGGATCGCACGAAGCCGCTTGGCCGCCGTGCTCGTGAGCGTGGCCGCCTCGTCGACGAGGAGGTGGCAGTAGGCGCGGTGGTGCGAGCGGCCGACACGGCCGCGCAACTGATGCAGGTCGGCGAGGCCGTAGGTGTCGGCCTCGTCGATGAAGATGGTGTTGGCCCGCGGAATGTCGAGGCCGCTCTCGATGATCGTCGTGGCCAGCAGGATGTCGGCATGGCCGGCCACGAAGGCGAGCATGACCTCTTCGAGTTCCGACTCCGACAACCGCCCGTGGGCGATGACGATCTTCGCCTCGGGGACGATCTGCGTGAGCCGATGCGCCACCTTGTGGATGTCGTGGATCCGGTTGTGCACGAAGAACACCTGCCCGCCCCGCGCCAGCTCCCGGTCGATGGCACCGCGGATGAGCCGCTCGTCCCAGCGGGCCACGCGGGTCTCGACCGCGATCCGGTTGGCGGGAGGCGTGGTGAGATTCGAGATGTCGCGGATGCCGAGCATCGCCATGTGCAGCGTGCGCGGGATCGGCGTGGCGGTCATGGTGAGCACGTCCACACTGGCGCGGAGCGCCTTGAGCCGCTCTTTGACGTCGACGCCGAATCGCTGTTCCTCGTCGACGACCACGAGCCCCAGGTTGGCGAAGTGGATATCGGCCTGCGCGAGACGGTGTGTGCCGATGACGATGTCGACGGTGCCGCGGGCAAGGCCCTCCAGTGTGTCACGTTCCTCCCTGGTGCCGGTGAGCCGGGAGAGCGCCCGGATCGTGAACGGGAATTCGGAAAATCTGGCGACGAACGTCCGGCGATGCTGCTCGGCCAGCACCGTCGTCGGCACGAGCACGGCCACCTGGGCCCCGGCCTCCGCCACCTTGAACGCCGCCCGCATCGCCAGTTCCGTCTTGCCGAATCCGACGTCGCCGCAGAGCAGCCGGTCCATGGGTCGCGGCCGCTCGAGGTCGGCGCGGATCGCCTCGATGGCCGTGAGTTGGTCGGGCGTCTCGTCGAAGGGGAATGATCCCTCGAAGCTGCGCTGCCAGGGCGTGTCGGGCGGGAAGGCCACGCCCGGACGGCTCTCCCGTCGGGCCTGCAACTGGATCATGTCTGCGGCCATGTCGGCGACGGCCCGCTCGACCGCAGCCTTCTGCCTCTCCCAGAGGGAGCCGCCGACCTTGGCAAGCTTGGGGGCGAGTTTGGTGCCGCCCACGTATTTCTGCACCAGATCGATACAGGAAGCCGGCACGTAGACCCGCGTGCTTTCAGCGAATTCGATCTCGAGGAACTCCTCCGTGCGGCCGTGTTTCTCGAGCAACTTGAGGCCCTTGTAGCGACCGATGCCATGGGCGACATGCACCACGTAGTCGCCCTCGTGGAGATCGAGGAACGTGTCGATCGCCCGTGACAGCCGCTGCTTCGTCGGCCGCGCCGCCGCCACGTCCTCGCGGCGAAACAGTTCCGCACTCGAAATCAGCACGATCTTCTCGGGCACGAGCCGGAATCCTCCGGAGAGGTGGCCCCGGGCAAAGTGCAGCCGGCCGGACCGCGCCGGACCGCACTCTGCGAGCAGTTCCCGCAGCCGCTTCTCGTCGGCTTCTGTCGGCGCAACGACGCACACCTCCTGATCCTTGCCGACCGTTTCGAGTTCTTCGCGGACGCGGTCAAGCACACCCGTGAACCGCTCCACGCTCTCGATCGCCAGGAGTGCCGTCGTCTCGAGGCTCGACGGTGCGACGGCGGCGAGCGTCACCGAGGGGAACCGATAGATTCTGGAGAACACCTCGGCAGGATCGGAAACCATGCCCGCACCGCCCCCATCCCCCGCGGCGTGGCTCAGTCGCTGGTAGGCGCGAGAGGCCTCCTCGGCGATTTCGCCGGGTTCAACGAGGGCCCACCACGAGCCCGCCGGCACGATGTCGGCCAACTGCGTCCGTCGCACCGGCTGACCGCCCGTAACCACTCCGGTCCGCCCCAAGGCGGTGAGGGCGATGGCCGTGAGCGCGTCGACGCTCCGCTGACTGACGGTATCGAAGGTGCGGAGTGACTCGATCTCGTCACCGAACAGTTCGACGCGAACGGGGCGTTCCCAGTCGGTGGCGAAGAGGTCGAGAATGCCGCCGCGGCGGGCGAACGTGCCGGGCTGGTCGATGGCATCGGTCATCGACCAGCCCCGCGCCAGGAGCCAGTCGGCGAACTCCGCCGGATCGAGCCGCCCTCCCACGACAAGGTGCCGGGTGCTGGCCTCGATGTCGCGTGGATCGGCAAGCGGAGACAGGAGGGCCTGAACAGTGGTGACGATGATCCGCGGATGGTCGGCTGCAGGGCCAATGAGGCGTTTGACCAGCGTCAAACGCTCGGCCTCCGTCGGATCGCCGACCAGCGGGCCGTCGCCGATGCCCTCCAGTGCCGGCAGCATGGCGACCGGGAGCGGCGTGAACAGCGCGAGATCGTCGAGGAAGAATTCCGCATCCGCGGCGTGCGGCAGCACGACCACCAGGAGGCCGGCCGGAGCTGGTTCGCCCGCCAGCGCCTGTGCCAGAGCGGCTGCCGTGAGCGCAGACGCCGACCCCCAGGTTCCGCCGATCGTGCCGCCATGTCCCGCCCGGAGACTGGCGACCACCTCGGCGAACCCGTTGTGCGTATCGAGCGTTGTGGCAAGGCCCAGCAATCGCCCGGCCCGCCGTGAAGCCGCGGAATCAGCCACGTCGGACAGTGTAGTCCACGCGGCCCCCCCCGCTCGCTGCGTCGGGCAAGAAGCACCGGAGGCCTCCCGGCACCAGATCGGCAGGGCCGTCTGCACGGACGCCGCAATCGGCAAATTCCCCGAAAAATCGGCCCCTGACGCAAGGGGCCATTTATCGTGTATTTTTGAAGGGTGTCTGCCCGGCCGTCGCCGGACCAGCCAGCCCACCCCAGAGGAGCCCACCCCATGGCCACCGTCTCCCGCCCCCGCGCCTCCGAAGCCTTCGTCAGTGGGGCCGACGTGGTCGTTGAGTCGCTGATTCGCCAGGGTGTGGACGTGATCTTCGCGTATCCAGGCGGCGCGAGCATGCCGCTCCACCAGGCGCTCACCCGCGCCGCCGACAGGCTGCGGACGATCCTGCCGCGGCACGAGCAGGGGGGCGGATTCGCCGCCCAGGGCTATGCCCGGACGACCGGGAAGCCGGGCGTCTGCATGGCGACGAGCGGCCCGGGAGCGCTCAACCTCGTCACCGCGATCGCCGACGCCAAGATGGACAGCGTGCCGCTGGTCGCACTCACCGGACAGGTGGGCACCAGCGTGATCGGCACCGACGCATTCCAGGAGACGCCCATCGTCGAGGTCTGCCGTGGCATCACGAAACATCACTATCTGGTGACCGATGCCAACGACATCGCCAGGGTGATGCGTGAGGCGTTCCACATCGCCACCACCGGCCGGCCCGGCCCCGTGCTCGTCGACCTGCCGAAGAACGTCCAGCTGTCCCAGATCGTGCCGGATTACGACGCGGCGATGAACCTGCCCGGGTATCATCCAGACCTTCGCAAACCGCACCCGGAACAGATCGCCCAGGTGGCCGCCGCCATCAAGCGGGCGAAGCGGCCCGTGCTCTACGCGGGTGGTGGCGTAATCGCGGCCGATGCCTCGGCCGAACTCCGTGAACTCGTCAGGCTGACCGGCATTCCGGTCACGATGACGTTGATGGGCCTGGGTGCATTTCCCGGAGATGACCCGCGCAGCCTGGACATGCTCGGCATGCACGGCAGCGTCTATGCCAATCAGGCCGTCGATCAGGCCGACCTGCTGATCGCCGTCGGCGTGCGGTTCGATGACCGGGTGACGGGCAAGGTGTCGGAGTTCGCCCAGCACGGCTTTATCGTGCACATCGACATCGATCCTTCCGAGATCAACAAGAACAAGCTTGCTCACGTGCCGATCGTGGCCGACGTCAAGGAGTCGCTGGCCCAGCTCAATGCCATCGTGGCGGCCCCGACCGCGCCTCTGGACGATTGGTATGCCCAGATCGATGCGTGGAAACGGGAGGATCCGTTTTCCTACGATCGCTCGTTCGACAGTATTCTGCCCCAGCACGCGATCTCGGAACTCTCGCGGCTCACGGCCGAGCGCGACACGATCATCACCGTGGGCGTGGGTCAGCACCAGATGTGGGCTGCGCAGTTCTATAAGTTCCGGCGGCCCCGGACGTGGCTCTCGTCCAGCGGACTGGGCACCATGGGTTTCGGACTGCCGGCAGCGATGGGGGCCAAGGTGGCCCATCCGGAGTCGCTGGTGATCGACATCGACGGGGACGGCAGCATCCTGATGAACATCCAGGAGTTTGCCACCTGCCACTGCGAGAACATCGCCGTGAAGGTGCTGCTTCTCAATAACCAGCACCTCGGAATGGTGGTGCAATGGGAGGACCGGTTCTTCAAGGGCAACCGGGCCCACACGTATCTTGGCCCCGTCGGCAACCCCGAGGCCTCCGGCCAGGGCAACGGCATTTCCCCGGAGTCTCGCTACCCAGACTTCGTGAGCATCGCCAGGGGATTCGGCTGGCAGGCCGAGACGGTCGTGAAGAAGGGCGACCTCGAGGCGGCCCTGAAGAGGCTCATCGACGCTCCTGGGCCGGCGTTGCTCGACGTGCAGGTGCCGTATCAGGAGCACGTCCTGCCGATGATCCCCTCGGGCGGCACGGTTCGCGACCTCATCAAGCGGTAGCGGATCACGGCTTGTCGTCTGCGGAATCCGGGTTGTCTTCCGAATCGTTCCCTGCGACGGGGGCCGGTGGCTTCAGGTCCGCAAGAGCCTGGCGAAGCGTGGCCTCTTCAGGATTGGCGTCCAGTTCCAAGGCCGCCCGCCGCAGCGTCTGCGCCAGTTCACCAAAGGCCGGCTGGCCCGCGGCGTCCAGCAGCGCCAGGCCACGCTTGGAATCATCGGTGAGAATGGCGTCGGCGAGCACCGCCAGCCGCCAGGCTGCCCGCCTGCAGACCTCGCGCGGAATCAACTGTTCGACCACCGGCTGACCGGACGGGTCGACGAGCATGGCTGGTGGGGCGAACGCCGGCGAACTCCCGTCGGGCAGGCCGCCAGCCTGCCGCTCGAGCAGGATACGGTCCGCTGCGGAAGCATCCCGTTCGAGCGACACGATGGCAAGCCTTCCGATGGACGCGACGAGGGCTGCGACATCGACCTTCGAATCAGGGCCGGCTACGGCCGCCAGCGCGGCCGCCGCACGCACCCTCACGTTGATCGAGCGACCGTCGTCGCCGAGGATTCTCGCCACTTCACCGACCGTCGCCGGCGCAGCGGGCCCCAGCAACGGCAGCATCGACAAACAGCGTGACGCCAGCCAGTCGCTCCCGACAGCCGCCTCCGGAGGAGTCGCCTCTTTGAGGATCGAGACGATGACCGGATTCGCCACGGCCGCCATGCGTTGCTGTTCGTCGACCAGCCCTTTTGTCGCCTCGACATGCCGGGCCAGACCGACACAGGCCGCAATCCGCACCGCCTGGGGAAGGGTGGTATTCGAGACAGCCTTTGCCAGCACGGCTGCCGCTGCCGGCAAGGGCTTTCGGTCGACGCCCTGCAACTCACCGATCATCAGCATGGCATTGACGCGTACCACCAGATCCACGTCTTGCTTGTCGGCCAACGACTCCATGTACGTCAGGAAGGTCTTGGTCGCCTCGTCGGCCGCTTTCTCGTTGGCAATGTCTCCGAGGAGGAATTCTCGCATCCGCTTGCGGACCCGCTCGATCGAGGTGCGATTGGCTTCGAGTTCCAACTGCGGCAACGCGATCTGTTCGAGAAAACCTCGCGCCGCTGCGTCGAACGCATTGCCTCCCCGCATGGACTCCTTATAGGTGCGGGTCTCTCCGGCGGACTCGACCTGTGTCCAGCCCGAGAACCGCGCCTCGTCATCCTGACCGAGGGCCGTGCCACCCGCCCCCATCACTCCCAACGTCGCCACGAGCGCTGCGGCACGCAGACGAACGCCGAATATCTGACACCGGAATGGGCGGGGGTGCAGGACTCTCATCTCGAATGAACCGTCGCTATTTCTTGGGTGCAAAGGGGTTGCCGAATGGCGAGTCGCCGGCGGCCGGCGGCTGAACAGGGCGATCGCCGGCAGGAGTGGCCCCCTCGCCGGCCTGCAACGTCGGCAGATAGCGGTCGACATCCGCCTGGGAATCGGCCGAGGAGGCGACTTCGTAGGTTCCATCCGGCCGGAGGAAAATCATTTCGAGCGGTTCGGGCGGTGGGGTCGGCTTGCCTGTCCGGGTCTCCGCGCGATCCTCAGGTCGGCCACGGACATCCAACAACACACGATCCGTCACGATCGACTCGCCCCGCGACCGCGGATCCCCCCGTTTGTTGAGCAGCGGATCGACGTTCGCAAGGCCGCCCACTTCCATCAGAAGCCAACGCAGACCGTATGCCCCTGCACTCGTCTGGCCCAGGATCATCGTGGCGATGGTGCCGGGCTTCAGCCGCTTGAGCTCCTGTTTTTTCATTGGCTGCACGAGCATCCGGATCCCGTCAGGCACCACCACCGGCGACGTGGCGGCGCTCACGGGTGATTCGAGCGTGGGCTGCTTGGCGACCGCCGCATCCACGAGGTGGCGGCTCGGCACATTCAGATTCGGATTCAAGCACACCGCTTTCACCCGGTACCGGTACGTCCGTCCCGGCACGACTGCCAGATCGATGAACCGAAACAGGCGGTATTCCAAGCCCTTGGCCACGAGCCCCTCGGCGCCGGGCATCCCCGCAGCACCTTCAAGCCCCATCACTGCGCCAGGTCCACCAGGCATACCAGGCCCACCAGGCATCCCCGGCGGGCCAAAAGTGTTGAGAACCTGGCCCCCGGTCGCTCCACCAAAAACATTCGTGTTGGCCTCGGCATTCTCCTGATCGGCCTTGGCCTTGGCTTTCTTCGCCTCGGCATCCCGCTGCAGAAAGTCCGTAAACCAGGGATGCAAGGCGTTGAAGCCCCAGGAGCCTTCCTTCAACTGCGGCATCGGAATAGAGAACGGCAGGGGCGACTGTGCCTGATCCCGCGGTTCCAACTCGGGGGGAAGCAGGATTTGGGGCAAGAGCGGCTCAGGCTGGATTCCCGCCCAGTCGGCGGCATAACGACGGGCTACGGCCTTCATGTCGATGGGTGTCCACTTCTCACCGGCACCGGGAAGCACCTCCGTCTTTTCGATCCGGTAGCTGCTCCACATGGGCGTATCACGGACGGCGTCACGAAGGCTTGCTGTCTCGAACCGGCGGTCGTATTCCTTCCATTGCTTGGCCACGGGGATCAGTCCGGTCACGAGCACGTAGGGCACGACCTTGCCCTGCGGGAGATTCTGATCCGCTTGAGGAGGCGCCGTTCCCATGTCCGGCGGAACCTGCGGTCCGGCCGGCATCGGCCCTGCCGGCCGGCCGCCCCGCGCCGGTCGAGGGGGCTTTCCCGCGGGGCCTGGGTCCAGATTGAGCGGTCGGTCAGGGGCGGGTCGATCCCCTGCCGCCTTGGGCTTCACCGCCAGAACGGCGACGCTCGCCACCGCCCGCAAGTCTTCGATAGGAAGGATATCGGGACTGCTGCGCCGGGCGAGTTCGCCGACCAATGGCTTATTGAACATCGCATGCGGCGGCGCAGGCACGACTTTGGGCGAGAGCCACTTCGCCACGGTTTTGGCCAGTCCCTTCTCACTGGTCAACTCGTCGTCGGGCACGATCTTGACTTCCTCGATGTGCTTGGCGGTCAACGCCGCGTCGGCGACGATTGCATCCGGCTGCTGCGTCGGAGACGGCCGCATGGTTCGGACCGCTGAGACCCCGCCCCACGCCAGTCCGCAGGCCGCCAGAGCGACCATGCCGACGACGACCTTGTCGCCGTGAGCCAGCAGAAACGTCAGCACCTTCTCTTTGTCGAAGCTGACCCGGGGCGGTTTCATGACAACCTCCTCCGTCCGATGACACGATCCAGCACAGCCGCCTTGGGCTTGTCGCCTGAATCCTCGGGAGCGGGATCATCGACCTGGCCTGATTCCAAGCCGACGGCTTTCTCATCAGGGGGTGTGGCCAGCCCGACAGTCCCGCGGAGTTCAAGATTGACGTCGTACAACCGGCCAGCGGTTCCCGGTGCCGGCGTGCCTGGGTCAGCCCCGGGCGGCCCGCTGACCGACTGCGGCGCCCCAGCGTTGATCCTGAGTTGACGGACGTCGATGGGAACTGGCGAGGTCGCCAGATCGACCAGCAACGAGTCGATCCGGCGCTGGTCGATCACGACCCGCAACACAAACGGCATCAGGTGAACCATCTGGCAATCGGCCGCTGCAGCCAAGGCCGCGGCGTCCAGGGGTTGTCCCGAAAAATCGACGTAGATCCAGTTGCGTAGCGCGGCATCCGGGTCGCTGGGAGCCCCTCCTTCACCCTCCGGGGCAGTTGGTGCAGCCGGGGCCGCCGGGCCGCCGGGCGGCCCGCCCCGCGCAGCGCCCGTAAATCGAGGGTGGGGGGGGCGTCCGAGGCCGGCCACAGCACCTGGGGCACCCGGCGGCGCCATTTCCGGCGGCGGCGCCATGCCATCGGCCCCTGCTTGTGCCGCTACTCTCGTGATCCGCCCACCGGCCTGTCCGCCAGGATTATCCTCTGCCGCCGGATACCCGACGGAGAGTTCGTCCACGACCGCGATGGCGGCGTTGTGCGGGCCGCTGGCTGATTTATTGGCACGGGCCACCGCGTCGCAGAGCAACCCATACACCCACAACTCTTCCTGACCGAGCAGCACCTGCGCCGTCGAGGGCACCTTGTCCCACTTGAACGATGCGGCAATACGATTTTGGTTGTCGGCGTTCCACGTCATGACATACGGCGATTCCTCGACCTGAACTTCCGCTGCCCCCAGCCGGGAGCGGCCGGGTTCTGCACGCGGCACCGACTGCGGCTGGCCTGGATCCACCGCATCGGTGATGGCGTCTTCTACGCCCATGCGTTTGGGCAAATCCCGCACGAGCGACCGCGTATTGTTTTGATAGCGTTCGAGGAGCTTGCGGCTGAGCTTGCCGTCCGGTTTGAGAGCCTCCACCTTCTCCACGAAATCGTTCCCCAGGGCTGCAGGCCAGACCCGCAGTGGCTGCTGGCTCTCCCAAAACCGCCGCCACTCAGCGAAGGTTTCTCGCTTGACACGCATGGTGCTGGCGTCGATGTCGTTGGTCCAAGACTCGTTGGGATGCTGCGTGATCTTGCGAACGTCCTCCATTGCCTTGATGTGTCCGTTGATCGTCCCCCGTTGGGCCTCGATCTTCGTGACCAGTTCGCCGCGAGCCATGAACAACAATGGCAACAACACCAGCGGCACAATGACCGTCAGCAGCCAAAAGTGGTATTTGGCGAACGCCTCCACCACGGGACGCGACTTGTCGACGGCGGAAATCTTGGCCATGGCGTGAAACGAGTGGAAGAAGACGGGATGGGTGGCCCAGAAGCGGTGGAAGAGAGCGGTAAAGGAACGTCTCGGTCAGAACCTCGTCACTCCGTCCCCGCGGCGGGCGGCTGTGATGATGGGGGTGGGGCCTCCCCGGCAGGCCTGGGCTGCCAACAGAATTGCAGCGTGAAGTCGTAGCGTTTGACCCACAATTCCTGCTGCTCGGACGCCTCGGGCACTTCCGGCCGCGGCGGGCCGGCAGGCGGGAGCTGGACGCCTTGGCTCGGGCTTGCCACCGGAAGCCGCACCCTTTTCAAGGAAGACGACTCGATAATGACAGGATAACCGATTCCGAGCTCGGAAAGGCTCACTTCCTCTCCCGCCAGCGGTCCGGCAGAAACGACCAGCCGAGCCTCGTCATCCATCAGGTTTTTGACGAGTGTATCGCGGAGGAATTGGGCGCCTTCCGACGGCTTGTGGCGATCTTCGTTGTGGAAGTGATAGCCCCGCAATTCGACGACCCACCCGGCACCGACCGGGGCGGAGAGTTCCTTCTTTTTCTTGGCCTGACCGTCTTCCACGGCGGCTCCATCTCCAGGCGGCTCCTGCGTGCCGGCTGCTTCCCCGTCCTGCGGAGCGGATTGGCCGGCAGCGTCGGGGGCAGCCGCCTGCTCGTCAGCTGCCGCATCCTCGCCGATATGGGTTTCCGCCCACTGCTGCTGGACGGTCCCGAACCAGACGGCGAGATCGGGAAAATACTGGCAGTCCATCCTGTCGATGTGAAGCTCCCGTCGATCGGCCGGATTCTCCGGCACCGTGTCCCCCTCGTCACGGGGCAGCAGTGCCTGCACCGCCCGCAGTATGTCGAGGGTCTCGAACCTGCGGTTTTGCACTTCCGCCAGCCACTGCTGCTGGGCGATCGCCGCTGTCTGCCGTTCTCGCACCTGACCAATGGCGGACGTCGCCGCCGCCGATTGCTTTTTGACCGCCTCCGCCTTGCCGAACGCTGCGGCGTAGAGGTCGGGCGTATACGCCGTCCAGGCGGCGTACATGCCGCCGTAGCTGATGAGTGCGGCAGCCAACAGTCCGACCAAGGCCATCACTGCCGACGGTTTTTTGGACTCGATGATGCGATCGCGGACGATCTCGTCAGGGAGCAAGTTAGTGCCGATGGCCGCGGCTTTGGCAGCCTGCAGAGCAAGGCCGTAGGCGGTTCCAAAGGCGACCTGGTGCTCCTTGAAGACCGGATTGGACAAGACCGCCGCCCCGTCCAGTCCCTTGAACGCATCCAGTCGCTGCACATCCAGCTGCAGCTGCTGCCCCACGAAGTCGGTCAAGCCACGGAGCTTCGTGGCATTCCCCAGCAAGAGCACCTTGCCGATGGTCGCCGCACGATCTGTGCCCGTGAAGTAATTCAGCGACCGCTGGAGCTCGGCGGCGAATTCATTGAACACCGGCTTCATGGTCTTGAAGACGGCTTTCGGATCCTCGGCCTTGACCGCATTGCGTTTGAGGTTTTCCGCCCTCGAGAACGTCAGTTTCATCCCCTGCACGAGGGCCTTCGTAAAATTGCTGCCGCCCGACGGAATGCTTCGCTGCCAGACGCGCCTGCCGTTGGTGACCACCAGATCGGTCGAGTCGACGCCCACTGAGACCAACGCGATGAACGGTGCCGGCTGATCCGGATCAAGGGTGGCAGGATCTGGCAACTGGTCGAAGATGGCGACGTTCGCCAACGCGATCGGCGCCAGCTGCAGCACGTCGACTTGAATGCCCGCCTGCATGAGCGGAGCCAGCGCCTTGAACACCTGTTCGCGCTTCATCGCGAACAGGGCCACCTCCGCGTCGAGCACGAACCCCTCGGCCTCCATCCCGGACGCGAGTCGCTGCCAGCGCCACACGACCTGCTCGAGCGGGAATGGGATCTGCTGCCGGGCCTCGTATTTCACGATGTCCGGAATCTTCTTGGCCTCGATCGGCGGCAGTTTGATGAACTTCGAGAGGCCGAGATTCCCCGGCACCGAGACGGCGACGGTGTCCCCCTTCAAGTCATGGCGGCTGAGCAGTTGCTCGAGCGCCGATTGCACCAGTTCGACGGGGTCGGCTTCGGGCTGCGTGAGAATCATCGGATATTCGATGTACTCACAGGCCACGGCCTCGAGCTTGCGGGGATCCGCCGAAATCCGGCAACGCAGCGCCTTCAGGGCGCATTTCCCGATGTCGATTCCCCACACGTAAGCGCTTCGGGCCATGGCCGTTACCGGAACATCCTTGGGGCGTGTGTCGGCTGGGGGTCGAAGAGTCGCCAAACGCTTCTCTATCAACACTTTATGAGCGATGCGCGCGGAGTGTCAAACGGACCGCATCCACGCCGGGAAGGGCGGGGCCGACCGGCGGACAGCCCCCCGAACACCTCCGCTGGTGGGCAGCCCGTGATTCCATCGAGCACGCTGGCGAGCGGCCCCGCCCGGCTCCCCGAGCCTGACGGTTTCCGCTGTCCGCTGACGCTAAACTCTGTCCCATGAAACCCGACCGCATCGCCGTTTCCCTTCCCTGTCACTCGCTCCATGATTTCCCTACATGGCTCGAAGAAGAGGAGGCCGATGCGTTGCTGTCGGCCTGGACGGCTGCCTGGCATCCGTGGCTGATCGCCGCCGTGAGCACCGCCCCCCGCTGGGCAAGTGTCGACCTGCCGCCGGCCGACACCCCCACCCTCGGTATCGTTCCAGTTCCCTGGGACGATCGGTTCGCCCTGCAGGCGGACGCCCTCTGCACGGCTGGTTCGTGCTGGGTGCGCGGCGTGTCTGGCCAGGAGGCAATCGTCGCGGCTGCGGCAGCCGCCATGGCCGGCGAAGAGCCCGTTGCACCAGTGCTGCCGGGCTCCCCCCTTGCCGACGAATTTCACGCGCTCGGCCTGGCCACACTGCTGACCGAACTGCTGGCACAGCGGATGCGTTCGTCAGCCAGCCTCGACGGCACCGGCTTCGACGACGCGGCCGTGCGGGCGGCGCGGGCCGCAGTCGGCGGCGATGAAACAGCCGCCCGGTCAGCCCTCAGCGAATGCTACGGCTGCCTCGAGTCGACGCGGGCCCACTTTTATCCCGTGGACGTCTGGCTGCTGGACCTCGTTCTGTTGGCCGAATCGACGCTGGGCGAGGGGCTCGAACGCGAACTCGCCACGGCCGTGCCGGCAACGCTCATCGCCACGGGCCGCGTGATCGAGCAACTTGCCACCCGCAATCCCACGGTGTTGACGCGCGTGCGGGAGCGATGCGCAGCCGGCGTCTTCGCCCCGGCCGGCGGCCGTTACGACGCGCAACCACTCGATGCCTGCACGCCCGAACAGATCGTCGCCTCGTTCGAACGAGGCATGGCGGCATGGCAGAAACATGTGGGCGCGACCCCCGTCACATACGCCCAGCAGACGGGCGGCTCGTCGGCAATTCTGCCGCAGCTGCTGGCCGAACTGGGCTTCACGGGCGCCATCTGGACGTTGTTCGACGGCACGCCGCTGCCCGATCCCGGCAGCAGCCGCATCCGTTGGGAAGGCAGCGGCGGTGGATGCATCGACGGCGTTGCCCGGCCTCCGCTCGATGCCCGCGCTGCCCGGACGATCCTCTCCCTGCCCGAACGGCTCGGCGATGCCATGGACCACGACCACACCGCCGTCGTCCAGTTTGCCCACCATGCCGGCACCGCGAGCCCGTGGTTCGACGCTCTGCGGCGAATCGGCGGCTCGAGCACCGTGCTGGGAACGTTCGTCACGGCTGCAGATTTTTTCAACCGCACCGCCGGGGCAGGCACCGTGGTCGCATTCGAGCCGGATGCATTCCCTGTGGGGATTCCTGCCGGGCCGTCCAACGGCATGTCCGCTGGCAGCGACGATCCCGTGGCCGCCCGCGTGGCGGCCGCCCGGGACGAAGCCCGCCGCATCGCGACGGCAGCCGAACCGTTCCGCCAGCTGTTGCCGACCGGCGGATCCGCAGCGGCACCGCCACCGCGGACCACCGACCGGGGCAGCCGCTCCGCCTGGAACCTCGGAACGTTGTTGAGCGGAGGCACACGGGCCGATGAGGACCTCGTGCTTGCACACGACTCGCTGCGTGTTCAGGTGCACCGACAGACCGGCGGGCTGCTCTCCGTGCGGCGGCCTGCGGACAGGGGCAACCGGCTGTCGCAGCGGCTGGCCCTCCGCACGACCCGGCCCGCACCACCACCGGGCCAGCCGTGGGAAGACGTGACTGAACGTGCCTCGTATTCGGCCATGGAAGCCGACTCGATCGAGCGTCTCCCCGCCGCCGACGGCCGGGGCGAGGCGATCGTGAGCCGTGGTCGACTCACCACCGGGCGGAACCGCGACCTGGGGTCGTTCACACAGCGGATCGAACTCGTCGCCGGCCTGCCGGTGGCACTGATCGACATCGACGTGCGGCTCGTCGACGCCCCCGTCGGCCCGCTCTTCGAACACCACCCTGCCTGCCGTTTCGCCTGGCATGAAAACGAGGACATGGATGTCCGCCGCAGCCTGCACACGCAGTCGATCGCCACCGAGCGTGGGCTCTTCACGGCGCCATGGTTCATCGAACTCTGCCGCCCCGGCGAGCGGGATGGGAGCATCACCATCCTCACCGGCGGCCTGCCGTGGCACATGCGTTCGAGCCCCCATATGCTCGATTCGATCCTGCCCTCGGCGACAGCAACGCCACGCCCCGGCGAGCCCTCCTGCCGGCTGGCGGTGGGGATCGGGATCGACCGCCCCTGGGATCTGGCGGCCGCACTCCTGGCTGATCCACTCGGCACCGCGTTGCCGTCGTCAGCCTGCCGGCCCATGATCCCGGCCAACGTCCGGCTCATCGCGGGGCCGGTACGGCACGAGGGGGACAGGCTCGTCGCCGCCCGAATTGGGCTGCTCGAGTCGGAGGGTCGGCCGGGAGAGGTGCGACTGGAATGGGCGACCGGCGTGGCCCGGGTCCGCGACGTTGTCACCGGCAGCGGGCATCCCGCCCACGGCCCCGGGGAGCCTGCGACGATCGACGGCCATGTGGTCACCGTGACGTTGCGACGGTATCAATGGCGGCACCTCGACGTGGAGTTTGACTGATGATCATCACCCTCGACGGACCGGCCGGCGCCGGCAAGAGTTCGGCCGCTCGTGCCCTGGCCGCCAGGCTGGGTTGGTGCTACATGGACACAGGTGCGATGTATCGGGCCGTGGCCCTGACGGCACTCGAACGGGGCTTGCCGCTTGACGATGCGACCCGCATCGCGACGCTCGCCGAACACCTCCGCATCGAGTTCCGCGACGGCCGTGTGAACGTCGACGGCCGTGATGTCTCGGTGGAAATCCGCACGGAGCGGATCACGGCGGCGACCCGACCGGTGGCCGATGCCCCGCCGGTGCGCGACGCGATGAAGCGGATCCAACGCCGCATGGCGGAGGGCATCGACGTCGTTACCGAGGGCCGCGACCAGGGCTCGGTGGTGTTTCCGCAGGCCGAGTTGAAGGTATTTCTCACCGCCTCGCCCGAGGAGCGGGCCCGGCGGAGGCACCGCGAGGAACTCGGCCGCGGCCATGCCCCGACGCTCGAGTCGGTGCTTGAATCGCAATCGCGGCGGGATGCGGCCGACTGCTCGCGCCCCGTGGGAGCGATGCGACAGGCCGACGATGCCGTCCTCCTCGAGACCGACGGGCTGTCGGCCGAGGAAGTGGTGCAGCGTCTGGTCGAGATGGTCGAGACATGCCGGCGGCCGCGGGGGTCGACATGACCCCTGCTCGCGATACCGGCCCGGAACATGGCCGGGAGGTGCCGACCGGCACCGGTGGCCACCGTGGGTTCGGCCGCTGCCTCTACGACTGCCTGTGGGTGCTCTGCCGCACGCTGGCGGTATCCCTGTTCGGCTTTCGCGTCCGCTTTGCCGAACCGCTGCCACGGCATGGCGGGCTCCTCGTCCTGTCGAGTCATCAAAGCCATCTCGATTCGCTCCTGCTGGGCCTGGCGACCGACCGCAGGCTGTCGAGCCTGGCCCGGAGCTCGCTCTATCACTTCAAGCCGTTCGCCGCGGTCATCACGGCACTCGACGCGGTGCCCATCGATCGCAACGCCTCGATGGTGAAAGCGATGAAGGCGGTGATCGCCCGACTCCGTGACGGCCGTGCCGTGGTCGTCTTTCCGGAGGGGACGCGAACCACCACGGGGCGGCTGGGGGAAATCAAGAGCGGCTTCTCGCTTCTGGCGAAGAAGGCCGGCGTGCCGATCGTGCCGGTGGCGATCGTAGGCGCCCACGAATGCTGGCCCCGAAGCCGGCTGCTGCCGCGGCCGGGCCGCATCCGGCTGGAGTTCGGTCACGTGATTCCGGCCGCCGAAATCGCGCGACTCGACGAGCAGTCTATTCTCGAACTCTGCGCGGCCAGGCTCCGCGAACTCGACGCCAATGCCCGACGCCTCCGCGCCGGACTCGGGGCGAACACTCCGATGGCTCCGCCACCCTCCGCAGCTCCCGTCTCTCCGCCCGCGCACGCTGAAGCGACGTGAATGCCGCTACCCCGTGTTCCCGCCGGACGCGGAGCGGGTGAAGGCGACGCCCAGTTGCTCCGGGGGCGGGCTGGCAGGGAAATGGATCTGCGGCACCGTCTTGATCGCGTGCCTGAGCGCCTGCTCCCAACTGGAGCGGATGTCACCCAACTCGGGATCGCTGGCGTCGAGACGGCGGTAGCGTTTTACGGAAAAGTCGTCGTTGGCGTAGACCAACAGGTCGATCGGCGGGCCAACGGCGACGTTCGACCGCATGGTCGAATCGAGTGAGATGATCGCATAGGTCACCGCCTGCTCGAGCGTGGTCTCGCCGAAGCGGATGCCGCGGTCGAGGATCGGCCGTCCGTACTTGCTCTCGCCGATCTGGAGAAACGGCGACAGCCGCGTGCAGCGGAGCGGGTTGCCCTGGGCGTAGATCAGGTAGAGCTGCGGCGATTCGCCCCGAATCTGCCCGCCCACCAGCAGGTTGACCGAAAAGTTGATCTTGTCCCGCTCCATGTATTCCCGATCGAGGGCCCCGACCGCACGGACCTGTTGCCCGACGCAGCGGACGGCGTCGTAGAAGTTCCCGGCGCTCGCCAGGCCATCGCCGGCACGAAATTCCTGCTCGAGCCGTGTCATCACCGACTGCGTGAGAGACAGGCTGCCGCTCGAGAGGATCGTGAACATGCGCTCGCCGGGGATCACGAAATTGTGCATTTTCCGGCACACCTCCACCTGGTCGATCCCCGAGTTGGTGCGGGAATCAGAGGCCAGCACGAGGCCCTGATGGGTGCGAATTCCGACGCAATAGGTCATCGAAGCCTCGGTTTTGCCTGTGGTTGATGGCGAGAACGGGAATGGCGCAAAACTTGCTGTGGTAGCACCCGACGAGGTTCGCAGACTAACGAACCCGGTGTTTTCGTCAAGGAAAACGGCGGATGACGACCCACCAGCACACGGCCGCTGCCCGCGGTTCAGGCACAGACTGCCCACCTTCCGCGCAGGAAGGTCTGTTCGCGGGCTATGAACTCGGGGCGGCCTACGACGAAATGTTTGGCGACGTGCTCGCCGACGTCCCCTCCCCCCGGTCCCATTATGAACCGCTGTACCACCGGTTGCGGCAGACAAGCCCGGAGGATTTCCGTCGTCGGAAGGCGATGACCGATCTCTCGATGCGGCAGGATGGGGTGGGATTTACAGTCTACCGTGCCGACGAGGGAATCGAGCGGGTGTGGCCGATGGACCCGGTGCCGCGGATCATTCCGGCCTCGGAGTGGCGGCAGATCGAGGCGGGCCTGACCCAGCGAATCAATGCCCTCAACCTCTTTCTCTGGGACGTCTACCACGAGCAGCACATCCTGCGCGACGGTGTCGTGCCTGCCGGGCTCGTGCTGCAGGGAACCTTCTTTCGCCGCGAGTTCGTCGGGGTCAACGTGCCGCGACGCATCTACATTCACATCTGCGGGACCGACCTCATCCGCGCAGCCGACGGCGAATACCTGGTGCTCGAGGACAACGCCCGCACGCCGTCGGGCGTCAGCTACATGCTGCAGAACAGGCAGGTCATCAAGCGGGTGTTTCCGTCGCTGTTCAACGACTACGACGTCCTTCCCAATGACGATTATCCGGCGGCTCTGCTCGACGTCCTGCAGTACATCGCTCCGGAATCGGTGTCGCAACCCACGGCCGTGCTGCTCAGTCCGGGCATGTACAACTCCGCCTACTTCGAGCACAGCTTCCTCGCCCAGCGGATGGGCATCGAACTCGTCGAAGGCCGGGACCTGCTCGTCGACGGCAATCGCGTCTTCATGCGGACCACGCGAGGCCGCCAGCGGGTCGACGTCATCTATCGCCGGATCGACGACGATTTCCTCGACCCGCTCACGTTCCGGCCCGACAGTGCGTTGGGCGTGCCCGGGCTCGTGAACGCCTACCGTGCCGGCTCGGTGGCGCTCGCCAATAGCATCGGCACCGGGATCGCCGACGACAAGGGAATCTATCCGTTCGTGCCCGACATGATCCGCTACTACCTCAAGCAGGAACCGCTGCTCAACAACGTCGAGACTTTCCGCCCGGAGATTCCGGCACACTTCAGCCACGTGATCGAAAACCTGGAGAAGCTCGTCGTCAAACGGGTCAACGAATCCGGAGGCTACGGCATGCTCGTCGGACCGGCGTCCACGAAACAGCAACGGGATGAGTTCCGCGACCTGATCCGGGCGAACCCTCGGGATTTCATCGCCCAGCCGACGATCCAACTCTCCACGCACCCCACCTTCGTGGACGGACGCCTCGAAGGCCGGCACCTCGACCTGCGGCCGTTCGTGCTCTGCGGGGAGCGGGTGACGGTCACTCCGGGCGGACTGACCCGCGTGGCGCTGCCGAAGGGCAGTCTCGTCGTGAACAGTTCCCAAGGGGGCGGCAGCAAGGACACGTGGATCCTTGCCGAGAAGACCGCCGCCGGCACCCGGAATCAGTGAGGCCGCGCATGCTCAGCCGGGTCGCCGACGCGTTGTTTTGGATGAGCCGTTACCTGGAACGGGCCGACCATCTGGCCCGGGCGGTCGATGTCACCTTTCAGCTCGATCTCGACCTGCACGGCGTGCTCGCCAACCCCGTCGAACTGGAGTGGAACGCCCTGCTGTCGCTGCTGCGGCAGCCTCCTCCGCAGATCCGGGACGGCGAGCACCCTGTCGGCGCCGTGCAACGCTGGCTCCTGCTCGACAACTCCAACACCGGGAGCGTGATGGCGTGCGTGAACCGTTCCCGCAACAACGCCCGGAGCATCCGCGGCTCGATCAGCCCGTCGATGTGGCGGGAGCTCAACAAGCTCTACTGGCGGCTCTCCGACGCCACGCAGGCGGCTCGGGTGGCGGAATCGCCGCATGATTTCTGCGAGGAAACGCAGATGGGCGTCCTGCTGTTCCACGGCGTGTGCGAGGCGACCCTCATGCACGACGAGGGCTGGCACTTCATCCAACTCGGCCGGTATCTGGAGCGGGCCGAGAAGGTGCTGCGCATCCTCGATTCCAAGTTTGGACTGCTCGAGCGGGCCGACGCCGCCGACCTGCCGATCAGCAACCTCCAATGGGGAGCGGTCCTCAAGAACTGCGCGGCTTACGAGGCCTACCAGCGACTCTATATCAGCCGGGTCGAGCCGGAGCGGGTCGTGGAATTCCTGCTCACGAACCCCGACTTCCCGCACTCCGTGCGGTTCTGCCTGGCTCGCGTCCTGCAGTCGCTCACCGAAATCAGCGGGCGGCTGCCCGATCGCTGCGACGACGAGGTGGTGCGAACGGTGGGCCGGTTGCTCAACGATCTGATCTATCTGGATGGCGCCACCCTCGATGGCGAACGGCTGCACTCGTTTCTCGGCGCCTCCCTCTCCCGCTGCGCGCGGATTGGCAACCTCCTGCAGCAACAATACGCCCTGCAATAGCCGCAGGCATGCCCTCCGGTCGTGGAGACGATGCGATGATCCTGGAAATCCAACACGAAACGGCGATGGAGTATTCGCACCCGGTGAGCGAATGGCTCTGCGAACTGCGGATGGAACCGGTGAGCGACGGCTCGCAGCGGTGTCACTCGTTCCAAATCAGCATCGGCCAGCCGGTGAACCTCTGCAACTATCTCGACGGCTTCGGGAACCGCGTGCACCACTTCAATCTGCTCAAGCCCCCGACGACCCTGCGCATCCTCGTCGCCAGCGTCGTCGAAACCGAGGACACGGGCATCGGCCCCATGGCCAGCCAGGTGACGTTCCCGCCCGAAGCGACCGCTCACGGCTGGCAACTGCCGCTCGAGACGTTCGATTACCTCCCTCTCCGCGGACCGGTCCAGGCCACGCCGCTCCTGGAGCCGCTCCTGACGGAACTGCGGCCGATGCCGAGGATGCGTGTAGGCATGTGGGTCTGCCAGGTCGCCGAGTATATCCGGGGCCGTTTCGCCTACGCCCGCGATGTCACCGATGCCACCTCGCCGATCGACCACTTGCTCACCCGCGGCAAGGGAGTCTGCCAGGACTTCACGCACCTGATGATCGCGGTCCTGCGGTCATACGGGGTGCCGACCCGCTACGTCAGCGGTTACATCCACCGTGAGAACAAGGAGTCCCAGAGCCACGCCTGGTGCGAGGTGTGGCTCCCCGATATCGGCTGGACCGGGTTCGACCCCACGAACGGCTGCCCCGTGAACGGGCATTTCGTGAAGACGGCGGTCGGGCGGGATTTCTCGGATGTCCCGCCCAACAAGGGCACCTACCGCGGCACCGGCGACGAGCGGATCAAAGTCCGCGTCGCCACACGCACGCTCGATCGCCTGCCGTCCCTGTCGTGGCATGACCAGTTGGCCCCGCTCGACGTGCCCGTGCACGCCGTGTTGCGGACGGCGCCGATCTACGCCGACGAGGATGATCTCCAACAGCAGTGAGGCACTGGTGCGGCGGCATCTGCGGCCGGAAGCGGTCACGCTCCTGCCAGACGAACCAGCCGTTCGGCGATGTCGGCCCGCGTGGCGGCGATGATGGGCATCGGCCGTCGGATGTCATACGGGCGTCCGTCGATCCCCCAGTAGACCCCCCCTCGCTCCTCGACCCAGAGTTTGACGGGCAGCACGTCCCAGGCCATCTGCTTGGGAAACTCCGCCGAGTTGTCGTGGATCACCGCCAGCCGTCGCTTGGTCCCCAGCGCCAAGCTGGCCATGGAGTGGGGAATCCGGCTTTCGATCGCCATCGCATGGGCTCCGGTCCGCAGCGCATCATGCAGCTTCACGAACGCGGGATGCGATCGGCCGCTGTCGCTCTGAGGGTTGAAGAGCAGGCAGCCGTCCATCAGTATGCCGATCGACGCGAAGTCGTCGGCCGGCAGCCAGCGGCCCCCGTCATCCGTCATCCGCAGCACCGCCGCTCCGAGACCACGCTCGGCGACGCCGAGCGTGGTCCCGTCGAGCGACAGCATCACCGACAGCCGTGGTTCTCCATGCTCGAGGCGGGCGACCATCGGACCACAGATGCCCATTTCACCGCAGATGGAGGCGGTCGTGCCATCGAGCGGATCGATGAGCCACGCCTCGGGCAGGGCATGCAGGTCCGCCGTGGCCGGTCCCTCCTCGGAGACGATCGGAAGATCACGGATCGCCACGAGCGCCTGGGTGAGATGGCGATCGAGGCCGAGGTCGAGCGCCGTCACGTAATCACCGACCGATTTTTGCTTGATGGGCATGCCGTTCTTCGCCACGGGAAGCCCGCCCGCAGCGTGATTGCCGTCCTCCATGTCGCTTTCTCGCAGCGCCCGGTCGGCCGCTTCGATGACGGCGACGGCGACTTCAAGCGTTGCCGCCGACACCAGTCGCTCCGAGTGGTCAGCGCGTTCGAGGCTGCGGAGCAGGTCGGAGCGGAACCGCAATCCAGGTTGCATGTCAGAACGTCCCAGGGCAGATGTTTCGAGGCCTCCCGGCATGGCGGCAGCTCGCCAGAATGTAGCCTCTGCGGCCGATTCCGTGGGCCCGATCCCGACCGTTGTCCACGATGCCGTGAGGCTACGGCTGCGCGGCGCGGGCCCGCTTGAACGGATCGACCGTGCCGCCACCTGGGCCGGGGGGCGGCGCGTTGGACGACTGGCCGAACGGCAGCAGCTTTGGCCAACCGAGGTTCATGCCGGGCCAGGGCGGCGCAGTGGTCGCTGGCGCAGCCACCGCGTCGCCTGTCGGCGGGGCTGCCGGCGGGGCTGCCGGCGGCAGTGGTACGGCGGTGACTGCCGGACCGGCCCCTCCCTCGGATCGGAGCGGAGGCGTTGCCCCGGGGCCGGCGAGCAGGTCGCTGGGCTGGGGGAATGCCACGGCGGCGGATCCGCCCGACGCCGCCGGCGGGCTGGTGGAGACGACGGCGGCGGGGATTCCGCCGGCGCCACGCTCGAGGACACGAATCGACACGTCGTCGATGCGTGCTTCCCCCATTCCCGTGAGCGCGAAAGTGACGGTGAGCGGCTCCTCCGAGCCGTCGGCGGGCACGATGCGGTAGAGCACCAGCCGCCTCCATGCCGGCGTCATGCCCACGCGTTCGGCGAGGGCCGGCCCACCGAGCGAGTCGAAGACGAGCAGCCCGTCCACGCTCCCCTTGATCGGTCGCGGCACCCAGACCCGGGCCTGGATTTCCAGCAGCCGGCCGGCCGGTGCACGAACCGCCGGCGTGGTGACCCAGACAGGTGGTGTCTCCACGACCACAGGCGCATCAGCAGCCGACGTCGGCTCGACTTTCATCACCAGGCTGCCGGCGCCCACGGCGGGCTGCGCGCGGTCGATCTCCACCGCCGTGCGGAGAGACTGCTGCTCGAGGGCAAAATGCCGCCAGCCCGCACCGGCCAGATCCTCGATGCGTTCCATGCCGCCGCCGGCCAGCAGCTCGGTCGTCGGCGAGGTGGCCGACAGTGCGTCGATGAATCGCCAGTGCTCCGCGAGCGTGGCATCGGAGGTGGAGAGCGGACTGGCCACCATCGAACCGGTGGCCAGCACGCCACGTTCCCATGTGAGCCTCTCCACCTGTCCGGCGATGGCAGCCGCTCGGCGCAGACGCTCGATCGCCAGTGCTGGATCAGCCGCCGCCGCTTCGGCAAGCCGCACGTCCTGCTGGGCCTCGGCGAGCATCGCCGCCACCGGCAGGTTGCCCAAGGCCGCGGGCGGGAGCCGCCCCAGCAGGCTCAGGTCATCGGCCAGCACGCCGTCCGCGAGCACCCGCGCCGAAGCCAGTTCGAGCGGCACGAGCCCCCGGACACGTTCCTGCACGTGCGACGTCACGGCTGGATCGCCGCTGAGCAGCACCAGCGAATGGGCCCGAAAGGAGTCGAGCGTCAGGGAAATTCCCCCGGTCACCCGCTTGTGCCGCAGCGGCCGCAGACCGCCGGGAGAAACCTCCCAGGCCTGATGCGCTTCGGGGACGCCGGGAACCAGCAGCGTGAGCGGCTGGGTGTCGCGGGGAATGTCGCCGTGATAGTGACGGGCCACGATCTGCGATCCCTGCACACAGCGCCAGACGACGACCATCCGTGCCCGGGCCGCCTCCAGCACCACTGCCTGCACCTCCGGGTCGCTCGATTGTGCCGCTGCCGCGAAGCGGCCTGCGGCACCCCATGGCTCGAGCAGTTTCAGTTGCAGGTTCATGGCCAGCGCGGCGGCCGCACGAGCCCGCGACTCGTGATCTTCTCCATCGATGCGACGGCGCGACGAAAAGAGGATGCCGCGAGTGCCAGCCGACACCGCCGCCAACGATGCCAGACAGAGGCTCTCCGGATCGACCGCCAGCCCCTGACCGCCGACGCCCGACAAGGCCGCGGCCTGCCGCGACGTGCGCTCATCGATCTCCGTGGCCAGCGCAGCCAGAATCGGGGTCCCTGGCCGGGTGAGGCGCGGACGCTCCCGCAGCCAGGAAAGGTAATCGAGGAGTTCGAGACTGGTGCCGAGCACCGTGCGACGGGCCACGAGCATGTCCACGTGGCGGGAGACGGATCGGAGTCCTGAATCGGCCGCTGCGATCGTGGGCCTGTTGCCACGGGAGTCGCACGTCCGCACCCGCCGCACCCGCTCGGCAAGGTTCTCCACGTCGTTCTCGGCCAGTCCGTTGCCCATGTCCCAGAACAGCACCCTGTCCCAGCGGGACGAGAAACTCGGGAGCGAATCCACATCGCGGATGTCGATGTCGGGCAGTTGGGGAGGCGGCGCAATCAGCCAGACATCCGCCCGCTGGGCCTCGGCAAGCAGATCGGCGGTCGGGGGCGAGGCCAGCCGAACGCAGTTGAAGCCGAGCCTCGCTAGGGTTTCGAGGGATTCGCCGTTGTGATCGAGGCTCCGTGGAAAGAAGGGCAACCCACCCACCTCCAGCACGCCCCGCGTCAGTGCCGCGTTGGGAGCCGCCGCCGTCGCAGCGCCAACAGGCTCGGTGAATGCCGCCTGCCGCACGGTGGACCGGCCAGCGGTTTCTCCGCCAGCGGTCGCCTGACCGCTCGGGGCGGCGGCAGCGATCGCGCCCTGCACATGCAGGTCGTCGATGGCCACGTCGTAGTGACCGGGCGCGGAATAGAGTTCGAGCACGACATGGGTGGCCCGCGCCCCCGCAAGACTGCCGCCTCGGCCGTGCTCGGCACGAAGCGCGGAAAGCTGTCGTTCCAATCCGACAACCAGATCGTTCGCCTCCAACAACTCCCAGCGGTCGGGGTGTCGGGACACGGCGCCCTGAACCATGACGTCGATGGGGCGACCGGTCTGCGCGGACACGAAGTTTGGCAGGAGGACGCGCACGCCGAGCCGGATGGCCGGACGATTGGCACGCACCCAGACGGAAACCCGGAATTCGTCGATCACGCTCACACTGCCGATCGGGAACTCGAGCCGCAGCGTCGTGCCAGCGGCCGCATCCACAATGATTCGCTCACCGGCTTCACCCCGGTGGGCCGCATCGCGTGCGATGCCGTGGCCGGACACACGAGGGCTGCAGTCTGCATCGGCCAGAAACCACCTCGCCCGCCCCTGCTCAAACCCCTCTTCCACGTCGGCGGCCTGAGATCCGGCGGCGTGCAGGAGGACGAAGCAGCACCAAACCGCCGGCAGCAGTCGACGAACAGGCGGCAGTGGCAGCGTGGGCGGACCGGGCATGAAGTCTCCACGGTGGCCGTGGCGGGGAGCAGCGGCGGCGGTGCGGAAGGCGGGTGTGTACCACCCGGTGCGTGGCAGGCTCCAGAGCGATCGCCCCTGCCCGTGTCCCCGTCGAAGCCCCGGATTGTCGGCCGCAAGGCGGCTGCTCGTGCCGGTTTTTCGGAGTCTGCCGGCGAATCGGCCCCCTCGCCAAAAACGGCCCCTGTTCCGCGGAATTTACCAGCCTGGATTCGCGACACGCCCATGAACATTCGGTTAGGATAGCCGTGTCCGCCGCGGTTCCTGCCGGCTTCACGCAGCGTGACCGCTTCTCGGAGGCGCTGTGGTCCCGCACGACAGAGTCCCCGATCGCCCGCCTGCCCCACCTGCCCCACCTGCCCCGCCTGCCCCTCCCCGCCTTTGCCCTGCCAGGTCTGCCGCTCATCATGACGCCGTCGACGGCTGACGAAGTCGCGAATCTCTTGGAGCAGCTCGATCTCGTGCCGGGGGCTCGCCTCGACGCCGTCTGGAGCGAATTGGGCGGCCATAACGTCCCGGTGGCCGATTTCGGGGCCGCGCTCGTCCGCCATGAGCTGCTGACGCGGTATCAACTCGATCGGCTGCTCCGGGGAGAGGACACGGGCTTTTACTACGGCAGGGCCAGGATTCTCTACCAGGTCGGAGCCGGCTCCTTTTCCCGGGTGTATCGGGCCATCCACGCCGACACTGGGCAAATCCTTGCCGTGAAGGTGCTCCGCAGCCGCTACAGCTCCGATGCGGAGAAGTGCAAGTCGTTTCAGCGTGAAGGGGAGATGGGCCGGCTCCTCCGGCACCCCAACATCGTCGCCATCGAGGACGTGGGCCGGGAAAACAGCACCAGCTACATCACGATGGAGTTCGTCGAGGGCCAGACGCTGCGGGAATTAGTGCGTGTTCGCGGAGCCATCGACCTGCCGCGGGCGCTCGGCCTGATCCTCCAGATGGCGGAGGCGTTGGAATACGCCCATCGCCTCGGCGTGACCCACCGCGATATCAAAGCCTCCAACGTGCTCATCTCCTTTACCGGGAATGCGAAACTCGTCGACTTCGGTCTCGCAGCCGGCGATTCGACCGCCAGCAAGGCACTCCGCCGCACCGATCAGCCCCGAACGGTCGACTATGCGACGTTGGAGACTCTCGGCAAGGTCAAGGATGACAGTGTCCGCAGCGACATCTACTTTCTCGGCACCGTCGCCTATCTGTCGCTCTGCGGAGCGTCGGCGTTGACCGAGTCGCGAGATCGGGCCGTCCGCACCGACCCGCGCCGGTTCACCGGCGTGGAACCGCTCGGCTGGAGAGCGCCCGAACTGCCGCACGACGTCGTGGAAGTGGTCACTCGCATGATGCATCTCGACCCGAAAGAACGCTGGCAGACGGCGATGGAAGTGCGGCGGGCGTTGGAGCCGTTGGTCGCCAGGCATGTGACGGCCGCACCGTCGACTGCCTCGGGTGCCCCACGGGCCGCCGCCAAGCCGGGGGCTTCCCGGAAGAAGCCCGCCGCCGTCACAGCCTCGGCAACTCCGGCCGGCGTGAAGGGAACACTCATGCTGGCCGAGGCCTCGCCACAGGAGCAGACGGAACGCCGAGAGTTCTTCAAGAACCTCGGGTACAAGGTGCTGCTCACGGAGAATCTGCAGCGCGCTCTGGTGCGGTGTTCCGAGACGCCACGGGCCGCCGATTGCCTCGTGATCAGCGGGACATCCTTCGGGGAGTCGGCCGTGGAGGCATTCAACACGCTGGCCGAGGATCCGTTCCTGAGAAACGTCCCTGCCATTCTACTCGTCGATCCAGCGCAGCCGGAACTGACGGGACTGGTCAGGGAGGACGAGCGTCGCAGGGTGGTCACGGTTCCGCTGCAACAAGCCGAAGCGACTACGGTTCTCGACGCCCTCATCGGCATGTCAGCGACGGGCACTTAGATGTAATACATCGGTTCATTGATCGCGCGGGAACGGTCCACGAGGTCGGCGAACGTGATGCTCCGCAGGGTCTCCGTCTCCGCCCGGGCCACCTGTCGCCAGGCCTCGAGCAGCACCGTCACCGTCCGCGATCGCCCGGCGAGGTCAGCCGTCACGGCCGTCACGAGTTCATCGGGCCCCTCGATCACGCGAAACACGTCTTCCAGCGTGATTTCCTCCGGCGGCCTGGCCAACTGGTAGCCACCGGCGGCACCGCGTGTGCTGATGACGATTCCCGATCCCTTCAGTTGCAACAGAATCTGCACGAGGAAGCGGGAGGGCACCCCGTGGGCTTCGCAGATCGAGCGAATCCGCACCGGTTCGCCGGCGGTCCACTGGCGTGCAAGTTCGAGCACGGCGATCGCGGCATATTCGGTCTTCGCGGAGAGTCTCATCCCGGCTCCGGAGCAAGGTCAGTGATCGCGGGAGTGAAGACCGCACTCCGTCTTGGCCGTGCCGCTCCAGCGACCGGCCCGCTCGTCCTCACCGAAGGAAACGGCCCGGGTGCACGGCCAGCAGCCGATGGAGATGTAGCCCTGATCGTGCAGCGGATTGTAGGGCACGTCCTCACGTACGATCGCGTCCCAGACCCGTGCCTTCGTCCAGTTGGCGAGCGGCGAAATCTTCACCACGCCGAACTTGTGGTCCCAGCCAACGGTCGGCGCACCAGCGCGATCGGAACTCTGGTCCCGGCGGATGCCGCTCATCCAGGCATCGTACCCCGCAAGGACGCGACGGATGACGGCGATCTTGCGGTCTCCGCAGCAGCGATTGGGGTCGGTTTGATGGAGTGGGCCGCCGTGCAGCCGCTCGTATTCCTCGACCGTCGTCTCCGGGCGCTCGAGCGACACCTCGATCCCGTACCGCCGGGCGATGCGATCGCGCACTTCGAGCGTCTCCTTGAACTGGTAGCCCGTGTCGAGATTGAAGACAAAGGTGCTCGGGGCGAGGGTTGCCAGCCAATGGATGATCAGGCATCCCTCGGGACCGAAGGCCGTGGCCATCGTCAGCCGCTGGCCGTAGCGCTGCGCCGCCCACGAAATGATCTCCGGAGGCTCGAGGCCCTCGAGCGCGCGGTTCGCTCGGGCCAGGTCCTCCAGGAATTCTGGTGAGACGCCGGTGGAGGCCATTTCAATGACGTTCACGCCCATGGAAGTCGCCCACTGCACGCCATACCTGACGGGAGCGGGATCCTGCGTTGCCGCAATCCTGCAAATGTTGCCCAAACAGGTTAACAATAGGCTCTTGACCGGGATTTATCGACCCTTGGCGAGGAATGCCGTATGAACAGCCCGTACAACCGGAAAGTTTACCGGTTTTTCCTGCGCTGCCGTCTTCGATCGGCGGCATGGTGAGCCACCCGGCCCAAGAACGCCGCCCCCTTCGAAATCAGTCCGGAAAACGGAACAATGCCGGGTGTTCAGGGGCGTTTGATATCCGGCAGGAGACTCGAGGCATGGCAAGGTCCGTGGCATTGGCAGTCGATCTGGGGGCCTCCGGGGGACGGGTCGTTTCCGGAGCCTTCGACGGCAGGCTGCTGGAATTGGAGGAGATTCACCGTTTTGAAAACGGGCCGGTCGCCATGGGCGGCGAACTGGTGTGGGATCTGGTGCGACTCTGGCAGGAGGTGGTCGACGGCCTGCGGGCGGCCGCTGCCCGCCACGGCCGCACGGTCTCGAGCGTCGGCGTCGACACCTGGGGCGTCGACTTCTCGTTCCTGACGGCCGATGACGCGTTGCTGGCCAATCCGGTCTGCTACCGCGATTCCCGCACCCAGGGAATGCTCGCAGCGGCCGAGGCGATCGTGCCACGCGATCAAATCTTCGCGGCCACCGGCCTGCAGTTCATGGAACTGAACTCGCTCTATCAACTGCTCGCGCTCAAGCGGCGTCACCCGACCGTGCTGGCGTCAGCCGACCGGTTGCTCATGATGCCCGACCTCGTCCACTGGCTGTTGTCGGGCGAGCGCTCGAACGAGCGGACCAACGCCACCACGACGCAGTGTTTCGATCCCCGACGCCGAGACTGGGCCTTCGACATGCTCGATCGGTTCGGGCTGCCCCGCCACGTGTTCGGACCGCTCGTCGAGCCGGGCTTGAATCTGGGGCCTCTGCGGCCCGAGGTGGCGGCAGAGACGGGACTCTCGGGCGTACGGGTGACGGTGCCGGGCACGCACGATACCGCCAGCGCCGTGGCCGCGGTGCCCGCACTCGAGCCCCCCTGCAGCCGACCGGATTGGTGTTATGTGAGCCTCGGCACCTGGGCCCTGGTGGGCGCCGAGATCGATAACCCGCTTGTCACACCGGAATGCCTGAGTCGCAACTTCACCAACGAGGGCGGCGTGGGCGGCACGACCCGCCTGCTCAAGAATGTCTGTGGACTGTGGCTCGTGCAGCAATGCCGCGCACGTTGGCAGCGGGCCGGCCAGGCCTGGAGCTGGGACCGACTCACGTCGCTCGCGGCCGAGGCAACTCCGCTGGCGACGCTCGTCGACCCCAACCATCCCGCGCTGGTCGCGCCGGCCGACATGCCCGAGGCGATCCGCAGCCTCGCCCGCAGTGCCGGGGAGCCCGTGCCGGAGACGACCGGTGCCGTCATCCGCGCCGCCCTCGAGAGCGTCGCCGCCGCGGTTCGCAAGACGCTCGAGGAACTCGACGGCTTGCTCGGCCACCGGGTGGGGCGAATTCATGTCGTGGGCGGCGGCGTCAAGAACGCACTGCTCTGCCAAATGATCGCCGATGCGACGAACCGCCCCGTGGTGGCCGGGCCGGTGGAGGCGACCGCGATCGGCAATCTGCTCGTGCAACTCGTCGCTCGCGATGGTGCGGTCGATCTTCACGCCGTGCGATCGGTGGTTCGTGACAGCTTCGAGCTGACGCACTACGAGCCACGAGACGCCGCCCGCTGGAACGACCGCCTGCGCTCGTGACGTCGTGAAACCGCCGCCGGGCGTGCCTTACTGTTGCAAGGCGCTGACGACGATCAGCGACAAGAGCGCTCCCACCACCAGGACAGCCGCCCAGACCGCACGGCTGAGCCAGACCCGTGCCCGCATCGCGTCCTGCTCCTGCTGTAGGCGTTCCGTCTCGCGCTTGTGCTCAAGGCTCGATTCGGCCGACAGCACGAAAAATTCATTGCACTTGGGGCAGACGACCCGTTGCCCAAGCATCGACTCCGACACCTCGAGCACGTGCCCCCGCGGACAGGGCACATGGAGTTTGGCGTCGTGCGTTCCAGCAGGTGTCCTGCAGATCGGACAGACGCTTCGACCGGCGTCGGACACACTCGGCCCACGGTAGCCACAGATGCAGGAGATGGAATCGGCCATGTCCGAAGTCTATCACGCCGCCCGATGCTGCGACGCCGGCTTCTTCGTGGCGGTGCCGTGCTCGACATGCACGATCGAGTCGGCAAGCGCCAGCGTGCTGGCCCTGTGGGTGATCATGATCACGGTGCGGTTTTCCACGTAGCGTGCAAGTGATTCGTGAATCAGCCGCTCGCTCTCCACGTCGATCTGGCTGGTCGCCTCGTCGAGCACGAGGATCTCGGCATCCCGCAGAATCGCTCGCGCCAGCGCGATCCGCTGTCGCTGACCGCCCGAGAGGCGAAAGCCGTTCGGTCCGACCATGGTGCGATAGCCGTCCGGGAAATCGGCGATGAACTCGTGGGCGTGCGCCTGTTTGGCGGCCGAGATGATCTCCTCCTCGGTGGCATCCCAGCGGCCGTAACGGATGTTGTAGAGGATCGACTCGTTGAACAGTTCGGTCTGCTGGGTCACCAGCGAGATCCGTCGGCGGACGTCGTGCAGTGCCAGGTCGGTGAGCGACACGCCGTCGAGCATCACGTCTCCCGACGTGGGGTCGTAGAAGCGGCAAATGAGGTTGATGAGCGTGCTCTTTCCCCCTCCGTTGGGCCCCACGATCGCCACCCGCTCGCCAAACCGGATGGACAGGTTCACGTTCTTCACGACCGTGTCGATGCCATCGTAGCTGAACGACACGTTCCGCAGGCTGATTTCCCGGTGCGGAGAGGGGAGACTTTTCGGCGCCGCCGCCTCGCGGAGCTTCGAGGGCGTGTCGAGCAGCGGATAGAGCGATTGGGCACCGACGATCCCCAGGTTCAGACCGGTGAGCACGCCGGAGAGCTTGCGGACCGGGTCGCTGGCGCCGATCAGCATGCCGAAGAAAACCATGATCCCCGGCACGGTCATGGGACGGTCCGTCATCGTGATGCCGAAGATCTGGGTCTGCTGGTTGATCACCAGCCAGGCGCCGACGGCGATCGACGTGGCCACCATGCCGATGCCGAGAATCTCGGTGATGGGATTCGCCAGCGCGAAGTAGAAGGTGTGCCACATGCCGGTACGGAGCATGTCGCCCGTGCAGTTACGGAACCGCTGTCGCTCGAAATCCTCCATCGTGTAGGCCTGCACGGTCAGCACGTTGTTGAGGGTCTCGAGCAGCACGTGATGGAAGCCCTTGGAACGCGCGAGAATGTGTTTGGAAACGCTGCGGATGCGGCGGTTCAGCCAGACCATCAGGAACCCGACGATCGGCGCCAGCGTCAGGCAGGCGAGGGTGAGCTGCCAGGAGATGCAGAAGGCACCGGCGAGGCAGGCGACGATCTTCAGCGGTTCCGTGATGGCGCCGCCGTAGACGGCGGTGATGCCGCCGGCAAGCATGTCGGTGGTGTGGGTCAACTGCGACATGAAGCCGGCCGAACCGTGCCGCATGAACTGCGCCCTGTCGAGTTCGATCGCCTTGTCGAACACGCGCAGACGGAGGTCGCGGCTGATGTTCATCGCCACCCAGCCCACCATCATCGTGCTGGCAAGCAGGAATGCGTGCTTCAGAAACGTGCTGACGACGATCAGGCCCACGACCAGCAGCACCGTTTGGAACGGGTCGGTCGGCAACAGCCGGTCGAGCCAGGGGGCGAGTTTCCGAGCAGAATAGGCGATCGCCTCGTCACGACGGCGGTCCATGACGAGTGTGTCCAGGCGGCTGCGGGCCGTGGTGGCGGCTGCGGGCTCGAGCGATCCGGCCGCCAGCGTCTCCTCGAGCGCGGTCGTTTCCCGGCCAGCAGCCTCGATACGGTCCACCGCGGCGGCGATCCGCCGGCCGTTCCATGACTGCAGCGACTCGCCGTTGAGCGTCACCTCGATGACCGGAAAGAGGGCGGCGATGTTGGCGCCCCACAGCCCGGCGACGCAGGCCGAGCAGAAGAACGCCGCGAGAAGGAAAGGCCAGCTTTTGACCGCGTCGCGAAGCGCTCGAAAAAAGTGATTCATGTACCGCAGCTTTCGGCATGCCAGGAGAAAATGGTTCCTCCTGCATCGGAACGACCACGCCTACGACCCTACCGGGGACCGTCGGACGACGGCACGGGCAGGATGCACGGGGCCGGGCAAACTGGGATGTCTGTCCCGGTGCGCGATCCCATGCGCGGCGAGAGAATAGGGATCCCCCCGCCGTGTGGCAAGCTGAATTGGCTGCACAAAGTCGACGCGTTAGCGACGGCCGGCCCGCAATTCGGCTGCCAAGAGGGTGTTGGCCAGGAGCATCGCGACCGTCAACGGACCCACCCCTCCGGGGACGGGTGAGATCCAGCCGGCGACTTCGCGGACGGCGTCGAAATCGACGTCTCCGACGAGCTTACCCCCGCCGTCAGGTCCGGTGACCCGGTTGATTCCGACGTCGATCACCGCCGCCCCTGGCTTCACCATGTCGGCGGTCACAAGACACGGCCTGCCGACGGCGGCGACGAGGATATCGGCCTGTCGCGTCATGACGGCCAGATCGGCCGAGCGACTATGGCAGATCGTGACCGTGGCGTCGCCGCCCGGACCTCGCGCCGCCAGCAGCAGCGCCAGCGGCTTGCCGACGATGTCGCTGCGGCCGATGATCACCGCATGTCGACCGGCAGTTTCAATGCCGGCGTCGATCAGCATCCGCTGGACCCCCGCCGCGGTGCAGGGCACGAACCGCGGCCGGCCCTGAGAGAGCAGGCCGGCGTTCTCCGGATGGAAGCCATCGACGTCCAGGCCCGGGGGCACCGCATCGAGCACGGCGACGGCGTCGACGTGCTCCGGCAACGGCAACTGCACGAGGATACCGTCGGCGGGGCCGTGCTCGTCGCGGGCGATTGCCGCCACGAGCGCGACCAATTCGTCGGTGGTCGCCGTGTCGGGAACCCGAATCACCTCGGAGTCGATGCCCACGCGACCGGCCGCCGCGGCCTTGCTCTTCACGTAGGAACCGCTGGCCGCCAGATCGCCCACCAGCACGACCACCAGCCGTGGCGGCCGGTGGAACAGCGCCACAAACGTGTCCACCTCGGGCCGCAGGGAGGCCTCGATCCGCGCCGCAAGCGCCCGGCCGTCGAGCAGGATGGCCGTCATGACGACTGCCCGCCCGCGCCCACAGGCCGGCCGGCGCCATCCTGCTCACGCATATACATCATTCGCAACTGGTGCTGGATTTCCTCCAACATACGCCTCTCGTCCTCGGTCAGGTTGCCGGCCGTCTTTTGCTCCAGCATCGTGAGCGTGTCGATGAAATGACGCGCCGTCGGCAGGTTGCGGTGTGCCTGCTTGGTGATCGGATTCGGAATGCGGCCCAGTGCCATCAGCGCCTGAGTAAAGAGGGTATGGGCGAGGAACTCGAACGTCGCCGGCGGCGATTGCCCCGGAAGGGAATCCCCTGCGGATCCGCTCTCTGCGGACGGCCCGTCGTCACCGTCGTTGGCTGCGTTCATGGCGGTTCTCCTCAGACCTCTGCCACCCAGGCACTTCCGGCATGTCGCTCCACCGCCGCGGCTACGAGGCCGGCAAAGAGCGGATGGGCTGCCGTGGGTTTGCTCTTGAATTCAGGATGGAATTGAACGGCCACGAACCACGGATGGTCGGCCAGTTCCACGATCTCGACGAGCGACCCGTCGGGGCTCGTGCCAGCGATCACGAGGCCCGCCCGCTCGAGTTGCTCCCGATACTTCTGGTTGAACTCGTAGCGGTGGCGGTGGCGTTCCGAAACCTGGGTTCGGCCATACGCGGCCGCCGATTTCGTGCCCTCGGTGAGCACGGCGGGCTGGGCCCCCAGCCGCATGGTGCCCCCCTTCTCGAGCACGCCGCGCTGTTCCTCCATCAGGCAGATCACCGGGAACGGCGTGTCGCGGGCGAATTCCGTGGAGTGGGCGCCGGTCAGGCCGGCACAATTCCTGGCCACGTCGATCACGGCACACTGCATGCCCAGGCAGATGCCGAGAAACGGCATCCGCCGCTCCCGCGCGAAGCCAATGGCCTCCACCTTGCCCTCGATGCCCCGCTCACCAAACCCGCCAGGCACGATGAGGCCGTCGAAGCCGGCCAGCAGCCTTTCGGCACCCTCACGCTCGATGTCTTCGCTCTTGATCGGCTGCACCCGCACCTGCGCGCGGTGGGCGATGCCGCCGTGGTCGAGCGCCTCGTAGATGCTCTTGTAGGCATCGCGATGCTCGGCGTACTTGCCCACGAGGGCGATCGAGATCTCGTGCTCGGGGTTGCGAAGCCTGTGGAGCAGGTCGTGCCACTGCTCCAGATCGGCCGGCCTGGCCTGCATCCCGAACCTGCGGAGGACGATGTCGTCGATCCGGTTCGATTGCAACGAGAGCGGCACCTCGTAGATCGAAAAGTCCTTGTCGCGTTCCTCGATCACCGCCTCGAGCGGCACGTTGCAGAACAGCGCGATCTTCTCACGATCGGACACGTCGAGGGCCCGTTCGGTGCGGCAGACGAGCACATCGGGCTGGATGCCGATCTGGCGGAGCAGGCCCACGGAATGCTGCGTCGGCTTGGTCTTGAGTTCGCCGGCCGCCTTGAGGTACGGCACGAGCGTGAGGTGGATGAACATGCAGTTCTCGCGGCCAACCTCGAGCGGAATCTGCCGGATGGCCTCCAGAAAGGGCAGGCTTTCGATGTCACCCACCGTGCCGCCGATCTCTGTGATGACCACGTCGGTCTCGGCGTCGCCGAGGTTCGTGATCATCTCCTTGATCTCGTTGGTGACGTGCGGAATGACCTGCACCGTCTTGCCGAGGAACTCGCCGCGCCGCTCCTTGTTGATGACCGACAGGTAAATCTGGCCCGTCGTGTAGTTGCTCTGCCTCGTGAGCGGTGTGGAGGTGAACCGCTCGTAGTGGCCGAGGTCGAGGTCGGTCTCGCTGCCATCGTCGAGCACGTAGACCTCCCCGTGCTGATAGGGGCTCATGGTCCCCGGATCGACGTTGATGTACGGGTCGAGTTTCTGCATCTTAACCCGCAGGCCGCGGGCCTCGAGCAGCATGCCGATCGAGGCGCTCGTGAGCCCCTTGCCCAGCGAACTGACGACGCCGCCGGTCACGAAAATATGCCTGGTCACTGCTGCGAGCTCCTTCCCGTCCGCCGGTTGCCAAGACTCCTCCGGGCCACGCCGTGGCCCGTCGCCGAGACGGATTGAACCAGCCGCTCCCCGACCGGTCAAATGACCAGCGTGCAGGAGGGAAAAGGAATGACCGGCGGGTTCCACGTGGCACCGGCGGAAGGGGGCACGACATGCAGGGAGTTCCCCTGTGGTGGCGGATTCGGCGGCGGCGTGCGTCACGATCATCGTGTAGAGTAGAGGAATGATGCAGTCTTCCCCGGTCCGTGCGGCCACCGCCGCTCCCGCCACGTCAAACCTCCGCATCCGCAGCCTGGAGCCGCTCGTGCCCCCGGCGCGGCTGTCGGCGCTGCTCCCCCTCGACGAGGCCGCCACGCAGACGATCGTCGCCGGCAGGCGGGCGGTCGAGCGGGTGCTCGCCGGCGAGGATTCCCGGCTGATGGCCATCGTCGGTCCGTGCTCGATCCACGACCTCGATGCGGCCCGCGACTATGCGGCGCGACTGTTGGCGCTTGACGCGCGGGTGAACGACCGCCTGCTGGTCGTGATGCGGGTCTATTTCGAGAAGCCGCGGACCACGGTCGGCTGGAAGGGGCTGATCAACGATCCCCACCTCGACGATTCGTTCGACGTGGCGACGGGCCTCCGGCTGGCCCGTGGACTGCTCATCGAGATCGCCCGGATGGGGCTGCCGACGGCGACCGAGTTTCTCGAGCCGATCACGCCGCAATACATCGCCGATACGATCGTGCTCGGCGCCATCGGCGCCCGCACGACCGAGTCGCCCACGCACCGCCAGATGGCCAGCGGACTGTCGATGCCCGTCGGCTTCAAGAACTCCACCGACGGCTCGCTGCAAGCCGCGGTCGACGCCATGCAGTCGGCCCGGGCATCCCACAGTTTTCTCGGCATCGACAACGATGGCGGCACCTGCGTCGTCTCGACGACCGGCAATCCCTGGGGCGTGCTGATGCTCCGGGGCGGCCGCAGCGGCTCGAACTATGCTCCGGAAATCCTCCACGAGGCCCGTGCGAAACTGGAGGCCGCCGGGCTGCCCGCCTGCGTGATCGTCGACTGCAGTCATGCGAACTCGGGCAAGGATCACCGCCGGCAGTCGATCGTCTGGCGGGACGTGCTCGCCCAACGGGTCGCAGGCGACCGATCGATCGTGGGATTGATGCTCGAGAGCAATATCCATCCGGGCAACCAGCCGTTCAACAGCGACCGAGCCAAGCTGCAATACGGCATGTCGGTCACCGACGGCTGCATCGGCTGGGAGGAGACCGAGCAGCTTCTTCTCGAGGCCCACGCCCAGCTGGCGTGAGGTCGACGCCGAGTCACGCCGCCCCCAGGGCCCCCGCAGAACTGGTGTCGACCCAGAGGGCCGGGACGGGCTAGTCTACGACCCGGCCCGTTTCTCGCTGCGAAGGGATGAATCATGCGAACGATTTCCACCCGGTTGGTCTCCCGTGGGTCGGTCTGGTTCTTGGTCTCGTACACGGTGGCATGCTGTTGCCTCCGTCCGGCGCTGGCCCAGCCCGTCGGCGGCGAACCGGAGGTCCAGACCGTGGTGGGGGCTCGGCAGGCGCTCGACCAGTTCTTCACGAATCCCGGCGAAGCGCTGCCGGCGACGATGCTGCAGAAGGCCGAGGGCGTCGCGATTTTCCCCAATATGATCAAGGGAGGATTCATTCTCGGCGTGAACTACGGCCGCGGCGTGCTGCACGTCCGCAACCCTGATCGCACCTGGAGCCCGCCGGTGATGGTGACGATGGGTGGCGGCAGCGTCGGCTTCCAGGTGGGTGTGCAGTCGGCCGATATCCTGCTCGTATTTGCCACGCCCCGCAGCCTCAACGGGGTGCTCCAGGGGCAGAAGATCACGCTCGGTGCAGACGCTTCGGTGGCAGCTGGCCCCGTGGGCGTGCAGGCCAACGCAGGCACCGATGCCAAGCTCGGTGCCGAGATTTATTCCTATGCCCGTAGCCGTGGCCTGTTCATGGGCGTGTCGCTCGGGGGCGCCGATCTCTCGGTCGACCACAACGCCGACGCGGTGCTCTACGGCAGGTTCGGGGTGACGCCGACCGACGTCTTCCAGAATCGCGGGATCGGCATCAGGCAGGAGGTGCAGCAGCTGATCGACGATCTCAATGGCCGCTCGCGGCAACTGGTGGCGGCACCACCGCCCGCCACCACGGCGGCGGGCTTCCCTGCACAGGCCGCCCCACCGCTGCCGGTCACCGTCGCACAGCCCGCGGCATTTCCTCTCCAAACACAGCCGATTCCGACACAGCCGATTCCGCCGCCGCTGCCCGTGCAGCCTCTGCAGCCGCAGCCGGCGGCACCCGCGCCAAACGTCGTCAACCCGCCGCTGGTGCCAATCCAACGATAGGCTGTCAGGCTCGAGCGCTGTCCAATGCGATGCCCAAGCGGACAAGCTCGGGCAAACTCTTGGAAATGAACGTCTCGCAGGCTTCCTCGACGAGCCGGCTCCGCTCGGCCGAGTCGGCCACGGGCTGACCGTTCTGCTGCAGCGTACGACCACTCGCGTCCAGCCGTTTTGCCACGCGGCCGGCGAGGCCGTCGCGGCCCCGTTCCACGAGCTCGTGGAGGATGGCGGCGTCGAGGTCCCCGACCGAATGACCGGTTCCGGAGAGCGTGCTGGCCAGGGCGATAGGCCGTCCTCCAAGCGCATCCGACGCGAGCACCGCCCTGTTGAAGGGATGCGGGATCGAGACAGCTTCCGACAGACCGGACGGTGCCTCCCCCACGGCGCCGGCCGTGACGTCAAACAGCCCCATGGCCACCCCGGCATCGACGGCGCGGACGAGATCGGCGGGTGACGTGCCTCGCAGTTCCTTGGCCGCGACGATCTCGGACAGCCGCATGCTCTTGCCGGACAGGAGTTTGAGCAGGGATTCATAGAGCGGCCCCTGCACCGTCGAGGTGACGACGCCGAGATTGGCCTGATACGGCAGTTTCACATCGGGCCTTGTCGCCCTGTAGGAGAGATCGTCGACGGTACGGAGACGCTCATCCACGTCCTTCATCAGCCGCGGCGATCGTGCGTAGATGTCCCAGCGAAAGGCCGTGTTGGCGCAGAAATCCTTGTGGGCCTCCGTGACAAGCCGATTCGTCGTCGTCCGAAACAGTTCCTGAAACTCCGGCCGGACGCAGAGATCCCAGAAATTGGTGAAGACCGGCAGGCTGCCGACGAACGAGAGCCCCTTGTCTCCGAAGGCCCCGGCCACTTCGGCGAAGTAGAAGCTCGTCCAGTGCTCGTTGAGATACTCGTGGGCGAGGTAGCGGGGATCCTGCTGCACCAGGGCATCGACGTAGGCTGCGGCACGGGGATTGTCCTCGAAATACTTCGCCTGCTTCTCCCGCATGAAGACCACGTAGGCGAGAGCGTCGCGGACCCGCTGCGTACTGTCACCCTTGCGCAGGTCGGCATACTGCCGCAAGATGCCGCGAATCGGCTGCAGATGGGCCCAGCCGGGCATCGAGTTGTAACTGACGAGCAGCAGGCCGCCAGGCGCGAGCCGGTCGTGGGCGATGGCGAGGATCTCTTCGCGGACGCTCGGGGCCACCCAGCTGTAGACGCCGTGCAACGCGATGAAATCGAACATGCCCACATCGGCGGGGAGATGCCCGAAGTCGGCGGTGATGATCCGCGCGTTGCCGAGTTCGCCCGCGGCGATGTCGCGGGCAGCGGCCGCCGTGTGGTCCGGATTGACGTCCACGCCGACAAACTCGCCCTGAGGGTGGGCTGCGGCGAGCGTGGTGAGGCAGCGGCCCAGCCCGCAGCCGAGTTCCAGAAAGCGGAAGCTCCGGGCCGTCTGCGGCGGTGCCACGCCATTCAGGGCGGCGACATACCGCATCGCCACCGGTGACATCTGCGGGTAGAAGCCCGGAATATAAGCGACGTCCGTGACGTATCCGGCTGCGGTCATGGGGCTCTCCTTGTTTGGCTCGTCCACCTCTGACGGGGGAGTATCGACCATTCCGCGGCCCTTCGCAACCGTCGTCGTCAGGGCACGGTGCTGACGAGCTTTTGCCATTTCCTCGTGATGCGGCGGCGGAGGCTGTGCAATTCCGCGGGCAGGCGGTCGACGCCCAGCATGTGGCTGACCGTCCGGCGGCGGGCCACCGGCTCCACCGGCGTCGAGAAAATCCGGTCGAACTGCGCGAGGATCCTGGTGGCATCCGCGCACGCCGGCACCCGGTTGTCGCGGTACCAGGGCCGGCCGAGCAGTTCGAGATGGAGGGCTGGATTGCAGTCCACCTCCACGACCCGCTCCACCAGTTCGTCGAGCGAGCCGCAATCGTGGGCGGAGAGAAAGCTGCGTGTGTCGAAGTCGCGGCCGACGAGCGGGTCTCCCCAGTAGATCGGGATCGAGTCGACCAGCATCGGTTCGACGATCTTTTCCGTGGCGTACCCGGGATACGACTCGTTTTCGAAGGCGATCGTGAACTTGTAGTCTCGCAAGAAAGCATGCTTGTCGCCGACGCGGTAGCCCAGCGTATTGAAGAGTTTCCCACCGGAGTCGACGGGCTTATAGCGGGAGAGCTTCCGAAAAAAAGCGTTTCGAGTGGGACACAGTGGATTCGAGACCACGAACGCGCAGAACCGTCTCTTCTCCGCGAGGATCTCGGCGGGATCCCGGCCCCACGGTTTCACGAGCGCTGCGGGATCGACGTAGAACGGCCAGTGGGGCAGCCGGAAATGCCGCGGGTGC
>JBILWX010000052.1:0-24366 GCA_044369655.1 Pirellulales bacterium
GGCCGTCATCGCGGTGGTGGTGACGATCCTGTCGGTCGCGCAGTCACGGCGGCTCGAATTTTCGCGGGCCATCGACACGATGTTCGACCGCGCCGATCCGGCGCTCGTGCCCTATCGACGCATGATCCGCACGTTTGGTTCGAGCGAGGTCGTGCTGGCGGCCTACGACGATCCCCTGCTCTTCACCCCGCAGGGTATCGAACGGCTGCGCGAACTCACCGACACGCTCGCCGCGCTTCCGGGCATCGCCTCGGCCACCAGCCTCGCCGACACGCCGCTGGGCAACCGCATCATCGACACCGACAACAGTCCGCTGGCACGGCGGCTCGTCGAACTCCTCGAGGGGTATGCCGTCGGCACCGACCATCGCACGGCCGCGATCGTCTGCGTGCTGAAGTCACCCACCGCAACGCAGACAACGGGCTCACCGCAGGCGGCCGCCCAGGAACAGGCGGCCTCTCGTGCGGATGCGATCGACCGCATTCGCACCGTCATGGTCGCGCTTCCGGCGGGTACCGTCGCCGGGGAACCGGTGATGCTCCGCGACGGCTTCGCCATGCTGAAGCGCGACGGCAATCTGCTGGGAACGGCCAGCGGCATCCTCGCCGGAGCCGTGCTGCTCGTCTCGTTCCGCAGCCTCCGCTGGCTCGTCGTGCCCCTGGCGGTCGTGCTTCTCGCCCTCTGGAGCACGCGGGGCGTGCTGGCGGTGATCGGCCTCAAGCTGACGATGGTCTCGACCATGCTCTCCGCGATGGTCACGGTGGTGGCGATCGCCACCGTGGTGCACGTGATCGTGGAGTTCCGCCGGCAGCGTGAGGATGGCCTGCCTCCGGCTGCGGCGCTCGAACGCACGATCGCGATCCTCTTCTGGCCGGTGGTCGGTTCGATCGTCACCGACGTGATCGGCTTCGGATCGCTGGTGGCCAGCCGCGTGGGCCCCGTCCACGACTTCGGCATCATGACGAGCATCGGCGCGGTGATGGTGCTCGTCGCAGCGGCGCTGGTCGTCCCCTTTCTCGCGCTGTGGGGACGATTCGACGCCGACCCGCAGCGGGCCTGGGGCGAGGAAGTGCTCGAACTGGGCCTCGACGGCCTCGTGCGTCGGATCGTGCGGCATCCCGGCCCGATCCTGCTCGGGTCGATGCTGCTGGTGGCCGCGGCGGTGGCGGGCATGCGGTGGCTGGAGGTCGAGACCGATTTCACCCGCAACTTCCGGCGCTCGAGCCCGGTGGTCACGTCCTACGACATGATCGAGTCGCGACTCGGGGGAGCCGGGGTCTGGGACGTGCTGCTGCCCGCTGGCGAGGCGATCGATGGCAAGCTCATCGGCGCCGTCGCCCGGCTCGAGCACCGGCTCCGGACCGAGGTGATGATTCCGGGCGACGACGGCCGACCCATGCCCGGTCTCACGAAGGTGATGAGCCTGGCCGACGTGCTGGCGGCCGTATCGCCGATTTCACTGGAACGGCTGCAGAGCACCAAGCTGGGCAACTGGCTCGTGACCGGGGCGCTCGATCTGATGCAGAAACAGCTGCCGCAGTTGGGCCGCACGCTCATCGGCCGCGATCCCGAGGACGGCTCCTCCTGGCTGCGGGTGATGCTGCGGGCCCATGAGCGGCAGCCGGCGCCGCAGAAGCGGGCGATCATCGAGCAGGTCAACCGGATCGTGGCCGAGGAATTTCCCGCCCGCGACGGCCTGCCGGCCGGCGAGGTGACAGGCTTCTTCGTGCTCTTGGCACAGCTCGTGGAGCGGATGCTTTCCGACCAGTGGCTCACGTTCCTGCTCGCCGCGGCGGGGATCTTCCTGCTGCTGGCCGTCAGCTTCCGCAGTCCGCTGCTGGCGACGGTGGCGCTCGTGCCCAATGCCCTGCCGATCTTCGTGGTGCTGGGGCTGTTGGGCTGGGCCGGGGAACGCATCAACATGGGCACGGCGATGATCGCCGCGGTCTCGATGGGGCTCTCGGTCGACAGCTCGATCCATTATCTCGCCGCCTTCCGCCGCCGACTCGCGGCGGGCCAGCCGATCGCCGCCGCCCTCGAAACCGCCCACCAGACCGCCGGCCGGGCGATGATCTTCTCCACGCTCGCCCTCGTGATCGGGTTTCTCGCGCTCACCACCAGCGGGTTCATTCCCACGGTGTCGTTCGGGGCGCTCTCCTGCCTGACGCTCACCGGTGGCCTCGTCGGCAACCTCGTCGTGCTCCCGGTACTGCTCTCCCTGCTCGCCCGCTGGCTGGGCCCGGGATGCCGCGACGGGAAAAACCCGTTACATTCGTCGCTTTCACACCCCGCAGCGAGGAACGCACCATGACCCACGAATTCTCCCACTTCCATGCCGGCGGCGTTGCCGGAGGCATCGTCGCCGATCCGGCCGCGCGGGCCGAAGCCATCGAAGCCGACGCCGTGGTGACGTTCGTCACCGAGGGGGGCATCGGCTCCGGGGCCGTCGCCGAGATCGATCGCGTGACCGGCGGACTCCTCTCCCGGCTGGCCTCGGCTGGAGAACTCACCGGCAAGCGGTATGAATGCGTGCCGATTCTCGCCGCCCCCGGTCTCAAGGCCGGCCAACTCGTGGTGGTCGGCCTCGGCAAGCGGGAAGAACTCGACGCGGGCGTGCTCTACCGCGCGGCGGCCACGGCGGCGAAGCATCTTTCCGCGCGGCCACGGACGAAGGTCGCATTCGTCGCCGACGGCTCCTGGACGACCCGGCAGATGGAGCAGGCGGTGGCCGGTGCGGCCGTCGGCATGGTGGGGCAGGATCTCTACCGGGCCGAGAAGAAGCGGACCAGGTTCGGCACCACCCTCTGGCTGGTGGCGCCGCCGGAGGCGGTCGCCCGCGGCGTGGCGATCGGCGAGGGCGTGAACCTCGCCCGGCGACTCGTCAACACACCGGCCGACGATCTCTATCCGCAGACGTTCTCCGAGGAGGCCGCGGCCGTGGCCGGCCGCACGGGCATGGAGGTCGAAATCTGGGACGAGGAGCAACTGGCGCGGGAACGCTGCCACGCGATCCTCGCGGTCGGCCGGGGCTCGAGCCGTTCGCCCAGACTCGTCATCCTGCGCTACCGTGGCCCCGGCGTCCACGACGGACAGCCCGACATCGCCCTCGTCGGCAAGGGGGTGACGTTCGATTCGGGCGGCCTGTCGCTCAAGCCTTCCGATTCGATGCTCACCATGAAGTGCGACATGTCCGGAGGGGCCGCCATGCTGGCGGCGGCAGCCACGATCGCCGCCCTCAATCTGCCGGTGAACCTCGTGGTGGGCATCGGCCTGGTCGAAAACATGACCGGCCCGGCGGCTTACAAGCTCGGCGACGTGATCACGGCGCGGAGCGGCACGACCATCGAGGTACATAACACCGACGCGGAGGGACGGATCGTGCTGGCCGACGTGCTCGACGTGATCCGCGGCTTCAAGCCGAAGCGGATCATCGACGCCGCCACGCTCACCGGCGCCTGCATGGTGGCCCTGGGCCACGACGTCGCCGGCCTGTTCAGCAACGACCAATCCTGCTGCGACGACGTCGCCCGGGCGGCCCGCGCCGTCGGAGAGCCGGTCTGGCAGCTGCCGATGTATCCCGACTACGACGACCAGATCCGCAGCGAGGTCGCCGATATCAAGAACGTGGGCGACGGTCGGTGGGGGGGCGCCATCACCGCCGCGAAGTTCCTCGAGCGGTTCGTGGGCGGCATCCCTTGGACCCACGTCGACATCGCCGGCCCGGCCTTCGCCGAGAAGCCCCGCCCGTGGATCGACGGTGGCGGCACCGGCGCCTTCGTGCGGCCACTGGTCGAGCTGGTCCGCGGCCGGGAGTGAGGCGGCTCCTACAGCAGCGTGTCCAGCTCGTCGACCAGTTCGCCAAACCGTGTGAGGGCGGTCGCCACCGGCTCGGGTTGCTCCAGATCGACCCCCGCATCGCGGAGCAGGTCGAGTGGCCACTTCGAGCAGCCGCCCTTGAGGAACGCCAGATACGCTTCCAGCTCCTTCGCCCCCCCCTCCGCCACGCGTTTGGCAAGCGTGATCGCGGCCGACAGCCCGGTGGCGTATTTATAGACGTAGAAGGCGTTGTAGAAGTGCGGAATGCGGAGGCACTCCAGTTCCAACTGCCTGTCGATGACGAACCGCGGGCCGAAGTAGGAGTCGAGCAGTTCGCGGTAGATGCTCCTGAGGCGTTCGAGCGTCAGCGGCTCGCCCGCCTCGGCCGAGGCGTGGCTCTTCCGCTCGAACTCGGCGAACATCGTCTGCCGCACGATCGTGGCCCGGATGGAATCGATCTCGCGGGCGATGATCGCGGCCCGTTCCTTCGGCGACGTCGCCCGCTGGAGCAAAAGCCGCGCCAGCAGCTGCTCGTTGAACGTGCTGGCCACCTCCGCCACGAAGATCGTGTAGCCGGAGTAATGGTAGGGCTGGGCCTCCGCCGAATACCGCGTGTGCATCGAGTGGCCGGCCTCGTGGGCCAGCGTGAAGACGTGCTCGATCGCCTCCTCCTGAAAGTTCATCAGGATGTACGGGTCGGAGTCGTAGGTGCCCGAACTGAACGCTCCCGACTGTTTGCCGGCGTTCGGGTAGCGGTCGCACCAGCGGCCGAGCAGCCCCCGCTCCAGCCGCGTGGTGTATTCCACCCCGAGCGGCGCGAGGGATTCGACCACGACCCGCACCGCATGGTCCCAAGTGTGCCGCGTTTCGAGTTCCGGCACGAGCGGCACGTAGCAGTCGTAGTGATGGATCTCGTCGAGGCCGAGGATCCGCTTCCGCAGGTCGTAATAGCGATGCACGGCGGGCAGGTGGGCGTGGACGGCCGCGATGAGCTGGTCGTAGACGGCGATCGGCACGTTGTCGGCGAACAGGGCCGCTTCGACGGCACTGGGGTAGCGCCGCACCTTCGCCGCATAGACGTCGCGTTCGTTGGAGCCGGAGAGCGTGGCGGCCAGCGTGTTGGCGTGGGCTTCGTACTGGGCGTAGTACTGGTGGAAGGCGGTCCGCCGCACCTCCCGCGCCGGATCGTGCAGCAGCGTCACGAACGTGGCGTTCGAAAGTTCGACCTGCTCGCCCGCACCGGTGGTCACGCTGCCGAACTTCATGTCGGCGTCGGTGAGCTGCCGAAACACTTTTCCCGCCGTGCCGGCGAAGGTCCCCTGCATCGCCAGGAGCTTTTCCTCGGGCTCCGAAAGCACGTGCGGCCGCGTCCGCGTGAGCCGTTCGAGCAGCAATGCGTAGGGGGCGAGCACCGGCAGACTCATCCATGTGGCGAGCGTGGCCGGCGGAATCGCCATGATCTCGGGGCGGATGAAGCTGGCCTTCTCGCCCGCGAGCGTGGCGACGTGCTGGAAGCGGCCGGTCATCCGCTGTGGATCGGCGGCCGCCTGATCCTCGCTGGCCCGGAGGTGGGCATAGGTCGCGAGCCGGTCGCCCTCACGATCGACGACAAGATCGTAGGCCAGGCATTCCGCCAGTCGTTCCGGCGACGACCCGAGCGTGCCGGCGAACGCCGCGAACCCGGGGATCCGCTTTTCCCACTCCGCGAGCGCCGACTCCCATTCGGCGTCGGACGAAAACAGGCTGCCCAGGTCCCACGTATCCCCGACGGCCACCTCGCCCCGCGCCGGCAGCCGCTTCACCGCACCTGTGTCAGCCATCGTTCACCTCCTTCATTGATGATCGCAAAACATACCACGTGGAGCACCCGCGGGCTGCACGTGCACGGTTCGGGGCTCGCCATGGCAACAATGAACGAACGAAGAAGCCGGGGATCGGCGGAAGCTCGAGGAGCATTAGGATTTTTCGACCTTCTGGGGATTGGGCTGTCGTGGGTCGTGCACGGAGAAAAAGCCGTAGCGACGCGACTTCTGTCGTCCCCGGCGGGTTGGGCTGGTTGACCTGCCACACGAGGCGCGGTCACAGCCTCCACACCGCACTGCCCCAGGCGAGGCCGCCGCCGAAGCCGCAGACCACGACCGTGCTGCCCGGCCCGATCCGGCTGGTCCGCCAGGCCTCGTCCATCGCGAGCGGAATCGAGCCGCTCGACGTGTTGCCGTAGCGGTCGAGGTTCATCATGAACCGGTCCGCCGGGATGCCGAGCGACTCGCGGGCTCCCTCGATGATCCGGGCGTTGGCCTGATGCAGCACGAACAGGTCGACCGCTTCGAGAGCCAGGCCCGATCGTTCGACCACCTGCCGGATGTTCTCCTCCGCCAGCCGGATCGCCCACTTGAACACCGCCCTGCCATCCATCTGCATAAACTGCTGCCGCCTGGCCAGGCCCTCCGCGGTGACCGGCTGGCGCGAGCCGCTCATCGGGCAGGCGAGGAGCCCCGCGCCCCTGCCATCGGCGCCGAGCGAAAAGGCGAGCAGACCATGTTCGCGGCCCGAGGCTTCGGGCGACGCCGCCTCGAGGAGCACCGCCCCCGCCCCGTCGCCGAAGAGGGGCCAGGTCTTGATGTCCTCGGGATCGACGACGCGGGAATTGGTGTCGGCACCAGCCACGAGCGCCAGCCGACTCGATCCGGCGGCCAGGAAGTTGGCCGCGGTCACGAGCGCATAGGCGAATCCCGCGCAGGCCGCGGTCACGTCCATTGCCGGCGCGTCGAGCCCCAGTTTCTCTTGGACGATGCAGGCCGTGGAGGGGATGCACATGTCGGGCGTGAAGGTGCCGAGCACGAGCAGGTCGACGGCCGCGGTGGCGGCTCCCGCCTGGGCGAGCGCCGCCCGGCAGGCGCTGGCCGCCAGGTCGCTCGTGGCCATTTCCGGCGGGGCGTGCCGTCGCTCGTGGATGCCGGAGCGGGCGACGATCCATTCAGGGTCGCAGCCGAGCCGGGCCAGATCGGCATTGGTCACGACGTTCGCCGGGACGGCGCTGCCGATGCCCGCCAACCGGAAGCCCACGGCCCGGCCGAAGCGGGAGGGACGGGGCGAAGTGAGAATGTCCGACATCGCCGCAGACGCCTCCGATCAATTCCGCGTCGACGCGGCCGCCTGGCGCACGTGACGCGGCTGGATGATGTCGGTGGCCAGGCCCATCCGCTCGAGCAGCAGGATCTCGTAGTAGGTCAGGTCGAACTCCCACCACTTGTGCTGCACGCTCGCGCTGGCCGGATCATGGTGGTGATTGTTATGCCAGCCCTCCCCCGCGGCCACCATGGCCACGAACCAGTTGTTGCGGCTGTCTTCGCCGGTTTCATACGTCCGGTAGCCAAACAGGTGGGAGAGCGAGTTCACGCTCCACGTCATGTGCCAGACGAGCACGGTGCGGACGAAGGCTCCCCACACGAGCCAACTGGCCCCGAGGCGAACGCCGTCGCTCCAATCGCCCCCGGAGAGCCGGCCCGCCACCAGCCCTGCGAGCGCGAATACCGCGGCGTGCGCCAGGTAGATCCAGAGCGTGCTGGTGGGATGCCGCTCCAGGAAGCGGAAATAGCGATCGGCCAGAATGTCGCGGGCATACTTGTCGAGAAAGGCCAGCGTGCGTCGGTCGGGGGCGCGGCGAAACAGCCAGCCGACATGGGACCAGCCCACGCCATCGCGGGGCGTGTGGGGATCCTCGGGGTCGTCGGAGTGGACATGATGGAGCCTGTGCGTGGCGACCCAACGAGCGGGCGTGTCCTCGAGGCAACAGAGGGCGACCGTCCCCAGCATCCGCTCGAGCCAAAGCGGAACTTTCAGGCTGCGGTGGGTGAGCAGCCGGTGGTAGCCGAGATTGATGCCCATGCCGAAGACATGGGTGCCGACCAGGGCGATCACGACCCCCGACCAGCTGAAGCACCAGGGCAGCAGGGCGAAGCACGCCAACGCATGCACCGTGAAAATCGGCAGAAAGTATTCCCAGTGGACGTTGTGCCAGCGGATGTTCCAGCCGGCCACCCCGCGTGCGTATCGGGGCACTCGAGCGGCTGCGTGCTCGGAGGCTGCGACAGCTGCCGCTGTCGTGGGGTCGACACCTGACAAGCCCGATGTCGCGCCGGATACCGCTGTGGATGATTGCATGAGGAACCCAAGCAGGGCGTGGAGGTGACGGCCGATCCAGCCGCCATTATCGGGGGACTGGCGGGTTCCACAAGCGGACGGCCCCGCCATGGGGCCCGAACGAGTTCTCGCGGCGAATCACAATCGCTCCAACCCTCCGCGTCGCCTCCGACCGGCAGCGATCACTGCCCCTCCGCAGCCGCGGCGGGCTGGCTCGCCTTTGCCTCGACCTTCTGCACCATGCTTGAGCGGGTGAGGTGGATCTTGGCGTATTCCTTGTCGGAAACCACGTAATACCAATCGGCGAAGCGGTTGTTCAGTTCGCGCACGCGTTTTTGGGCGGCCTTCACCTTGTCGTCGTAGTCGTCCTGCTTCCGCCGATTCTCACGTTCCACCCGCCGCCGGTTCTCCAGCGCCACCTGCGCGGCCGCCTCCGCCTCGTCGGCCTTCTTGAGGTTCTCCGCCGCGTCCGTCTTCTTGTCGTCGGCGGCTCCTTCTCCATCCTTCTTGCCTTCCTCCTTCTTGCCGTCTTCCTTCTGGGCTGCGTCGGCGGGCACTTCCGGCAACGGCTCAAGCGTCGGCTTCTCGAGCAATTTTTCGTTGAACCGCGCCATCACGAGCAGGTAGCGCCCGCTCGTCTCGCCGGCGGCTCCCGTTTCGGGCTCAGCTTTCTTTTCATCCTTGTCGTCCGACTTCGACTCGCCGGCGACGGTGGTCGGGGCCCCGAATCGCAAGACGTATTCGACACCGTCCTTCATCCCCACGATCGTCTCGCCGTCCGTGGAGAGAATCTCACCGGTCTTGAGTGGGAGAAAGCCGCGCTGCTGCATCGAGGTGACCGCCTCCCGATCATTCGTGAAGCTCTCCTCAGCCTTGAGTTCGGCGCTCAAACCCGAGGGCTTCCGGGCCACGTCCACGATCTTGAGGTCGCCCAACGCATTCCTGAGGTCGTTGAGCTTGGCCGTGGCAAGTTCCTCGCCTTCAGCCAACTTCTCCTCCTTCGGCTCCCCCTCCTTGGAGAAGGCTTCGAGCCGCACCAGCGACCACTTCGCGTCCTTGTCGTCGTAGGCCAGATCGACCCGATGCTTGCGATCCAACTGCACGCCGATCCGGCCGTTCGTCTCGACCGCCACCAGCGCGTAGTCCTCGAGCCCGAGCCGCCGCACGTCCCACGGCGAGAGCTTCAGCAGGTCCTTCTCGATCCAATCGCCAAAGCTCGTCGTGAACTTCGACGTGTCGATCTCCACGCGATAGACCGGATCCTGGCCGGCCTTGCGGACGAACCGCAGCGTCCGGCCGACGCCGTCCCCGCCGACGCGGCGCTTGTCCTCCTTGCCGACGATCAGCCTGGCCAGCTTGTTGCCGGAGCCGTCGCGGATCTCGACCAGCTGCCCCACGCCCGTCATGCCCGGCTTGATCTTTTCAGGATCCGGCTCGATCACCCCGTAGGTCTCGTGATCGGCTGCCGACTTGCTCACGACGTCGAGCATCTTCAGGTCGACCAATGCCGTAGCGGCGGCGGCGAGTTGTTCCTTGGCGTCCGCGGGATAGTTCTGGTGCGCAGGCAGCACCCACACGCCCCCGGACTGGATCACCTTGAAGGGGTGCAGCGTGGAGAGTTCATCGTCGTACGACACGATCTCGAGGCTCGCCGCCTTCGACGCGTCCGACAGTTCCGGGAACAGCACCCGCTGTTCCTCGGGCTCCACCGTGGCGCTCTTGAACCGCGGCTGCACGGCGACTCCGAGCAGAAGCATTCCCAGGCCGCCGAGCAGAAACAGCCCGGTGCGGACCATCACGGGCGTCAGACCGCCGGATGATTCCTGCTCTTCCACATGGCGAAACCGGTTCGCCCCGCTGCCGTGATGCTCCATGGTTCCAGTCCTGCCTGTCGTGTCCATCGTGTTCACCTGTCTTGTCGCCGATCGAATCCCATACCCGTGTCAATCCGCTCGCAGCCACGCGACCGGCACCGCCGCCGGAGCGTCCGGCTCCGGGCAACGCTCACCGGAGCCGCGACTTCGCCACGCCCTCGCGTTCCAGAGCCCGCCGCCGGAAGTACACGAAGAACGCCACCACCAGCGGCGGAATCGGCGGCAGCAGGACGGCGAGCCATTTCTGCCGGTCCTGCTCCTTGCGGATCTTCGCATCCAGCTGGCGTTCCACGGCCTCCACCTCGGTGTCTCGCTTTCGCTTCAGCTGCTCGATCTTCGTGTCGAGCCGCCGTTGCGCGAGCCGCTGGCGGCTGGCGAGCTGCTGCACCGCCTGCATCGCCGCCTGCGGATCGGCGTCGCCCGCGGTCTCGAGTTCCTTGATCTTCTTCTCGAACTCACCCACTTCGGCCTGCATCGAGTCGTTGGCGGTCCGCTCCGCCTCGTCGAACTCGGCGATGAACTTCTGCCGCTCGGCGTCGGCCTTCTCGCGAGCGTCGGCCACCGTGTCTTCGATCCGCTCGAGCGTGCGGTGCTTCGGCTTCCGCTTGCGGATCTCGAGGAAGCGGTCGTCGCCCGCCAGCGAGTCGAGGATGTTGAGCACGAAGGTGACGTTGTCGAAATTCAGGCCGAACACCTCGTCCGGCCGGTTGCGCAGCCCGAAGATCCGGCCATCCATCAGGTCGATGTCGGCCACGACGACCGCGCGGATCGGCTTCTGCGCCGACGAGGCTGCCTTGCCGTCCGCTTCGCCGCCCGGCGACGCGTCCGCCACCGGTTGCCGCTCGATGGCCACCGCCATCACCATCGACTGCTTCGCCTGCTTTTCGAAGAGTTGCAGCTGCCGCATGTCGCCGCGGTTTCCCATCACCTGCTCGACCTCGATCGTGCCGGTCCGCAGGCCCGTCTGGGCCAGCGGAGTCCAGGCGACGTCGGCCTTGTCGTCCTTGACGACGGCGCCCGGGAACGGGAAAAGCACTTCCTGCAGTCCGGCGGTGATCGGCTGACGGGCGTTGAAGCCGGGCAGCGTGCCGGCGGCGTCGGCGGCCAGGTCGGCGTCGATGAAGACGAATTCGTCGGGCAGTTCCAGCTTCGGGTGCGGGTTGTAGTCCTGGCAGACGATGAGCGGATCGGATCCGTTCTGCCCCATGGCGGGACGTCCACCGCGGGCCATGAGCTTGACGCCCAGCGTCTGCCAGAGCTGGCCGATGTCGCCCTTGGGCTGCTGCTGCGGCTGAAACATCGCCATCGGACCGCCCGGCCCACGCCGGGGCTGCGCCGTGCCCGGCACGCCCTGCATCAGCACCGGCAGCGGATCCTCGAACACCGCCACCGGCTGACCGGCCCTGACGGCCGCCACGAAGTGGTTCATCTGCTCCGGGCCGAGCGACGAAGGCTGCACCGCGAGCAAGACGTCATAGCTGTCGGCGATCGGCGCCGAGGCGTCGACCTGCACCACGTCATACTGTTTCTCCAGTTCCTCGAGCACCGGCTGCCGGGGCCGCTGCTGGCCGGTGGCCATGTCGAAGCCGCCGAAGAGATCGGCGTCTGTCGTCAGCACGCCCAGCCGTTTCCGCTTCTGCTGCGCGGCGGTGCAGATCGACCGGATGAGCTCGTATTCGACCGGCGTGCCCTTGTCGAAGAACGGCACGACCACCTTCTCCAGGCCGCTCGTGAAGGCACAGCCAAGGAAGATGCTTTCGTCACGGTAGGCACCGCGCACCCGCGACAGCACGTTCACCGGCTCGATGCCGAACTGCTGCGACGCCAGCGCCGCCGCCTCGGTCTTGGGGTCGGTGGGAATCACCTCCACGTTGACCTTGCCGCGGCCGAGCTGCTGGAACTGCCGCAGCATGTTGAGCAGGTTCAGCCGCGTCTGCGTGTAGTCCTCCGGCACGGTCGGGCTGACGTAGGCTTTGATGTCGATCGGGCGACTGGTCTGCAACTCGCGGAGCAGCCGGCGAGTGTCGGCAGAAAGCGAGCTGATCTGCTCCTGGGAGAGATCGGCCCGCACGTCCATGCCCCGAAAGAAGAGCACGACGCCCAGAGCCGCGGCGGCCAGGCCGAGCGTTCGGGCGATGAAATGCACTCCCATTTTCGCGCCGTCCCGACGGCTGGTCCAGTGGCGGCGGCCGATCAGCACCATCGCGATGTAGAGACAGACCGCCACGATGCCGAGGAAATAGGCGACCCCCGACAGGCTGACGATGCCACGACCGAAGTCGGTGAACTGTTCGGCGAGGCTGCACGGCCGCACCCACTTGGCGAGCCCGGGCGACATGACCGACCCGGCCTGATCGGCCACGACCAGGGGCGCATTGAACGCCAGCCCCAGGATGAAGGCCACCGTGAGGTTGTTGGTGAGGAAACTGGCCACCACGCCGATGGCGATCATCGCGATGCCGACGAACCAGTAGCCGAGATAGTTGGAGAGGAAGAGGCCCGCGTCGGGCGTGCCCCACAAGAGCAGGATCGCGAGGTTGCAGATGCAGGAAAATATCAGAGCCACGGTGTAGATCCCGACCGCCGCGAGGTATTTCCCGAACACAACCTCCCAGTCACTCGCGGGAATCGTCAGCAGCAGTTCGTCCGTGCCCTGCCGCCGCTCCTCGGCCCACACGCTCATCGTGATGGCGGGAATGAAGACGAGCAGGATATAGGGCAGGTAGCGGTTGAGCTGATCGAGGTTGGCGAGATTGGAATTGAAGAACTCCGGCGGCCAAAAGGCCGCCAGCGACCCCAGCAGCACGAAGACGCAGATGAAGACATACCCGGTGGGGTTGGAAAAATAGGCGACGAAGTTCCGCTTGAACACCGCGTCGAGCACATGCCACTTCATATGAATCAGTCCTTGAAAAATCCTTCCAAACCTGTTTCCGCTCACTTCTCGACGCCGCTACGGCATCGAGGCATCCGGCAGACGCCGATCCGACTCACACGGAAACGCCCCGCGTGAGCTCGTGGAACCGCTCGTCGAGGCCGCGGCCACCGGCCCGAAGCTCGAGGGGCGTGCCGTCGAACCGCATCCGGCCCTCCGAGATCAGGATCACCCGGTCGGCCAGCGCCTCCACCTCCTGCAGGATGTGGGTGGAGAGCAGGATCGTCTTCCGCTCGCCCAGCCGGCGGATCGTCTCGCGCACGCCGCGGATCTGGTTCGGGTCGAGGCCGCTCGTCGGCTCATCGAGGATCAAAACTTCCGGCTCATGCAGCAGCACCTGGGCCATGCCCACCCGCTGACGATAGCCCTTCGAGAGTTTTCCGATCGCCTTGCCGATCACGCTCCCCAATTCGCACTGGTCGACGACGGCCTCGATCCGCTCCGTCCGGCGTGCTCCCGTGAGGCCCCGCGCGTCGGCGAAGAATTCGAGCAGGCTCCGCGGGGTCATGTCGGGGTAGAGCGGGCCGTTCTCCGGCAGATAGCCCAGCCGGGCCGCCCCCGCCAACCGGTCGGTCGACATGTTGTAGCCGGCGATCCGGGCGATGCCGGCCGAGGGGGCGAGATACCCGGTCAGCATCTTCATCGTCGTGCTCTTGCCGGCGCCGTTGGGCCCCAGGAAGGCGACGATCTGGCCGCGAGGCACGCTGAAGGTAATGTCCTCGGTGGCGATGAAGGAGCCGTAATACTTGCAGAGGCCGTCGGCCTCGATCATGGAGTCGCGGTCGGCCGTGGAGGGTGAGTGCGTCATCCGTGCTCTGGTGGATCGGGGGAAATCAGGCGGACACGTCGCCCGCCATCGCGGTGCCGCGGCGAATCGGCACCGTTATTTTTACGGCTGCCTTGCGTCCGGCAATCCCCTTTATACAGACAACGCCGCGTTCCCACCGCCCCACCCCCGCCGAAATGCGGCCCAAGCCGCCAATTCAGGCCGGTGCTCCCACCTCGGGCCGCGTCGACCGGCGCGGGTGGGCACTGCGTGGCAGGACCTGGAAAACACGACCGCGGCCGGGAGCGATCCCGGCCGCGGTGCCGATCGTCTTCTCGATGCCGCCCGACGAGCCAGCCCTGACGGCAGCCGGACACTCGGACGAAGCCGCCGGATCACGGCAGCTCAGCGACAGCCTCGCCGTTGCTGCGGGTGTAGATCGAGGCCAGCACCGACGAATCCACGTCCGCCGAAACGGCCGACGTGTGCCCGTCGCCATAGGCGTGGAGAACCAGGTTGCCCGTATGGAAGCTCCCGAGCCCCTGCACGGCACCGGTGTTGTAGCAGTCGCCGGTCGTGTTCGTACTGCCCGTGACATTCCGGCCCATGATCTTCGTGATCGTCGGCGCGGTCCCCTGGGTCAGGTCGGAGGCAAACACCGTCACCGCAGGCGTAATCCACGACGTCTGGCCGCGAGCCCAGGGAAAGGAATCATTGGAACCGCAGACCTCGCCGACCATGACGGTCTTCGACAACCCATCGCTCGCCTGACGGGTCTCGATGCCACTGTACGACGTGTTCGCGCGAAGCGTGGGTTCGTTCGACCAGACGTGCTCGGTGATCAGGCCACCGCCCCGAACGTCGGTGCTGGTCGGCTCTCCGGCCGCGATGATCCCGACAGCTGCCGCCGCCTTGTAGTTGGTCAGCCCGCGGAGGCCATCGGTGTTGCTGGTGTTGGGATTGGTCAACGTCGAACTCGGGCAGATGAGCTGCGGCAGGGCCGTGTTCGTACTCGTTGGCGCGAGCGAGGCGCTGAAGTCGGCCGAGAAGCGGCCCGTGACGGTCGACAGGTTGTTGTAGAGGTTCACTTCCTCGATGAACGGCAGGACGTGCACGATCCAGCTCCACCCGGCGGTGGTGTGCGACGAACGGTCATTCGCGGCCGGCAGCCGCTTCCGGGTGCTCTCGTAGTTCAGGCAGGCCAAGCCCAGTTGCTTCGTGTTGTTGGTGCAGGCGCTGCGGCGGGCAGCCTATCGGGCCTGCTGGACGGCAGGCAGGAGCAACCCGACGAGCGTGCCGATGATGGCGATGACCACCAGCAGTTCGACGAGAGTGAAACCGTCACGGCTCTTCAACGTACGCATTGCATTCCTCCCCGTGAAAAAGTGTCGTCGTGCACGACTCGCTCGTGACCGACGCAGAAAAACCCCTTTGAACACACGATTACCCCGACCTCTGTTCCTAACGATACCGTCCGGAAGAGCCGGACAAGCCAGGCTTTCGGAAATGCAAGGACCGCGAAGCATTCGGGGCTGCGGGGGCGTCGCGATGACGGCAGGACGGCGTCAGAAATCTCACGTCGGCCCGGATCGAATCGCTCTCCATTCGGCGATAGCCATCTGCTCGACAGCTCGCGCCGACCGAGCGGGCCGTGGTCAGCTGCAGCGGCCAGATTGTCGACATAATACAACCTCGATGGTACCCTTCAGTGGGCTTCGGATGCGCCGCCCGCTGATTTCACTCCTCTTCCCCCACGCTCCATGCCGCTCAGCAGAGTCCGCCGCATCAGTCTCGCCCACTCGGTAAGTTCCCAGTTGTCGAGGGCTATCGTGGCGGGGGATTTTCCAGCCGGAGCCCAGCTTTCCGAGCCGTCGCTCGCCGCCAAGCTCGGGGTGAGCCGGGCCCCGGTCCGCGAGGCGCTCATCGAACTGGAGTTGCGGGGCCTGGTCGAGTTCGATCCGCAGGGCAGAACGCGTGTGCCCACTCTCACGCCTACCGACCTGCAGGAAATCCACGCCGTGCGGCTGGCGCTCGATCCGCTGGCGGCGTCGCTGGCGGCGGAGCATGCCACGGCCGACGTGCTTGCGTCGCTCGAGACCAATATCGCGGCGACCAAGGAAGCGAAGACCCTCGCCGACGTCTCCCGGCTCGACACCGAATTTCACGACCGCATCGTGAAGGCGGGCAAGAACCGTCGGCTGATGCTCTGCTGGAACGCACTGCGCGACCAGGTCGAACTGTGGCTCACGCAGATGCAACTGCGGCACCAGGAAGTCACGAAACGGACGCGGCAACAGACGGTCGACAGCCATCGCGAGTTGCTCGGTCTCATCCGCAGCGGCGACGCGAAGCGAGCGGCCAACGCGGCCCGCGATCACGTCGGAGGCTGGATCGAACTCTTGCCGATGGCGCCCGCTGCCCCGAAGAGTTGACCGATCTCGGCACCTCTTCTTTCCCGTTGTTTCGGGCGTAGGCCGTCACGGACCCGGGAGCGGGCCGGTGGTGGAAAGCCTCGCGCGGCAGAGGTGCGAGTCGGCTGTGATATAGAGCGTCTTGCCGTCGTCGCCGAAGGCACAGTTGGCCGTCGCCTGCCCGGTGAGGAACGTGCCGAGATGGGTGCCGTCGGCCGCGAACACGAGCACGCCGCCCGGGCCGGTCGCGAAGACGTTGCCCGCGAGGTCGACCTTGAGCCCGTCGGGGAGTCCCTTCTTCCGCTCCCCGAACAGCTTCGTGCCGTCGAAGAACGTTCGCCCTTCGTCGAGCGTGCCATCGGGCTTGACGTTGAACACCTTCCAGAGCGGCGCCTCAGGGTCGGACTGGGCGACGTAGAGCCGCTTTTCGTCGGGCGAGAGGCAGATGCCGTTGGGCCGCGTCATCGTGTCGCACAACAGCGTCACCGCGCCGTCGGGCGTCACCCGGTAGATGCCGCAGCAATCCAGTTCACGGCGTTCGTCGTTCCAGCCCTTGGGCAGTCCGTAGGGCGGATCGGTGAAGTAGATCGCGCCGGACGAGTGCACCGTGCAGTCGTTGGGGCTGTTGAACCGCTTGCCGCGGTAGTGGTCGGCCACCGTCCGCTTGCCGCCGCCCGGTGTGAGCCGGCTCACCCGCCGATCGCCGTGCTCGCAGGAGATCAGGCAGCCCTGACCGTCGAGCGTGAGGCCGTTGCTGCCCCGCTCGCTCCCGTAGGCCCCCTGCCCGGTGAACCCGGCCGGCTCGAGGAAGATGCTCAAGCCTTCGCCATCCTTGAACCGCATGACGCGGTTCCGCGGGATGTCGCTGAAGAGGATCGCCTTCTCCTGCTTGAGCCACACCGGCCCCTCGGCCCAGACAAACCCGCTGGCAAGCACCTCGATCACTGAATCCTTCGGCACGAGCGGGTCGAACCGCGGGTCGAGCCGCTCGATCGAACCGAGCGTGGGGAGCAGGTCGGGCGGCGCCCCCTGCTCCGCTCTCGCAACGGCGTTCACCGCGGAGATGACGAAGACACTGATCGCAAGAAAATGAAGTCGAACCATGGCATGTTCCCCTGAGTTTCTATGAGTATGCCTTTTGTGCGTGTTCCGCACACGGAAAGAGGCCGAGCGTCTCATCGGACCGCCGCGAGTTCCGCTCGAAGAGTCCGGCGTTCGCGGGCACCTTCAGATCCTCGCCGTAGGTAGGAATCATCGAGAGCCGCGGCTCGAGACGCTTGAACAATGCGCCCAGACTCGCCGACATGATGCCGCTGCCGACAAGCACGCGGTCGGACGACTCGGCGACGGCAGGGGTCGATGGCAGCGTCACGGATGCCTTTATGCGGCACTGACAAAAACGGCGACAAAAAGGCGGCCGCCACCTTTTTCCCGAAATCAGACTTCGGCAAGCGGCTCCGTGGCGTCACCGAACGATTTCTCGTGCACGCCCATCTTATCGAGCATCGAGAGATAGAGCCGGCACATCTGCCGGTTTTCCGTCTTCGAATAGTCGAGAACGCGGCCCGATTCGAGCCGGCCGCCGGCCCGGCCAAGCACGGCCACCGGCAACTGGTCGTTGTCGTGCTTCGCGCCGGCCATCATGCTCGAACACATCATGATCATCGAGTTGTCGAGCGCCGTGCGGCCCCCCTCGTCGATCGCGTCGAGCCGGCGGGCGACGTGCGCCATCTGCTCCATGAAGAACTGGTTCACCTTCAGCCAGTCGGCCCCGTCGGAGTGGGAGAGCAGATGGTGGATCATGTAGTCGATCCCCTGCGCGGGGTTGTCGGTCCGCGACAGGTTCGGGAACCGCAGCGCCGAATGGTCGTTGTTGAGCTTGAGCGTGACGATCCGCGTGGTGTCGGTCTGGAAGGCGAGCACGAGGATGTCGCACATCAGCCGCATGTGCTCGGCGATGTCCTGCGGGATGCCGTCGGGCGGCCGCGGCATGTCGGGCTTGGCGAGCGTCGGCTTCCAGCCCTGCAACTCGCCGCGCTGCCCGGCGGTGGCGATCCGCTGCTCCACGTCGCGGACGCTGTCGAGATATTCGTCGAGCTTCCGCCGGTCGGACGTGCTGATCCGCCGCCGCAGATTGCCCGCCTCCTCGATCACCGCGTCAAGCACGCTCTCGTCCCCCTTCTCCGTTCCCTCCTTGAAGAGCCGGTCGAAGGCGAGCGCGGGATAGAGCTCCAGCGGCGTGGGCGTGGTCGGCGAACTCCACGAGATGTGGGAGCTGTAGAGCATCGAGTAGTTCTTGTGGACCGACGGGTTCGACTTCTCGCAGCCGAGCACGAGACTCGGCACCTTCGTCGCGCGGCCGTAGGTCTGGGCGAGCATCTGGTCGACGCTCGTGCCGGAGCGGATGTCGCCGCCGGAGGCGAGCGGGGCCCCCGAGAGCAGGTTGCCGGTCTGTGAACTGTGGATGTTGCCCTTCCTCGCCTGCTCGTTGTAGAGCCCCTTCACGAAGAGCAGCTTCTCGCGGAAGCCTGCGATCGGCTCGAGCACCTTGCCGAGCTTCATCTCGGCTCCGGATCCGTCGGCCCACCATTCTTTGGAATGGAAGCCGTTGCCGGCGAAGAGCACGGCCAGCCGCACCGGTGCCTCGCTGCCGCCCGCGGCCGGCTTCGCCTCCTCGCCCCAGACGGGAAGCGATTCCATCCACGGCAACGCCATGGAAACACCGAGGCCGCGGAGCACGGTTCGCCGTGAAACGAGTGGCTTGGTCATCGCTGATTCTCCCGTTGAAACAAACCCATTCTACTCCGTGTCATCGACCGCATCGCCCCCGCGAATGTCGCGAAACTGCCGGCTCGACACGATCGCCTCGATCGCCACGTGCACCCGGTGCCCCTCGGCCGCCAGCTTTCCCTGGATCTCGTCGAGCAGCGGCTCGTCGGAGAGCTGCACCGACCGGCCCAGGGCGTAGCCCAGCAGCTTGCGGCAGAACTGCCGTTCGAACGTGTCGCGGCGGTCCTCGCGCAGGTAGCGGCGAAGGCCTTCTGGCCCGTCGATCGGCGTGCCGTCCATCAGCTTCGTCGTGGCGTCGATCGGATGGCCGGCCGCATCCTGCGTGCGGAACCTGCCGATGGCGTCGTACGTTTCGAGCGCGAACCCGAAGGGATCGATCCGCATGTGGCACTTCGCGCAGGCGGCGTCACTCGAATGCCTGGCGATCAGCTGCCGCTCGGTCAGCCCCTCGGGCACCGTCTCCGCCAACAGCGGGACGTTCTTCGGCGGCTTGGGCAGCTTCTCGCCGAGGATCACCTCGCTCAGCCAATTGCCCCGCAGGATGGGGCTCGTCCGCGACGCCCCGGCCTGGGTGGCGAGCGTCGAGGCCAGCCCGAGGATGCCACCGCGGCCGTGCCGCCGCACGCCGTCGACCCGCCGCCACTGCGGCCCTTCCACGCCGTCGATTGAATAGTGCTTCGCCAGGTCGGCGTTCAGGAACGTGTGGTCGGCGTCGAGCAGCGATAGGATCGAGCGGTCGTTCTGGAAGAAGTCGGCCAGGAACAGGATCGTCTCCTCCTCCATCGCCCCGCGCAGGGCGGCGAACGTCGGAAACACCTCCTCGCTCTTCTCGTCGTGCTGGGCGAAGCCGTGGACGTGGAGCCACTGCGTGCCAAACTCCTCGGCGAGCCGCCGCGCCTTCCCGTCGCGGAGCATCCGCCGCGTCTGCGCGAGCAGGATCTCGGGCTGGTGCAGCCGTCCGGCCGCGGCAGTCTCGAGCAGTTCCGCATCGGGCAGCGACGACCAGAGGAAATAGCTGAGCCGCGTGGCCAGTTCATCGTCGCTCACCGGCTGCGGCCCGGCTCCCGGCCCCGATGTCTCGGCCTTATAGAGGAAGGCGGGGGCCACGAGCACGCGGGCGAGCGTGAGGGCGAAGGCCTGCTCATGCGGCAGGTCGTCGCGGCGGAGTTCGGCATAGAGATCGTTCAGCTCACGGGTCTCCTCCGGTCGGAGCGGCCGCCGGTAGGCCCGCGCGGCGAAGTCGAACAGTTTTCCCACCTGGAGCGGCTCGGCATCGGTCGACGCGCGGCGAAATGCCGCGGCCCGAGCCTCGAGCGGCTCCCGCATCGGCCCGAACGACTTCGCGAGATCGGACCGGTCCTGCGAGTAATAGCCCATCAACTGCTCGTAGACATCGACCAGCTCCACCGGCTCCTGGCTGATGAAGAGCAACTCGTCCCAGAGCCGGTCCAGTTCCTTTGTCTGGGCATCGTCGAGCATCAGCCGCTTGAGCTGATCGTCCTCCCGGTAGAAGAGGTTGAACGTGACCGCCTCGTCGACCGGCACGATCCGCGCGTAGCAGAGGGCCTTGGGGAAGAGGTTGCGAACGTCGGCGAATGCCGTCTCGAACCGTTGCCATGCCGTGGAGCCTTTTCTGGCCAGCACCGGCACCGCCGGCGACAGTCCAGCGGACACACCATCGGCACCCGAACCAGCGCTGGCCTGCAGCTGCACGCTCGCATCGTCGGCTGCCAGCGGATGGACTTTTCCTGCGGTGACAAGCTCGCAGCCAGCGGCAACTTCAGCCGGAATCGTGACATCGATCGAGAAGGGCGGCTGGACGCAGAGATCCTTGCCATCGACGGCGGCATCGGCCGGCAGCCCCGAAACCTGCGGATGCCGGCCGAAGAGCCCTGGGTCGATGCCCATGACGCCGGCCTCCGCGACCGCGCCGGCGGCATGCTCTTCGAGCTCGATGCCGGCCAGCAGCGGACCGGTCGCGGCGAGGAGCATGCGCCGCAGCTCCGCATCCGGTGAGTCTTTCGCCGGTTCGTCGCTGTCGCCCGCCAACAGCCGCTCGAGTTCTCCGGTGAGCCTTCCGCGTTCTTCTGCCTTGGTCGCAGACAGCCACCGGGACAGCAGCGATCCGGCGGGAATCGCCCAGCCCGCGGCCGGTGCATCGGGCTCCGCTGCAAAGTGCCAGACGTTTGGATTGCCGTGGCGATCAGCATGGGGATTGGCGGCGAGGATGTCGGCCGACACGTCCTTGGCCAGATCCCACTCACGGTCGCCGGAGCGGATGGTGAGATCAACGGCAGTGAGGTCGCAGTCGGCGTTGTCGTCACGGGCGCCCACCAGCAGGCAGACGGCGTCGCCGCGCCGCAGTTCGATCGGATCGAGCGGGCCGATCGGCGTCCGCTGGCCGGGGTTGCTCGTGCCACTCGCGAGCACCTGTCGGGTGCCGCCCCGCCAGACCTGCAACGACCAGAGCGTGCCGTTGCTGCAGCCGACATGCACGCCCTCGATCCCTCCCGTGATCTGCGTGGAGCCTGCCGTCGGGCTCCTCCAGCCGACGATCACCCTGTGCTTCACGTCGGGATGCAAGGCGATGCCGTGGGGCTTCATCGTGCCGGGGATCCGCAATTGCTCGTCCGACGAGTTCGCCATCACCCGCAATTGCCCGTCACCAGCCCAGCCGTTGATGGCCTCCCAGCCCTCGACGCGTTCGACCTTCTTGTCGAGGAGTCTGGCAAACGTCGCCTCCGGTGAACCAATGCCAAGAAACCCGAGCCACGCCGCCAGCAGTTGCGGATCGACCTCGTGCTTCCGAGCCAGTTCGGCGACCGCGGCCTCGAATGTATCGGCAGTGACCGGTGGCTCGGTCGCTGCCGCCTCGGCCGCGGCTGCGAGGCATTCCGACGCGGTCGCAGCGAGCCGCTCGCGCTGCGTGGCCAATGTCGCGACCATCTGCCGCACGAGCCGCAGCGGCAGGTCGGCCCGGCCGGGGGCCACCAGCCGCGGGTTTTCCCAGATGACGGCGTCGTGGTCGCGTCCGTCGCCGGCGTCGCCGGCCGCGAGGCGGATCGTGATCGAATCTTTGCCTTCCGGCACCGCGAGCTTCACGCGAAACTCCTGCCGGTCCACGAGCGGCGTCACCGCCTCCATCCACGAACGCGGTCCGTCGGGCCGGCCAAACTGCCGGCCGATCTGGCCGACGTTGTTAAACTTCCAGACCGCTTTTTGCCAACCGGCAACACTCGCGGCGAGTGCGGCTGCATCGCCCGGCGTCGCGGTCTTCCAGCGGGCCCGCAGCGCGTCGAGAATCAAGGATGGTTCGTGCAACGACGCCGCCCCGCCTGCCGATGCGCCGTCGGATACAGCGATCGCCGCCCAGAGCGTGGCGAGATAGTTCGGACTGAGGCCCCGTTCGCGGGCCACCTTGGCAACGGCGTCGGACCCCTGCGCGAGTCGATCCCGCTCGGCCAGCGTCGCCAGCAGGTATTTCTCGGTCGGCAGAAAACCCTCGTGGCCGGCGTCAAGCTTGACCCCCTGCTTCACGACCGTCTGCGCCGCGGCCGAGGCGGCATCGAGCGGCTGGGTGAACCGTCCATAGAACCCGCGAATGCGGGCGATCGCCTCGTCCGTCCAGTCGCGCCGCGTGTCGCCCGCCGAAAAGCGGAAGCCGTCGGGCAGGAGCACGGCGTGACCGGCCACGGCCTTCGCGGCGTCGAGATACTTGGTCACGAGGGCTGGCGACATCACGAGCGACTGGCCCGTATTCGTAAAACCCTCGCCCGCGCCGCCGTCGGCCGGAAACTCTTTCGCAGGATCGAGCGAGCCTACGCCGGTGAGGTCGCGGATGGTGTAGGTGTATTCGGCATTGTTGAGCCGACGGAGCACGACGCGGCCCGGATCGCCCGCCCGGGCGCGGGCCTCGGCCTTCAGGAAGTCGTGGAGCCACTGCCCGATCTCGGCACGCTCCTCATCGGTCGGCTGGTCGGCCTCCGGCGGCGGCATCTGCCGACTCGACACCATTTCGGCCACCCGCTGCCAGACCTTCACCTGGCGGCGCACGGTGTCGAGTGATGTGACGCCCGAGAGGTCGACATCCCCTTCGATCACGTCGCCGGCATGGCAATCCTGGCAGTATTGCTTCACGAGCGGCACCACCCGCCCGTGTCCGGCTGCAAGCGCCTCGACCGCCGCCAACTCAGCCCCGCAGAGCGGGCTGGCCCCGAGGCAGGGCGCGGCTGCGGCGATCGCGATCCAGAGCGACTGTTCGAGCGACTGTTTCGGCATTCGCTTCGTGCTGTGAGCCGAGATGCCGTGTCGGGATCCCGTCGGAATCGGGCAGGGCCGCGAGGATTTTTGTCTGAGTGCCGATTGCCATCGCGGGATGGCGGACCAGAGGCGCAACGCTGCTCGAGTCTCGCGGTTCATGACGAACCTCCGTCGATCGAATGTCTTCTCCGACCGCTCAAAACTCCGCCGCTACAATAGCTGTCGACAGGCGACACTTCAAGACTTCAGCCTGCCTGCCATCTCCCACCACCCTACCACTCCGCGAAACTGCCGTCGGCGTGCCGCCAGATGGGATTTCGCCAGCGGTGGCCGACGGCGGCCCGCTCTTTGACGAAGTCCTCGTCGACCTCGATCCCGAGCCCCGGCCCCTGCGGGATTTTCACGTGGCCGTCGGCGTAGTCGAAGACCTCGGGATTCTTGATGTAGTCGAGCAGGTCGTTGCCCTGGTTGTAGTGGATCCCCAGGCTCTGCTCCTGAATGAAGGCGTTGTAGCAGTTGGCGTCGAGTTGCAGGTTGACGGCCAGCGCGATCGGGCCGAGCGGACAGTGCAGCGCGATCGCCACGTCATAGGCCTCGGCCATGGTGGCGATCTTCCGCGTCTCGGTGATGCCGCCGGCATGCGACGGGTCGGGCTGCAGGATGTCGACGTAGCCCTCCTGCAGGATCTTCTTGAAATCCCATCGCGAGTAGAGCCGCTCGCCGAGCGCGATCGGCGTGTTGGCCATCATCGCAATCTCCTTGAGCGCCTCGGAGTGCTCGCTGAGCACCGGCTCCTCGATGAACATCAGCCGGTAGGGCTCGAGCTCCTTCACGAGCACCTTGGCCATCGGCTTGTGCACACGGCCGTGGAAGTCGACGCCAATGCCGAAGTGCGGGCCGACGGTGTCGCGGATGGCGGCCACGTTGGCAATCGCTTGGTCGACCTTGTCGAAGGTGTCGATGAACTGCAGCTCCTCGCAGGCATTCATCTTGATGGCGGTGAAACCGAGCCGGGCCCGCTCCTGCGCCTGGGCGGCGGTCTCGGCCGGCCGGTCGCCGCCGATCCAGGAATAGACGCGCATCTTGCTGCGCACCGGACCACCCAGCAGCGCATGCACCGGCTGGCCCAGTACCTTGCCCTTGATGTCCCACAGCGCCTGGTCGAGGCCGCTCATCGCCATGGCGGTGGCGGCGCCCATGCCGTGGCTGCCGAGCTGGAACTTGTAGATCCTGGCCCAGATGCCGACCGTGTCGGTGGCGTCCATGCCGACCACGAAGCCCTTCAGGGTCGTGTTGATCAGGTGGCCGATGCTGCCGGGCGAGCGCGCATGGTGGCTTTCGCCCCAGCCCACGATCCCGTCCTCGGTCGTC
>JBILWX010000148.1:0-7784 GCA_044369655.1 Pirellulales bacterium
GTTTTCCCGTTCCCACGGAATCCTGTGTCATGGCCCGTCCCCCTCGTTCACCCGACCGCCGTCCCCTTCCCGGCGGGGAGGATGAAGCGGCCAGTGCACCGCGGATCATCGGGGGCGTCTTCCGCGGACGGACGCTGGAATTCACCCCGGCGGCCCGCACCCGGCCGATGAAGGAACGCGTCCGGGAGAGCCTGTTCAACCTGCTGGGCATCGACGTCAAGGGGGCCCTCGCCATCGACCTGTTCGCCGGGACGGGGGCGCTCGGCTTCGAGGCGGTGAGTCGGGGTGCCGCTCGGGCGGTGCTGGCCGAGCGTCATTTTCCGACGGCCGACGTGCTCCGGCGGTCGGTGCGGTCGCTCGGCATCGAAGACCGCGTGGAGGTGCGGCCGGGCGACGTGTTGTTGTGGGCGAAGCGGCTGCCGCCGCTACCGACGGATGTTCCCTGGGTGGTGTTCGTGTCGCCGCCGTGGTCGTTTTTCACGGAACGGTGGGGGGAGTTGGGGGCGTTGATTGAACTGCTGATGGGGGCGGCTCCCGCGGGCAGCACGATGGTGGTGGAGGCCGACACGTCGTTCGACGCGGCCGCGTTGCCCGAGGCGGCCGCGTGGGAGACCCGCGAGATCCCCCCGGCGGTGCTGCATTTCTGGCGGCGCGGGTAGCGCCCACGAGGCCAGCCAGAATGGCCCCTACTCGGTCTTCTTGGTGACGCGGAAAACCTCGTCGAGCGTGGTGATGCCGCGGAGCGCCTTCTGCACGCCGTCCTCGAACATCACCGTCATCCCCGTGCTCACCGCCGCGCGGCGGATGTCCTGCGTGGCGGCGCCCTGAAACGCCAGCTCGCGGATCTTGTTGTTCATTACCATCAGCTCGAACACGCCGAGGCGGCCCTTGTAGCCAGATTTCTGGCAGTTGATGCAGCCCCGGCCCTTCATGAAGGTGGCGCCCTTGAGCTGCTCCTCCGTGATGCCCGCCTCCTGGATCTGCGAGTCGAGCGGCTGGTGGGGCTGCTTGCACTTCGGGCAGACCACGCGCACGAGCCGCTGGGCGAGCACCGCGACGACGCTCGAGGCCACGAGGTAGGCCGGCACGCCCATGTCGATCATGCGGGTGATGGCACCGGGAGCGTCGTTGGTGTGGAGCGTGCTGAACACGAGATGCCCGGTGAGCGACGCCTGGATGCCCATCTGCGCCGTTTCCGTGTCGCGCATCTCGCCGACGAGAATCACGTTGGGTGCCTGCCGCAGCATGGCGCGGATGACGCGGGCGAAGTCGAGGCCGATCTGGTGCTTGATCTCCACCTGGTTGATGCCCGCGAGGTAATACTCGACGGGGTCTTCGGCGGTGATGATCTTCGTGTCGGGGCGGTTGAGCTCGTTGAGCGACGCGTAGAGCGTGGTGGTTTTGCCCGACCCCGTGGGGCCGGTCACCAGGATGATGCCGTTGGGCCGGCGGATCAGGGTCTTGAAGTATCGGAAGTCTTGCTCGGAGAGCCCCAACTGCCGAATCCCGACGCGGATATTGTCTTTGTCGAGCACCCGCATCACGACCGACTGCCCGTGGTTGGTGGGCAACACGCTCACGCGGAGGTCGTAGTCTTTGCCGTCGGCGGTGAGCTTGATCCGTCCGTCCTGCGGCCGGCGGCGTTCGGCGATGTCGAGCTTCGAGAGGATCTTGAGGCGGGAGAGGATGGCGCCCAGGAGCCGCCGCGGCGGGTTGTCGCGTTCCACGAGGCGGCCGTCGATGCGGTAGCGGATCCGCACCCGGTCTTCGAAGGGCTCGATGTGGATGTCGCTGGCCCGCAGCTGCACAGCCTCGGTGATGATCAGGTTGCAGAGCTTGACGACCGGCGAGTCCGACTGTTCCTCCGCGGCTGCCGCTGCCGCCTGTTCGACGGCCGTCTCCGTGAAGTCGATCGCCGTGTCGGTAAACTCCTGGAGCATGGAGTCGGCGCTCTCGCCGTCGGAGAGGCCGTAATGGCGGTTGATGGCCTCGACGATCTGCTGCCGCGGAGCGAGGCTCATCTCGACGTCGCGATTGAGGATGAACCGCAGCTTCTCCTGCAGGTCGGTGTCGGCGGGATCGCTGGTGGCCAACTGGAGAGCGCTGCCCAGTTCGGCCAGTGGGAAGATCGTGTTTTCGCGGGCCACGCTCTCCGGCAGCAGTTCGATGACCTCCTGCGGCACGGCCATGCCGACGAGATCGACGACCTTGATCCCGTAGGCTTTGCCGAAGGCAGCCATCACCTTGTCGGCGGTGGCGTAGCCCAGTTTGACGATCTCGTCGGGCACCTTCGTGCCGGCCGTCCCCGCCACGCGAGTCGCTTCGGCAAGCTGCTCGGCGCTGATGATCCCCTCGGAAACGAGGATTTTGGCAAACGCGTCGGGGACTGGCATGGATGGCTAGGGGGCAGGCTGCGGTTCGAGGAAGGTGTCGGTGTGTTCGTAGCCGGGGGCGCAGGTGCAGAGGAAGATGAGTTCGTCGGGTCCGGTGTTGCGGATGGTATGGCGGATGCCGGGGGGGATGGCGATGGCGTCGCCGGGCCCGACGTCGCGGGTGTCGTGCCCGAGGGTCATGGCGGCGGTGCCGGAGAGGATGTAGTAGATCTCCTCGGTCACGGCGTGATGGTGGGGCACCGTGGCACAGCCGGGCTTGAGCCGGGCCTCGGCGAGGCTCTGCTGCCGGATGGCCGAATTCCGGTGGGCCAGGAGCTCGCGGATGGTCGAGCCATCGGCGGTGGTGAAGGGGACGGTTTCGCGGTGGTTGACGACATCCATACCCCCCACGATACCAAACTCGGCCAAAAAAACGGGGGGGAGGCCAGCGGGGCTGCCGGCTGCTTTCCCTTTTTCGCACCCGGAGCGCATAATGACAGTGTGCGGTCGGCGGCTGTCAGGGGCCCGAGCCGATCGAACCAAGGAAAGCGGTAGGCGAAGGTGGGCCAGTTCTCGAGGCACTGGCTGAGCACGGTGCCATCAGGCATGGATGCCGGCCAGGCGACCGCGGCCTCTTCAGGGCGTGAGGCCGGTTCTGCCCTCGCGTCGCTCCGCTTTCCGCCTAGCGCGGCTCCAGTTCGGCAACTCTTCGGCGGCTTCCCAGCGAGCACGGCGGCAACGACATGAGCACCACGACCTCTCCCCAGCATGCCCAGATCGAAAGGCTGCTCCAACTGGCCCAGGAAAATGGGGCCACGGAAGTGCGGCTTTCGGGCGGCTACGCGCCGATCCTGCGGGTGGGCGACCAGATGCGGCCGCTGAAGACCAAGCCGCTCACGGCCGAAGACGTGCAGGCGTTTGCCGCCGCGATCATGCCGGCTGGGGCGGAGCCGCGGATGTTTTCGTTCACGTCCGCCGCGGGCTCACACTCGGGCTCGCTCCTCGACGTGCAGGGGTCGAAGGTGCTCGTGCTGCGGACAGCCGACGCCGCGGCCTCTGCCCCGGCGGCGGCTCCTGAGCCGGCCGCGGCCGCGAAGGCCGCCTCGGGCGACATCGAGCTCGACATTCCGGAGGAGCAGACGACGGCCCAGCAGGCCGCGGCCGCCGTCGGCCGTGGCGATGCCTTCGCGCTGCCCCGCGCGGCGGAAGGCACGATCCAGATCGACAAGCTGCTGACGGCCGCCGTGAAGGGGGGCGTGAGCGACATTCACATCACGGCGGGCCTGCCGCCCGTGTTTCGCATGAGCGGCTCGATGACGCCGCAGAACACGAAGGTGCTCACGCCCGACGACACCAACGGCCTGATGAAGGCGATCACCCCCGAGCGGTGCCAGGCGGAGCTGGCCGAAAAGGGGGGCTGCGACTTCGGCTTCGCCTTCAAAGACATGGCCCGGTTTCGCGTGAGCGTGTTCAAGCAGCGTGGCACGATCGCGATGGTGCTGCGGCAGATTCCCAACAAGATGCTCACGCCGGAGCAGCTGGGGGTGCCGGAAGTCTGCAAGAAAATGGTGCAGCGGCCGCGTGGCCTGTTTCTCGTGACCGGCCCCACGGGCTCGGGCAAGAGCACCACGCTGGCGAGCCTTATCAACTTCATCAACGAGACGCACGAACACCACATCATCACGATCGAAGATCCGATCGAGTTTTATCACAAGTCGAAGAAGTGCACGGTCAACCAGCGGGAGATCGGCACCGACGTGACGAGCTTCTCGGAGGCTCTCCGCCGCGCCCTTCGGCAAGACCCCGACATCATCCTCGTGGGCGAGCTTCGCGACCTGGAGACGATCGAGGCGGCGATCTCGGCGGCCGAGACGGGCCACGTGGTGTTTGGCACGCTCCACACCTCGAGCGCCCAGGGCACGGTGAACCGCATCATCGACGCCTTCCCGACCAACCAGCAGGAGCAGGTTCGCACGCAGCTCTCGACGGCGATCATCGGCGTGGTGTCGCAGACGCTCTTGCCGAAGATCGGCGGCGGCCGCGTGGCGGCCTACGAGATCCTGGTGGTGACGCCGGCCATCGGCAACCTGATCCGTGAAAACAAGACGTTCCGCATCAATTCGTCGATCCAGACGGGCGCCAAGCTCGGCATGCAGCTTCTCGACGACCATCTCTTCAAGCTTTGGAACGAGAAGAAGATCACGAAGGAAAACGCGCTGGCGAAGTCGCAGGCGCCCGACGATCTGGCGCAGCGGATTTTCAACGCCGAGCGGGGAATCTTCGAGGAGCTCAACGACGACGTGAAGAAGAGCAAGAGAGACCAGGACCACTAACCATGGCACTCCGACGCATCGGACAAATCCTGATCGACCTTGGCATCATCGACGAGCAGCAGCTCGAAGCGATGCTCGAGGAGCAGGCTGCGCGTGGCGGCGAGCTGCTCGGCCGCATCGGCGTGTCGATGGGGCTCATCTCGCAGGAGCAGCTGGCGGAGGCCCTGGCGGAGCAGTGGAGCACGACGGTCGCCGTGCTGGCCGACCGGCCGATGAAGGTCGACGTGCTCGAGATCGTCAGCGAGCCGATGGCCCAGCTCTACCGGATCGTGCCGCTCGAGCTCACCGGCAACCGTCTCACGATCGCGTCGGCGGAGCCGCAGAAGATCCAGATCGCCGACGAACTGCGGGTGTTGCTCGGGTACGACATCCACGTCTGCGTGGCGACGGAGTACGACATCCAGAAGGCGATCGACAAGTATTACTCCGCGGCCACCGACACGGTCGAATCGATCGTCGACAAGCTGGAAGGCGACAAGGAGCTGGAGGCGGCGGCCGCGGCGGCCGCCGCGAAAGACGGCCCCATCGATCTCACGAGCGTGGAGGCGCTGGCCGAGAGCGCGCCGGTCCGCAAGCTCCTGAACATGGTGCTCCTGATGGCGATCCGCGACGGCGCCAGCGACATCCATTTCGAGCCGTTCGAGCACGAGTTTCGGATCCGGCTGAAGGCCGACGGCGTGTTGCAGGAGATGGTGCCTCCGCCGAAGCATCTGGCGTTTGCGATCACGACCCGCATCAAGGTGATGGCGAGCCTCGACATCGCCGAGCGCCGGCTGCCGCAAGACGGCCGGATCGAGCTGACGGTGGGCGGCCATCCGGTCGACCTCCGCGTGAGCGTGCTGCCCACGCTCTTTGGCGAGAGCGTGGTGATGCGGGTGCTCGACCGGGGCGTGGTGTCGCTCAATCTCGAGAAGTTGGGGATGGCGCCCGAACTCCTGGCGCGGTTCCGGCAGATGATCCATCGGCCCAACGGCATCGTGCTGGTGACGGGGCCGACGGGCTCGGGCAAGACGACCACGCTCTACTCGGCCCTCTCCGAGCTCAACGACATCGAGGAGAAGCTGATCACCACGGAAGACCCGGTGGAATACGACATCGACGGCATCGTGCAGGTGCCGATCGACACGGAGATCGGCAACACCTTCGCCGCCTGTCTGCGGGCGATCCTGCGGCAGGATCCCGACCGAATTCTGGTGGGAGAGATCCGCGACGTAGAGACGGCGGAGATCGCGGTGCAGGCCGCGCTCACCGGCCACATGGTGTTTTCGACGCTCCACACCAACGACGCCCCGGCCACGGTCACGCGGCTCCGCGACATGGGCGTGCCGCCGTTTTTGATCACGGCCACGGTGGAGGCGGTGCTGGCGCAGCGGCTGGTCCGGCGGATCTGCACCGGCTGCAAGGAGGAGATCATTCCCGACGCCCAGATGCTGGCCGATCTCGAGATCACCACCGAGCAGGCGATGGGCAAGAAGTTCTACCGGGGCCGCGGCTGCGACAAGTGCAACAACAGCGGCTACAAGGGCCGCCTCGGGCTCTACGAGCTGCTGATCATGACCGACGAAATCCGCGACATGGTGATCCGGAATGCGTCGACCGAGGAACTGCGGGAGACGGCCCGGCGCGGCGGGATGGTCACGCTGCGTGACTCCGGCATGAAGGGTATTTTCGACGGCCTGACCACGGCCGACGAAGTGATCCGCGAAACGATTCTGGAAGCCTAAGCCATGCCCACGTATCTCTTCGAAGCCATCGACGCGACGACCGGCAAGGAAGTGCGCGACACGGTCGACGCGGCCACCGAGGCCGAGGCCCAGGCCACGATCCGGTCGATGGGCTACATGATCACGAAGATCAAGCCCAAGAAGGCCGCGGCTGCCGGTGGCAAGAAGAAGAACCGCGGCTTCGTGTTCGGCGGCGTGAAGGGGAAGGATCTCACGCTCTTCACGCGGCAGCTCTCCATCCTGCAGGACGCCGGCCTGCCGATCCTGCGCAGCCTGAAGATTCTGGCGGAGATGCAGAAGCCGGGCCGCCTGAAATACAGCCTGGAAGACGTCTGCGAGGAGATCGAGGGGGGGGCGACGCTCTCGGAGGCGATGTCGAAGAGCCCGAAGGCGTTCGACCGGCTCTATGTGAACATGATCCGCGCGGGCGAGGCGGGCGGTGCGCTCGAAGTGATCCTCCGCCGCCTTTCGGAATTCATGGAGCGTGCCGAGGCGCTCAAGCGGAAGGTGAAGGGCGCGATGGTCTACCCGATCGTCGTCGTGAGCGTGGCCGTCGGCATCCTCACGTTCATCATGATCAAGATCGTGCCGCAGTTCAAAAAGATCTTCGACGACTTCGGCACCACGCTGCCGCCGATGACGGAGTTTCTGATCAACGTGTCGAACGCGGCGGTGAACTACTGGTGGGCGATTCCGGCGATTCCGTTCGGATTCAACATGATCATCAAGCTCATCAAGAAGGTTCCGTATGGGCGGTTCGGGTGGGATCTCTTCGTGCTGAAGGTGATCATCTTCGGCCAGCTGGTGGAGAAGAACATCGTTTCCCGCGCGGCCCGCACGCTGGGCACGCTGCTCGGGGCCGGCGTGCCGATCCTGGAGGCGCTCAACATCACGAGGTCGACTTCCGGCAACATGATGTTCGAGCAGCTGTTTCAGAAGACGTCGGATTCGATCCGCGACGGCAACGCGATCGCGAAGCCGCTGAAGGAGTATTCGGTGCCGCCGTTCCACCCGATGGCGTTGTTTTTCTGGACGCTGTTCGTGCCTGGCATTGGCGCGCTGCTCTACATGGGCAAATACAAGCAGCCGGTGGTGGACGATCTGATGATCAACATGGTGGACGTGGGCGAGGAGTCTGGCGAGCTCGACACGATGCTCTACAAGGTGGCCGACACGTTCGACGAGGAGGTGTCGGTGTTGACGGAGAGCCTGACGAGCCTGATGGAGCCGTTGCTCATCATTTTCCTCGGCGGTGCGGTGGGTTTCATCGTGATCGCCCTCTTCCTGCCGCTCATCAAGCTCATCAACGACCTGTCGTGAGAAGAACCATGCATTCCATTTCGTCGCTGCAGTTC
>JBILWX010000149.1:0-7768 GCA_044369655.1 Pirellulales bacterium
TGCGAAGGCCGCTGTTGTCGGCACATCGCAGGGGTTTCAGAAGCAGAGGCTCCGGTCGGAGTCGAACCGACGATGGCGGATTTGCAATCCGCTGCCTTAGCCACTTGGCTACGGAGCCGCTCTCGATCAACCTTTTGACACCAACCGTTGGACACCAATCAGCAGCAGTCACGCTACGGGAGATTGGGGCGTTTGGTCAAGCTGTACTTGTCGCGTTGAGATAACCGGTTCTGCCGCCAAACACGGCTGTTCCGATCCCGCCTAGGAAATCGGCCGCCGGCCCCCTGTTCCTTCAATCTGTTCCCCGACGGCCCCCGCCCGGGGGCCGCTTAGACTCCCCACAATCGCCAAACCCGGGCAGAACCGGCAGAGTTTGGCCTGACGGCAAAAAGGCCGATATAGTCTCGGCTCGCCGAACATCCGGCACGCCGGGCGGCCATCCGTCCGCGGCAGACCAGCCATACGCACTCACAGTGACCAAGGAGCTTCGCAGATGACCAAGCATGCGTCGTGCGATATCGGACTCATCGGCCTGGCGGTCATGGGTGAAAACCTGGCCCTCAACATCGCCAGCCGCGGCTACTCCATAGCCGTGTACAACCGGACGACGAGCGTCACAGACGCCTTCACGGCCAGCCGCGGCAAGCAGCCCAACGTCGTCGGCTGCCATTCGCTCGAAGACCTCGTCGCCGCACTCAAGCCTCCGCGGAAGGTGATGATGATGGTCAAGGCCGGTCCGGCCGTGGATCAACTCATCGCCACGCTCACCCCGCTGCTTGCCAAGGGCGACGTCATCATCGACGGCGGCAACACGCTGCCCTCCGACACCGACCGCCGCACCAAGGAGGTCGAGGCCGCGGGCCTGCTCTACATCGGCACCGGCGTCTCCGGAGGCGAGGAGGGCGCGCTCAAGGGACCGAGTCTCATGCCCGGCGGATCCAAGGCCGCCTGGCCGCTCATCCAGCCGATCTTCCAGTCCATCGCCGCGAAGGTGGGTCCCAAGGGCGACATCCCCTGCTGCGACTGGGTGGGCCCGGGCGGCGCCGGCAACTACGTGAAGATGGTGCACAACGGCATCGAATACGGCGACATGCAGCTGATCTGCGAGGCCTACTGGCTGCTCAAGCAGGGAGCCGGCCTCTCGAACGAGGAATTGGCCAAGGTCTTCGATCACTGGAACCGCGGCGAACTGAACAGCTACCTGATCGAGATCACCCGCGACATCTTCACCGCGCGTGATCCCGAGACGGGCACCTTCGTCGTCGATTCGATCCTCGACAAGGCGGGCGCCAAGGGAACCGGCAAGTGGATGAGCCAACTGGCGCTCGACCTGGGCGTGCCCAGCACGCTCGTGACCGAGGCGGTCTACGCCCGGTGTCTGTCGGCGCTCAAGGACGCCCGCGTCCGGGCGAGCAAGATGCTCAAGGGCCCCGACATGACCAATCATGGCAACCCTGCCGAGTTCACCGAACAGGTCCGGCAGGCGCTCTACGCCTCGAAGATCGCCAGCTATGCCCAGGGCTACGTCCAGCTCGCGGCCGCCGCCAAGGAGCAGCAGTGGCCGCTCGACTACGGGTCGATCGCGATGCTGTGGCGGGGCGGGTGCATCATCCGCGCCCAGTTCCTGGAGCGGATCGCCGAAGCCTACCGGGCGCAGCCGGACCTGGAAAACCTGATGCTCGCCCCCTACTTCGCCGAGGCGCTCGCGAAGGCCCAGACCGCGTGGCGGCACGTCATCGCCACCGCGGCCACGATCGGCGTGCCGGTGCCCGGGTTCATGGCGGCGCTGGCCTACTACGACGGCTACCGTCACGAGCGACTGCCGGCGAACCTGCTGCAGGCGCAGCGTGACTACTTCGGCGCCCACACCTACGAGCGCACCGACAAGCCCGGCACCTTCCATTCCGAGTGGCTGGAACTCCGCCGCCCGGTGGGCTGATCGTTTTCCCCAGCAGGACTCTCTTCCATGGCTGACTCCTATCTGGACACCCTGTTCGGTCTCTCGGGCCGGACGGCCGTCGTCGTCGGCGGCACGGGCGTTTTGGGCGGTGCCCTCGCCGAGGGCCTGGCCCGGGCGGGCGCGTTCGTGGTGGTGGCGGGCCGTGGTGCGGATCGGGGCGAGGCCCGCGTCGATGCGATCCGCGCAGCGGGTGGCAACGGCACGTTCGTCTCGGTCGACGCCATCGACCGTGGCAGCGTGCGGGCACTCCTCGACGCGGTGATTCATGCCCGTGGCCGGGCCGACATCCTCGTCAACTGCGCAGGCGTCAATTCCTCGGTGCCCTATTTCGAGATCACCGACGACGATTTCGCCAAGGTGCTCGACACCAACCTGAAGAGCACCCACCTCGGGTGCCAGATCTTCGGCTCCCACATGGCGGGCCTGGGCGGCGGGGCGATCCTCAATATCGGCAGCGTCTCCGCCGACAAGCCGCTCTCGAAGGTGTTCGCCTACTCCGCCTCGAAGGCCGCGGTCGTCAATTACACCCGCAACGTGGCCCGCGAACTGGCCCCCAAGGGGGTCCGCGTCAACGTGCTCTGCCCCGGCTTCTTTCCCGCCGAGCAGAACCGCAAGATTCTCTCGCCGGAACGAACCGCCTCGATCATGGGGCAGACACCGATGAACCGCTTCGGCAATCCGGAAGAACTCGTCGGCGCCGCGATCCTGCTCTGTGCACCGGTGGCGGGCAGTTTCATCACCGGCACCGATCTCTACGTCGACGGTGGCTTCACGGGAATGCGGCTCTAACTATACGCCTGCGGGGCCATCCATGGCCCCCCGCAGGCTTGGCGCGGCCGGAGGCAAAGCCAAGGTTTGCCTCGGCCGCGAACGCTCGCCCTCCGGGCGAGACGGTCCACGTCACCACCGAAGTACCCAACGCATGCCCCACACGATCGTGATCTTCGGCGCCTCGGGCGACCTGACGAGCAGGAAACTCGTGCCTGCGCTCTACAACCTGATGCGCAGCGGTTCGCTGCCGAAAGAAACGCGGATCGTCGGCTTCTCGCGGACACCGATGAGCGACGACGCGTGGCGGTCGATGCTCAAGGAGTCCACCGCCAAGCACGCAGAAGGCGATCCGCTCGACGACGCCTCCTGGCAGAACTTCGCCAAGGCCATCCACTACCAGCCGGGCGACATCGGCAGACCGGACGATTTTCAAACACTCGCCGATCGGCTGCATGCGCTCGAGGCCGGGGCGGAGACGACGCGGGTCTACTACCTCGCCACCGCCCCTCAGTTCTACGAGCCTGTCGTCGCGGCGCTCGGCAGCCACGGCATGGCGGCCGAGACGAACGGCCCCCGCCGGATCGTCGTGGAAAAGCCCTTCGGCACCGACCTCACCACGGCCCGGGCCCTCAACGAGCATCTCCACGCCGTATTCCACGAGAGCCAGGTCTTCCGCATCGACCACTACCTCGGCAAGGAGTCGGTGCAAAACATCCTGGCGCTGCGGTTCGCCAACACGATCTTCGAGCCGGTCTGGAACCGCCGCTACATCGACCACGTCCAGATCACGGTGGCCGAGGAGGTGGCGGTGGGCCGCCGCGGCAGCTATTACGACACCGCGGGCGTGCTTCGCGACATGTTCCAAAACCACCTGCTCCAGCTGCTGATGGTGACGGCCATGGAGGCGCCGGTGCGGTTCAATGCCAGCGCCGTCCGCAACGAAAAGGTGAAGGTGCTCGAGGCCATCCGGCCGCTCGAACTGGGCGAGGTGGCGGCGGCGGGAATTCGCGGGCAATACCGCGGCTATCTCGACGAGCCGGGCGTGGCTGCAAACAGCCAGACGGCGACGTTCGGGGCGATCCGCCTCGAGGTCGACAATTGGCGATGGCAGGGCGTGCCGTTCTATCTGCGGAGCGGCAAGGTGATGAGCTGCCGTACCACCCAGATCGTGATCGCCTTCCGGCAACCGCCGCTGGAACTGTTCGCCGACGGCAAGCACAAGAGCGTCCGCGAGGGCAACCGGCTCGTGATCCAGATCCAGCCCGCCGAGGGCATCCAGCTGCATTTCCACACCAAGGTCCCGGGCGGCGGCATGAAACTGCGGCTCACCGACCTGGAGTTCAGCTACTCCCGCGAATTCATGGGCCGCCTGCCGGAGGCCTACGAGCCGCTGCTGCTCGACGTGATGATGGGCGACGCCAGCCTCTTCGCCCGCGCCGACGAGGTGGAAAAGTCATGGGAGATCATCGATCCATTCATCCGGGCGTGGAGTTCCGTCGACATGCCGCCCATCGAACCGTACGAGGCAGGCGACTGGGGGCCGATGGCAAGCGTCGAGTGGATGGCGGCCCAGGGTCGCACCTGGTTCGATACCTGCCCTGTCCTGACGTGACGAAGGGCTGACCTGACGACGGGCTCGCGTGACGATGCTACGATGACCGACGTCATGCTGGCCCCATTCCAAGCTCCCACGCTCTCGATCGGCGGCATCACCCTCGCCTCCCCCGTGGTGCAGGCTGCGCTCTCCGGCTACAGCGACCGCGCGATGCGGGTGCTCGCACGGCGGCACGGTGCCGCCTATTCGCTCGGCGAGGTGCTGCTCGACCGGTTCGTCAACGAAGTGGGCAGCAACAAGCGCAACCTCGCCCGGATCGCCGTGTCGCCGGAGGAGCATCCGGTCGGCGGCCAGCTCATGGGTTCGAACCCCGACGACTTCCCGCCCGCCGCCCGGCGGCTCGTCGCAGAGGGGTTCGACGTCATCGACATCAACTTCGGCTGCCCGGTCAAGAAGGTGCTCGGCCGCTGCCGTGGCGGCTATCTGCTCAGCGTGCCGGCGACGGCGCTCGAGATCGTGTCGCGGGTCCGCGCGGCGGTGCCGCCGCAGGTGCCTGTCACGCTCAAGATGCGCCGCGGCATCGACGATTCTGCCGAGAGCGCCGACCGGTTCTGGACGATCTTCGACGGGGCGTTCGCCCGGGGCGTGGCCGCGATCACCGTGCATGGCCGCACCGTGCAGCAGAAATACGTCGGCCCGAGCAACTGGGACTTTTTGGCCGCCGTCAAACGGCATGCCGGCCACCGCACCGTGATCGGTTCGGGCGATCTCTTCTCCGCCGAGGCCTGCGTTGCCATGCTGCGGCAGACCGGTGTCGACGGCGTGAGCATCGCGCGGGGGGCGATCGGCAACCCCTGGATCTTCCGGCAGACCCTCGCGCTCCTGGCCGGCGAGCCGCCGCTGCCGCCCCCCACGATCCACGAGCAGGCCGCCGTGCTCCGCGAACACTTCGAACTCGCCGAGGAACTGCACGGTGCGGAACTGGCCGGCCGGCTGATGCGGAAGTTCGCGATCAAATACGCGCGGCTCCATCCGGAGTATCTGCCGGTCCGCGACGCCTTCGTCGGCGTGAAGGTGAACGCCAACTGGCCGGAGGTGCTCGCGAGGTTCTATGCGGACGACGGACCCGGCCGCGATCCCGCCGCCGACATCGACGAAACGACGGAGTGCGGGGAGTGACCCATACGACCGCCGCGCGGGCTACTTAAGCGCCTGTTCAATCTCCGCTCGCACTTCGGCATCCTTCTCGGCAGGCAGCCGGGTCGCGAGCGCCGCGTGGGCCCGCTCGGCCATGACATCCGCGCGACGCCATCGCCCCAGCGCCCAAGCGGCGGCCCCACGCACCACCGGCTCCTCGTCGGCCAGCGCCCGAGCCAAGGCGTCGAACGAGGCGACATGCGGCCGATTGCCCAAAGCGATCGCCGCCGAACGCAGCAGGCCGCGGCGTTTGGCGCGAAGCAGCGGCGAGCCCTTGAATCGTTGGCGAAACGCCTTGTCGTCGAGCTGCAGGAGTGCGGCGAGCGAGAGCGTCGCCTCGCTGTCGCGTGGCTGAAACGCGGGCTCCGTCGATCCCGGCGCATGACGATTCCAGGGACAGACCTCCTGGCAGATGTCGCACCCGAAGATCCACTCCTGCATGCCGGGCCTGAGGTCGGCGGCAACGGGCCCATGGTCTTCCACCGAAAGCGCACTGATGCAGCGGCTGGCGTCGAGCACGCGGGGCTCCACGAAGGCAGCGGTCGGACAGGCATCGAGGCAGGCCGTGCAGGTGCCGCAATGGTCCACCTCGAGCGGTGTGTCGACCGGGAGCTCGAGATCGGTGAGCAGGGCGGTCAGCACGAAGAAACTTCCCGCGCGGGGATCGATCAGCATCGTGTTCTTCCCGAACCAGCCCAGACCGGCCAGCCAGGCAAACTCGCGCTCGGCCAGCGGTGCCGAATCGACGACGCCACGGGTGCGGCAGCCCGGCACGCGGGCCTCTAGCCATGCCCCCAGCACGTTGACCCGAGCGCGGAGCAGATCGTGGTAATCATCGCCCCACGCATAGCGGGCCACGCGGCCCCGCCCTGCCCCGGACGCGCCGGCCCCCGCGGTGTCGCCGGCCGTGGTCGCGTGGTCGGTGGCGAGCATGATCACGCTCCGCGCGCCGGAAAGCAGCGTGGCAGGATCGCTTCGCAGCGGCATCTGCCGCTCGAACCATGGACGCATGACACCCGCAAACCCCTGATCGAGCCAGCGGCGAACGACGTCCTGCCGCGGCGGCGGCTCCGCCGGGGCGATGCCAATTCTTGAAAAACCGAGCCGCACCGCCTCCTGCCGCAGTTCCTCGACGATCCGGCCCGCAGCCCCGCCGGCTGCGGCCCCCCCGCCGGCATCGGAGGCATCGGCAGGTGGCTCCATCGCTCCGGCTCCCGGCGACTTTCAGGGGTGGGGAAGGGATCTGGGAAAGGGGCGTTCTGGTGGCAGACGGGGGCGACTCGGCCGGGCACGAAGACCGGTCCGCGTGGCCAGCCGGACCACTCCACGGCCCCGCCACAGGGTATGCGGTGGCAGACCGCGGAAGGAAGCCGGGAACGCCTGATGCCCCCGCAACTGCTCTGGACCCACGCCGGCGACTCGCTATCCTCCCCGCCCGACAACCTGAGCCCCCAGCCCGATCCGGTCCCAGTCCAGCCAGTCATCCCGATTCGTCATGTCCAGCCCGACGGTCTGTTTTCAGCCGTTCGCCTGCGGAGTATGAGCCGTGTTGCAATCTTCAGACTGCCGCTCCGAGCCGTTTCGGCCCCGGCATGATGCCGATCACCGGAACGGCAAGGCCCGACTCGGCGACCACGGCTCGTATCTCTGCCTCGCAACGGCGGCCCTCGCGGCCGTCGCGCTTTTGGGACTTGCCGGCTGCCAGACTCCGCCGCAGACGGCCGCGCCGGTCTACGGCACCACCGTCGCACCACCGGCCACCGGCATGATCGGCCAGCCGGCCACCTACGGCAGCTACGCCGCGCCTCCACAGGGCGTCGGCTATGCGCCTGCGGCGGGAGCCCCGATGCCGGGACCGGCCACGAGCTGGCAAAGCGTGGCCCCGCCGGCGGCACCAGCCACCAACACCTGGAGCTGGGCGCAATCGGGCAACACCACGACCCCGCCCATCATTCAGCAGCCGGCCGTCCAGACGCCGAACATGCAGCAATACGGCTCCCAACTGTCCAACCAGGCCAATCAGTATCAGCAGAGCCTCGCCAACCAAACGCAACAGTATGCCAACCAGTTGCAGGCCCAGCCGCAACAGTATGCCAACCAGGCCCAGCAGGCCTTGAACTCGCAGCAGCAACAGTTCAACAACCAGCTGCAGAACACGGCGAACCAATACCAACAGAGCTTCAACAACCAGGCTCAGCAATTGAACAACCAGTTCCAGCAGGGCATGCAAAGCGCCCAGCAGCAGATGAACACCCAGATGCAGCAGGCCATGCCGCAGATGCCCA
>JBILWX010000053.1:0-24219 GCA_044369655.1 Pirellulales bacterium
CGTCGGTGCCCTCCGGCATGCGGACGACGGCGTTGCCGTCGTGGAGGAAGGCCTCCATCTCGCTTCCCAGATCGAGGTCGGCCGGGCCTTCGAGCGTGATCACCACGCCGTTTCGGAGCGTCAGTTCCAGGCCACCGTCGAGGATTATCAGCCGCCCTGCTCCGACCGGCTGTCCGACCGCGAGCGAACCGGCCGCATCCCCGGCCAGCAGAAACTTGCTTCCCGTGACCGTGGCCAGGGGGACGATTGCCGCCGAGACTCCGGCAACGCCTGCGGGGGCAGACGGCTCCGCCTGCTTGCCGGGCAACTGATTCCCAGGAAAAAAGAAGACAAGCAGGGCCACGGCGGCGGTGATCGCCGCCGCGCCGAGCACCGCCGCCGCCCAGCGTGCTGGCCGCCAGGTCGCCTGTCGGCTCGTCGGCCGCGGGTCGCTGTCTGCACTCCAGGCGAGCCGGGCCGCCTCGGAGACGAGGCCGTGAAACGCCGCCCGGTCCCAGAAGGCATCGCGGGCCGCGGCCGATTCGAGCAGTTCGGCCTCGAACTCCTGAAACTGCGAGTCGTCAAGCGTGCCGTTGAGCCAGGCCTCGATCAGGCTGTCGCGATAGTCGTGGTTCATGATGCGGCTCCTACGCTGTCAGCGAGTTTTCGATCCACGCAACCGCGCAGCAGGTCGCGGGCCTTGGTGAGCGTGGTGTTGACCCCCGAGATCGACCGGCCGAGCATCGCGGCCAGGTCGGTGGGACCGTGCTGCGAGAAATACCGCAGTCGAATCAGTTCCTGCATCTTCGGCGGCAGCTGGTCGAGGCAGTCGAGCAGCGGTCCGAGCCGGTCTTCCCCGAGCTTCTCTGGCTCCAGTGCCGCCGCCAGCGATTCGATCACCCGCGGCGAGAAGCGGCGGGCTGCGCGGCGGCTTTCGAGAACTTTGAGCCGCGCGATGGCGAGCATCCAGTGCCGGAAGCTGGCGTCGGGCCGGAAGCTCGACGCCTTCGCCGTGATCGTGAGGAACACCTCCTGGACGATGTCGTCGGTGACGCCGAAATCACCGGTGAGCGCCAGCACGAACGACCGCAGTTGTGACTGGTAGCGGACGAAGAGCTGCTGCACCCGCACGGTCGCCTCGCCCGGCTGGTCGGCTGCCGGCCGGTCGGACGCCGGATGGCTGGCGGGCTGCTGCGGCGGGTGGCGGCTGTCGGCGGTCATGAGCGGCTGTGGCCAGGGGGCGTCGGGGCCGGGTAAGCCCGGGGGCTTCCGGGATGCGCCGCGGGCCGCGGAATTCGCCCTCCCGAACAATCCACCATAAGTGGAATGACCCCAGCCCCCCAAAAAGCACCCTCGGAAAATCCCAGAAAAAGTGGGGGCTGGCCGGCCGGTTCCCACGCAAGGGGGGGCCGCCGGGCGGTGCGCATGGAAGCCTGAACCGCAAGCTCGGGACGGCGGCACGGCCCGGCCAGGGCGAACCCGCGGTGCGGATGAGCGGAGGGCAGATACGGTGGGGTGAGCGGGCTATTCGTCCTCGAGCTCGAGCGACACGTCGTCGTCGAGCTCGCCGCCGAGCGGCTTGTCCAGATCGAGCTGGGGCTGTCCCTTGCGGCCGGCGGCCGCCGAGAACCGCACCGTGCCCCAGAGATCCGGGTGGAGCTGCGACTCGATCGCCTCGTCGGAGAGGATCGCCGTCTGGGCGTTGGCCCAATACACCCGCTCGAGCACCGTGTTTCCCTCCGGGCCGCTTGCGAGGATGCCCCAGTCGAACTTGTAGGCCACGTCCGGCACGATCGAGAGCCCCAGTGACTTGAGCGGTATGACGGCCTCGGCGCAGTAGCCCTTCTCATCGCCGCGTGCCGCCACCCTTACGTCCGGCAGCTTCACCACGCGATCGAAGCCCGACTGGGCCACGCCGGTCCGAGTCTCCCAGCCTTCCTCCGACTTGGAGCCCGGCGCGTTGGGCTGGTAGAGCACCGCCGTCGGCCCCTCGCCCGTCATGGTCATGAGTAGGCGGCAGTCGCCCGTGGCCGGTGTCTTCCGCTTCGCGTCGGCCTTCGGATCGACGCCGATCTGCAGGTCCACGGACGCGCCGGTCTTGAAGAGCCGGCGCCAGTCGTTGCCCGTGTTCTTGAGCGGGCCCGACCCACGGATGGTGAAGCAGACGAAGAGGTTCGAGTCGTCGTAGGTCATGGCGAGCGACGCGTCGCGGCCGTCGAGCGCGGAGCTCGTGAATTCCCATTCGGCGGGATTGCCGTCGAGCGTGATGCCCCCCTTGCGACGCCGGCACTCGATCACCTTCGCCGCCTCGTAGAGCTTCCGCGCCTGCACCGCGCGGTCCCACTCCATGGCCGCGTCGACGTCCTGCTGGGTCACCGTCAGCCCGCCACCGAGCCGCTTGAACTTCTCGAAGCCCGTCACCTCGACCACGCTCGCGTGGTTGTGGCCGGCCACGGCGTAGAACCTGCCGTCCTCGCGGGTCTTGCAGAAGGAACCGTTGAAATGCTCCTGCCCGATCGTCACGTCGGTGAGGTCGAGACCGCGCTGGTGCTCCCGCATGCTCCAGGGCTTCTTCACGGGACCGAGCTGGTCGCGGAAGATCCGGCTCGCGAGCAGACCGTCGGCCGTCCAGACATGCCACACGCCGCAGTTGCCGTTCGTCACGAAGAACTCGCCGAGTTCCCCTTCCGCGGCCGTCTCGTGGCCGACGACGTCAAACTGCGCCACCGTCTGCCCCGGAAACCACGGCCGTTTCGCGGCGTTCAGGGCATGCACGCCCCAGCCTTCGGTCGGATGCGTCCATGTGGCGTTGCCATCGGCATCGACGGCCGCCATGCGGGCGTTGTCGCCCACCACGAAAAAGCGGCCATCGTCCATCCGCACCACGCGGGAGTCGAACGCCTTCTTCTTCCGCTCGTAGACGGGCGTGCCGTTCGCGAGAATTTCCTTCACCTCGTAGCGGAAGGCGGGCGAATCGACGCCGAGGGTCTCGTCGAACCGGCCGACGCCCGCGGCCCGCTTGTCCGGCATGTCGAAGCATTCCACCTCCTCGGCCTGCGGAGCCCCGTCGCCGCTGCGATCGCTCCAGAGAAACCCGACATCACCGAGCGGCTTCCGGCCGAGCTTTTCGAGAATCGCCGACGTTCGCAGCGGCGGGAAAGAGCCGGCTGCTCCCATCGCGGCCACGCAACGAAGCCCGTCCTGCTCCTCGAGATAGACGATCCCCACCGGCTGTTGGTTGAACCTCGGCCGCGTCACGAGGTAGGGGCGGTGCTTGATCCGGATCGGCTGTTCCCCGGCCGGCGTGCCCCCCTGCCAGATGACGTTCTTGAGCGCCGTGGTCCCGGTCTTCCAGTCGAGAGCAAACTCGAGGCCGCCGCCATTCTGCGTGGTCAAGTAGAGCCGCGACTTGTCATGGGGATCGAGGGCGCCGCTGCCGCCGTATTCCGTGTTGCCAAGAAAATCCTTCTTGAACGTGCCATCCACGCCCCACAGGCTCACCCGCTTCGGAGTCCAGTCGCACTCCGTCACCCAGAGCTGGTCCCTGCCGTCCACGGCCAAGTCGACGGCCACGCCGGGGCTGCTCGTGAACCTCTTGGGATCGTAGGGACCGACGATCCGGCCTCCCGGCGTGCCGATCGTGCGCAGCGGTTTTCCTGAAGAGTCGAAGACGCGGATCACCCGCTTGTCGGCCGAACTGTCGAAGACGAAGAGATCGCCCGCCTTGCCAAACGCGATCGCGGTGGGACGGCCCACGTCGAGCGCAAGCGGCACGTGCCTGCCGCCCTCGATGTCGATCTTCACGACCTTCCCGGCGGAGATGCCGTGGAGCGATCCGTCCGGGGCGAAGGCGAGATCGCTCCCGTCGGGGAATGGGATCTCCTTCACGAGCTTCTTCGTGGCGAGGTCGTAGACCTCGATTCGCTGGGTCGCGAGGGGATCGACCGGCGGCTCGCCCCCCAAGGCCCGCAGCGGCGCCACTCCATAGATCCTGCAGCGAGCCGGATCGAGATCCATGCCGCCGCGGTCTCTCCGCACGCCCACGACGCCGGCCCGGCCGTCTTCTTTCCACATCCACTGTTCCGTCACCCGCATCCGGATGGCACGTGTCGTCACCTCACGGCCGAAGTCCACATAACCGTCCATGTAGCGGGCCGTACTGTTGTGGTTTTGGTCGGGGTTGTAGTAATAGCGGAGCTTCTGTTCGTAGGTCGCCAGTTTCTCCCAGCCCGCGTCGGCCTTCAGGTCGGGGGAACCCTCGCCGGTCCAGGCGTCGATCTCGGTGAGGCGACCGTCGATCTCCTTGATGGCGAGGCCCCGGATGGCTTGGGGCGCGTCCCACTCCATCATGTAGATGCCGGGATTCTCGGTCGTGAGCGGCGTCTCTCGTCCGGCTTCCCACTCCCCCTGTGGCGTGACGGTACCGGAGTTGACCGTCACCTTGCAGCTCGGGAAGAGGTTTTCGAAGCGGCGCCTGAGGATCTTCATCCCCTCGAGTTGGGCGAACCAGGCAGCCTTGTCTTTTTCCTTCGCGGCCGCCCCGCCTCCCGCGTCCAGCCCGCCGTCGAGGCTCGCCTCCCCCTCGTCGCCCAGAAACGCCTCGTCGAGTTCGTCGAGCCCCTTGTCGAAGCTCAGCCGGATGGCCCGCGTCACGGTGTTCTCCGGCGCCGTCACCACGGTCCAGCCCTTCCCCTGGCCTGCGTAGACCCGCTGCCAGTCGGCGTCCTTGTTTGGCTTCGGCGGATAGGCGGCGCCCGGCTTCAGGACGCTCACGATCATCTGCAGGTCCTTCACCTCCGGCAGCGGAAACACGAAACTGCCGACCGGCGTCTCGCTCTCGAGCGCGATCACTATGTGCTGGCGGGCTGCCGGCTGCTTCGCGGTCTCGAGGTAGGTCAAGCCGTTGCATCCCGGCGGCGTGCCGGTGAGCCGCAAGAGCCGCAGGAAGTCGGCGCGGGGATCGGGATCGTCGTACTTGTTGGTCTTGGGCGGCTTCGCGTATTTCGGCTCGCAGTTGTCCTGGTCGACGACCGGCGCGGCAAACGCATTTTCCATCCAATCGTCGCCCGCGTTCACCGCCACGTAGAGCCTGCCGTCGCGCACCGCCAGGCCGCTCGCGCCGCGCTTCCGCTCGGCCGTGGCGTGAAGCTCGAAGGGCGTGTCGAGCTTCTTGTCTGGAAGCGTGAACCGCCAGACGTAGTCGAGCTTTGCCTGGAGTTCATAGTGGCCCCTCGACTCGGGCATGGCATACACGTGCTTGCCGTCGCTTGTGAGGTACGTCGGCCCGGTCCAGGCGATGATGTTGTGGTGGCCCCAGTGCTTGCGGCCTTCGAGATCGCACTCGATTACCGCCACGCCGCTCTCGGCGCACGGGGACGCGAGGAAGACCCGGTCGTCCCCCGCGGCACAGACCGCCCGCGGGGCCGAGTGGTCGGCCTGCCAGCCGCCGGGGCCATCTGCCCCGTTGAGCCACGGGGAATTTTCTTTCGTCACCATCTCGACGTTCGGATACGGCGTCATGTCGTAGTGCATCGCGAGCCCGGGATGCGTGATCGCCTTCCAGGTGTAGCTGCCCGGGGGAACGTGCGCTCCCGACTCGTCCTTGAGATCCCAGCCCACCTTCTGCCCGCCGGCCTCCATCTCCAGCCGCGCGGGGAGATTCCGCACACGCCGCCCGTCGGGGCCGTCGATGGCCATCGACACGATCCGCTTCTCGGGCAGCGTGAACTCGACCGTCAGCGGCGGCGATTCCGTCGCCGCCGGCTTGAGTGTCGGCACCGGCGCGTCGCCCAGGTCGCTGAACACCTGCAGCCCCGAGATCGCTCCGCACCGCGCGGTGCCGCTTGCGCCACTCGTCGACGTGGTCGCCTCCGCCAAGAACCTGAGCCCCCGCGTCGTGAGCGGAGGAAACGTGATCCAGGCGCCGCCGCCATCGGCCCGCGGCTCCTGCCTGATCCGCTTCCAGTCCTGCGGCCCGGCCACCGCCGGGTTGACGCCGGCCGGTCCCTGGTAGGCATAGGCCTTAAAGGTCTTGAAGTTCGACGACAGGAGGAGGCCGGAGATCGACCGCGGCTCGTCCCACGACACCACGAACCAGGTCGGATCGATGTCGGTCACCGGCGGCCGCGGCACGCGGCCGTTGTCGTCGGGGCCGTGGCTCTGCCAGACGCCCTCCCCGGTGACGATGAACGACGCCTTGAAGTATTCGGGAGGCCTGAGTTGCCCGTAGCTGACGTATTCCGCCTCGCCGTTGGCGATGCCCTCCGGCAAGACGTTGTGCAGCCGCGGCTTCATGAGCCGCAGGAAGGTGAACGGATACCAGCCGTACCGGTCGTTCCTGACCGTGCAGAGAAAGGCCTGCGATTCGCCCGCGGCTGTCGCCAGCCGCCAGCCGGACTGGCGCGGCTGGAAGGGGACCTCGATCCAGTTCTCCGCCTGGGTGGGATTCGCGGGCAGTTTCGCTCCGGGCTTCAGATACTGGAGGGTGCCCTGCTTCTGGAAGAGCAGGCTCCCGAACTTCACCGGCCGCTTGAGCACCACGAGATACCGGATTTCTTTCGCCTCCCGCCACTTGCTGTAATGGATCGCCGACCACGGATTGCCGGCTGCCAGGCCCAGCGTGGCGAGGATGCCGTCCTGGAAGTCGCCTTCGGCCTCCTTGCCGTCCACCCACGCCTTGCAGGCCGCGAGGTCGATGTCCGACTTCTTGAGCCCCACCGTGAGGTCCGGCCCCGTGGACGGGGCCGGTGCCGCCAGTGCCGCCGGAACCATGGCGGCGCAGGCGAGCAGGGAAAAGACCAGACGCTTTGCGTTCATCATGAAAGGCTCCTCGGCTCGGTTCTCGAAGCGTTCAGCGATACTCCGCGCGGCCCCAGGTGGCGGCTCGTTCCCAGACGTTGATCGACAGCGGCTCGTCGGGATTGCGGATTTCCACCATCTGTTCCCGTCGCATACGTCCGGCCCCGTCGGCCCAGAGCACCTGCCAGACCGCGGCGAGCACGTCACCAGACTGCGGCGGGTCGTCGGCGCAGCCGAGCAGCGACCAGGGAATGGCGTATTCCATCGTGTAGCCCTTGCCGTCGGCATCGGGGATGAAAGCGGCCTCGAAGCCGGCAGGGTTCGTCGTCGCGTTCACCAGCAGCATGCTGTTGGCGATCTGCAGGCAGGGAGTCTTGGTGGGAGCGTGAAACCACATCGTGAGGTGGGCGAGCCGCGGGTTCCCCGCCAAAGCCTCCTGGTCGGTCGTCGGCTCCATGCGCCGCTGACCGTAGTAGCTCGGACCATTTCCACGGGCCGGCCAGCCCATTGTCCTGTCGGTCGAAAGTCTCACCTGAACGGCACCGCCCCGCCAGCCCCAGAATGCATCGACTGCCGGATCGATGACGCTCCGCAGCGGCAGGGGATCACCGACACGCGCCGCAATGTAGAGTTGCTGCTCGTCGTACATCATTCGCCCGTCGGCCCACTCCGCGCAAGACGCCGTGCCGTCACGGGTGCCCTTGAAGCCGGGCCCATCGGCCCACTCGTCGAGCCGGCCGTCGATCACCATGCCGGCCGGCGCACGGTGCACGGCGATGGCGGCTTGCCGTGCCGGGCCGTAGTGCCGCATGACAGCGTCGGTCGGCGTGCCATTTCCGCCGATCGGGATGCCGACGTCGGCCGGCAGTGTGCGGATGAAACGTTCGGGCCGGAATGCCATCGGCACCGCCGCGACCTGCGGCTCGCTCAGGAATCGCGCCGCCTCGCCGGCCTCGAGCCGCTTCGGTGGCCGCATGGCACCCTGCCGCCGACTGGCCGAGGTGACCACGGCACCGTCATAGACCTGCACGTCGGTGTTGTTGTCGGCCCCGATGCCGACCGCGAACTCGGTACCCAGATCGAGCACGTCTGTCGTGGGCGTCCGCACGACGAAGCCGTTCATGCCCGTCGGCATCCGCACGACGACGTTGCCGTCGTAGAGGGTCGCCCGCAGGTCGTCGGCGAGATCGAGTTCGCCCGGCCCCTCGAACACGATGACGACGCCGTTGCGCAAGGTCAGTTCCACCGCGCCGCCGCCGATCGCGATGTGGCCCGCTTCGAGAGCTTGCCCGATCAAGAGTGGACGCTCGCCCTCCACAGGCAGCAGGAACCGCACCTGCGTGACGGTGGCGAGGGGGCGGTCGCCCGGCATCGGCCGAACGGGACCCGGCGGTGCCACGACCAACAGCCAGGCTGCCACGGTCGCGGTTCCCGCCACGACGGCCGCCGCGAGCAGCACCGCCGCGCGGCGGATGCGGGGCCACCGGCCGCCCCCGTTGTCGTTCGGTTCACTGCGCCGCCGCCCGGGAGCCAACAGCATCGCGTAGTCCCAGTGGAGACCGGCATGCAGCGCCGCAAACTCACGAAACATTCGCCGGGCGGGCTCGCCGCGTTCGAGGAGCTCGCTCAGCCGCCGCTTCTCGGCCTCGGACAGGGTGCCGTCGGCGAGCGTGTTGAGCAGCGCGAGAAGTTCGGTCCGCTCCTGCGGCCCAAAACTGCCCGCATCGGAAGCCGGTCGCGAGGTCATGGCAGAGACTCCTCCGCGAGCGTGCGGGTGATGCAGTCGAGCAATTTCTCCCGGATGCGGCGAAGGCGATCGGAGAGCACCTTCAGGCTCAGGCCGAGTGTGGCCGCCATCTCGCCGACCACCGCCTTCGGCTCATAGCGGCGGATCAGCAGATCACGGTGGTCGGGTGGAAGCTTCTGCAGGCAGGTAGCCAGAGCCAGACGGCGGGCTTCGAAGACCGGATCTTCCCGGGCGGCGTCGTCGGCGAGAGCCTTTGCGAGCTCATCGTCGAACACGAACCGCAGCCGTTGCCGTCGCTTGAGGCCCGCGAGCGTCTGAAATCTCGCGATCGTCAGCGCCCACGGCAGGAAGTCGCGGGTGGCGTCGAACTCCGCCGCCTTCTTTAAGAGGACGAGGTTCGTCTCCTGGAGGATGTCGTCGGCGTCGGCCGGATTCCACACCAGCGAATAGATATAGGTGTGCAGCTTCCACTGAGACTTGGTGAGCAGGGCGACGAAGTCGTCGGAGGCAGGCATGGCAGTCGGGGCACGCAGGGGGCGGCGGACGGGGCCGGGCCCTAAGCGGCGAACGCCGGCCCGCACCTGAGATTAGCCCGGCGGCCCGGGATTCCGCGAAAAAGGGCTGGCGGCGGGAAAGCCCCAGGGAATTTCGGCATTCGGGCTCGAGAAACGTGCCGGCCCGGCACCTGGCAGCGGAATCGTGGCCACTGCGGCTAACTTTTACCAGACCAGGGACTGTCGCGAGTCCAGGGATTGTCACGAGCCCCGACTTTTACGAGCCCCAACAGGTTCCCCCGCATGCCTGCTCCCCCCCCCGTTCGATTTCTGGACGCGAACCTGCTGCGATCGATCACGGGGATCGAACTGAAGGCGCGGCTCCTCGTCGAGGGAATGTACGCCTCCCGCCACCGCTCCCCGGATTACGGGTACAGCGTGGAGTTCGTCGACCACCGTGAGTACACCCGCGGCGACGAATTGCGAACGATCGACTGGAAGATGCTCGCCCGCACGGAGCGGTATTACGTGAAACGGTTCGAGATGGAATCGAACATGAACGTCGTCTGCCTCCTCGACACGAGTGGCAGCATGGGCTACGTCCCGCAGGACAAGAACCGGCTCTCAAAGCTGGAGTACGGTTCGTATCTCGCCGCGGCCCTGAGTCACCTCGCCACGCACCAGCAGGATTCCCCAGGGCTCGTCACGTTCGACACCGACATGCGGGATTTTCTGCCTCCCAAGCAGGGCAAGCGGCATCTGTTCACGATCCTGTCGAAGCTCGAAAACCTCTCCTGCACGGGGGAGAGCGATCTCGGACCGACGCTCAAATTGATCGGCCAGCGGCTCAGCCGCCGCGGCGTGATCGTGCTGATCAGCGACTGCCACAGCGCCGTCGAGTCGGCCATCGCCGGCATCCGCCATCTGGTGGCCCGGCGTCACGAGGTCGTCGTCTTCCACTTGCTCGACGCCGATGAGGTCACGTTTCCCTTCACGTCCCTGACGAACTTCCGCGACCTGGAAACGACCGGCCAGCTCATGACCGATCCGCTGCGAATCCGCAAGACGTATCTCGACCGCGTCGAAAACTTCCGCGAGGCGATCAAGTCGGGCTGCGCCTCGGCGGGCGCCGACTACCGGTTCATCGACACCTCCGAGCCGCTCGAGACCGTGCTCCGCGACTATCTCCTCTTCCGCCGGCAGCGGTCCCGCTGATTCCCCCGCCCACGGCCCTCCCACCATGACGTTCCTCTTTCCAGCCATGCTCGCCGGCCTGCTCGGGATGAGCGTCCCGATCGCCCTGCATCTCATCGCGAAGCACAAGTTTCCGATCCGCGACTTCCCTACGCTGAGGCTGTTGACCAAGGACCAGCGGACGAACCAGTTCGCGATGAAGCTGATCGATCCGTTGCAGCTTCTGTTGCGGCTGGCGGTGCTCTCGCTCTTGGTGCTGGCGATGGCCCGCCTCTTTTCCCCGGCCGATTCCGCGCCGGCCCCTCGGAATCTGGTCGTCGTGCTCGACGCCTCGGCGAGCATGAACCAGACCGTGCTCAATGCGGAAGGATCGGCCCGGATCCCGATCATCGATCTCGCCATCCGCGAGGCCCGTCAGCTGCTCGGCGAGATCCGGCCGCCGAGCCGGTCGGCCGTCGTCGTCGCCGGCGAGACGACGAATGTGTTGGCGACGCTCGAGACCGGCAACGAGGCCGCCCTGGCGAGCGTTCCCGACGAGGGGCCGGGCAAGCTTCGCGCGTCCGACGGATCGGGCGAGGGGCTCGTCCATGCCATCGTCACCGCGGCGAGCCTCGTGCAGGGCCGCCGGGAGGTGAAGTCGCAGATCGTCGTGCTCTCCGACCTCCGCACGACGGCGTTCACCACCCGCAACAAGAAGGATCTCGAGAAGCTGCTCCGCGCCCGGTCGAGCCTGGGCGACAAGCTGGAGCTGGTCTTCGTGGACGTGGCGGGGGATGCCGCGGAGAACCTGGCCGTCACCGCGGCCCACGTCCGGGGAGGCGCCGTCAAGGTCGGCGACGATGCGCACCTGATCGCGACGGTCAAGAACAACGGCAGGGAGGATAAGAAGGCGAATCTCCAGCTCGTCGTCGGCGGCAAGCCCGATCCGGCCGTGACCGAGGTCACGCTCGAGCCCGGAGCCGAAGCGGTCGTCGATCTCACGATGCAGGTGAACCGCGCCGTGCGGACCATCGCCGACGTGCGGATCAAGGAGCCCGATTCGCTCGCGGCCGACGACCAGACGAGCGTGCCCTTGAACGTCGCGGAGAGCCGCCGCGTGCTCGTCGTCAATGGCGCGAGCCAGGCGGCCACGCAGGAGCAGGCGCTGGCCACCCTCGGCCAGGGGGCGACGGAGGCCGAGGAGCCGGAGGGCCCCACGGTCGACGGCGGCACGATCCTGCGGTACGTCCTCAACCCAGGCCGCGAGATGGGCCGCTCGAACGGCACCGGCATCGACACCACCGTGGTCGCGGCCGACGCGATCGCCAGCCAGACGCTCAGCAAGTTCGAACTGATCGTGCTCTACGACGTCTCCAGCCTGCCCGGCAAGGCGGCGGAGGATCTGCGCACGTTCGTTCGCGACGGGCGTTCGCTCCTCATCGTCTGCTCCGGCGGCGCGAGCGCCCTGCAGTTCAACAGAAATTTCTTCTCCGCCGACCCGCGAAATCCGGGCCTCGCCCCCGCCCAGCTCGGCAACGACCAGGACCTTTCTCCCGCCCTGGCCCTCGCGGCGCCGCGGTCGGCCCATCCCTGGCTGGCTCCCTACCGGGATCCGCTGCAGGGTGATCTCTCCGCCATCCAGTTCACGAAGATCCGCGAGCTCTCCGCGGTCAACGAGGCGGCCACGGTCGTGCTTGCCGCGCCGGACGGCAGGCCGCTCGCCGTCGACATGCCGCTCGGCCGCGGGCGGGTGATGATGCTCGCCTTCGGCTGCGAGCTGAATCGCGGCACGCTTGGCCGCACGCGGGTCTTCCCCGCGCTCATGTGGCGGCTGGTCGACTACCTCACCGGCCGGCTGCGGGTGCTCCCCCCCGACAGGATCGTGGCGCAGAAGCCCGCGGCGCTCGACGTGTCGGAGCCCGGCTTCGCTTTCGCGACGGAGCTGGAGCTCTCCCGCCCGGAGGGCAATCCGCTGCGGCTGCCCGTGACGGAGCGGCAGACCGTCCTGATCCCCCCCTTGCCGGCGGGCAACTATCAGCTGCACAAGCCCCGCCCGGCGGGTGCCGCGGGCGGCTACACACGCAACATCGCCGTGCACCAGGATCCCGGCGAGAGCGATATGGCGCGGGCCGACGCCGACAAGCTCGCGGAGTGGCTCGGCGGCCCGGCGCGGATCATCGAACCCGGGCAGACGGCAAGCCTGGCGGCCACCGGCCGCGAATTCCGCGGGCTCCTTGTCTGGCTGCTCCTCGCCGCCTTCGTACTCGAGGCCATCACCGGCTACCTCCTGAATGCCCGTCGGGAAAGAATCCGCGCACGCGAGGCCAACGCATGACGCCGATCTACTGGCTCCTGGGCCTCGACGAAGCCGGCTCCATCACAGGCGTGAGCGACTGGGCGTGGCGGGCCGCCGCGCCCTTGCCGATCTGGGCGATCGCGCTGGTGGCCGCGGTCGGCCTGATCGTCGCGGCGTTCAATTTTCTGCCGCAGACGGTCGCCACGTGGCCCACGCGGCTCCTGCTCGCGCTCGTGCGGCTCGCCGGGCTCGCGGTCATCCTGCTTCTGCTCTGTCAACTCGAGGCCCGCCTCACTGTCGAACGCAGCCCGCGGCCCACCATCGCGGTGCTGACCGACACGTCCGCGAGCATGGGCCTCCAGGACGTCGCCGGCGAATCACGGCTCGCCGCCGCCAGGAGGTTTGCAGATCAATTGACGCGGGCCGTCGGCTCGCGGGCCCAAGTCGTCAGCCACGACTTCGACTGGCAGTTGCGGCCGGCCGATCCCGCGGCGAAGCCCGACCGTCCGACCCGGCTCATCGAGGCGATCGCTGAGACCGCCCGCACCGAAGACAGCCTTCGCGCCATCGTCACCCTGACCGACGGCAACGACACCGCCGGCGACCGCGGCCAGTTGCTCGCCCCGGTGCTCGCCGCCCGGCCGCTGCCGGTCTATCCGGTGGTCTTCGGATCCGAGACCGCGCCGAAGCTCGCGCGGGTGCAGATCAACTCCGGCGCCCCGTACGTGCGGCTCGGCGACGATCTGCGGATCGCCGCCACGATCACGGCCAACCAGCTCGGCGAGCAGAAGGTCACCGTGCGGCTCGTCGAGGAAGGCAAGCCCGATCCGATCGCCGTGCGGGAAAACGTGACGCTTGGCGACGAACCGGTCGACGTCCCGTTCGTCGTCAAGCCCGACAAGGCTGGCGAGAAGGTCTATCGGGTGATGGTCGACGGCGTCCGTGACGCCGTCAGCGAAAGCCTCCAGGTGGCCGAGCATCGCGTGAGCGTGCTCGACGCGAAGATCCGCGTGCTCTACCTCGACATTCCGCGGGACGAGCGGAAGATCCTCGGGACCTGGATCGCCCGGGATCCGGTGGTCGAGGCGGCGCTGCTCACGATGATGCCGAAGGGGGGCTGGTATGCCCAGGGCACGATGTACCACAAGAACGCCGGCGACGGCCTGCCGAGCGACGAGGCCGATCTGTGCAAGTACGACGTCATCATTCTGGGCGACATTCCGCGGTCGTACTTCCGGGAAGGGGGCGACACGGCCGAGACGAAGATGCAGTGGCTCGCCGACTTCGTCAGCCGCCGCGGCGGCGGGCTCGTCATGCTCGGCGGCCGCAGCGTCTACGCCGCCGGCCAGTATCAGGAATCCACGCTCGCCCGGCTCGCCCCGTTTCAGATCGAACCCACCAGGGAGCCGCAGGTCGACAAGCCGTTTCGCATCACCCCGACCGTGGCGGGGCTCGGCCATCCCATCATGCGGCTCGAAGGGGATCAGGCCGCGAATCGAGACGCCTGGTTCGACCTGCCTTCGCTCGACGGCAACAACCGCGTCGGCGGCGTGAAGCCGAGCGCGACGCTGCTGGCGGTTCGGGAGCTTCCTGAGGGACCGATGCCCGTCATCGCGGTGCAGAACGTGGGCCGCGGGCAGGTGCTCGGGCTCTCGGCCGACACGACGTGGCGGTGGGAGATGATGCGGCCGGCCGACGGCGAGGACTACTTCCGCAAGTTCTGGGGCAACGTCGTCCGCGCGATCGCCCCGGACCCGCGGCTCGGGCCCGATCGGCCGCAGATCGGGCGGCAGCAGGCGGCGGCCGAGGTCGGCAAGACGATCAGGCTCTCCACCCGACTGCTCGACAGCGTGTATCAGCCGGTCCGAAGCGCCCCGGTGGAGGTGAAGGTGACGAGCCCCGGCGGCAGGGTCACGCAGTATCTTCCCCGTGACGGACGCGACACGCCGGGGCTCTACGAATACGAGGTCGCGCTCGACGAGGCCGGGGCGTGGAAGGTGGATGTGACGCACAAGGACAAGACCGCCACGGAGACGATCCTCGCCGGCAACGGCCTCGAGGAGCTCGACGAGCCGCGGGCGAATCCCGCAGCCATGGCCGAGTTCGCCGCGGCCACGGGGGGCAAGGCGTTGAGCGCCGGTGACGCCGCGGCGGTCGTGGACGCGATCGATCTCACTCCGACCCGCACCGCGGAGAAGCAGGTCGTCGCCTTCTGGAACTTGCCGCTCACGATGGCGTTGCTGATCGGCCTTGTCTGCCTCGACTGCTGGATTCGGAAACGGAGGGGAATGGTCTGATGCCCGACCGCAGCCCCCAACTCGAATCGCTCCGCCGCCTCGTCCGCCGGTTCGGCGGTTTCCGCTGGCAGTGGTCGGTGCTGCACGGCCTGGCCCTCGCGGTGCTCGCGCTGCCCGGCAGCCTGCTCGTCTGGTTCCTGCTCGATTGGGCGTTCCGGTTGCCGCCGTGGCCGCTCGTGATCCTCTTCGCCGTCGCGGCCATCGGCGGAATCGTCGCCGCGATCGTCTGTGGAGTGCCGCCGCTGTTTCGCCGCGTGAAGCTGGAGCGGGAGGCGGTCGTCATCGAATCGCTCCACCGGTCGCTCGACCCGTCGCGCCACCAGTCGGTCGGCGGCGGGCTCGACAACCAGATCATCGGGAGCCTGCAGCTCGGCGAGGAGGTGGCCCGGGCGGCCGGCCGCCCCCTCGGGTATTCGCCGGAGTTCGTCTCGCTGCTGCTCGACCGCACGGCGGCCCGGCTCGCGGACCTCGATCCGCGATCGCTTCTCGATCTCCGCAAGACGAGGCGGCTGCTGCTCCCTGCGGCCGCCGTGATCGCGGCGATCGCGATGCTCGTGGTCTTCGCCGGCGGGGCCATCCAGGATCGCGTGTCGCGGCTGCGCGACGCCTACGCGGCGGTGCTCGACACGCTCTTCCCGGTCGAACTGCGGGTGCGGCCGGGGGATGTGGCCATCGTGCGCGGCCGGCCGGTGGAACTGGCCGTGGAGGCCGTCGGCGCGCGGCGGCGCGAGATCGTGCTGCATCGCACGGACCTCGAGGGGAGCACGGATCGCGAGGCAAAGAATGCCGAGGCGACGCCGCTCACCCTGGAGAACGGCGCGGCGGCGTTCACGGTCGATCCGGCCGTCGAATCCTTCAGCTACGAGTTCGAATACGGCGGCCGGCGGAGCAAGCCGCACCGCGTGCTCGTGGACGACCTGCCCGAGATCAACGCGATCAATTTCGAGCTCTCGCCCCCTTCCTACACCGGCCAGCCCGCCCGCACGCTCACCGGCCGGCTGCCGAAGGTCGCCGGCCTCGCGGGAACGACCGTGCTCGTGAGTTTCGGGGCGACCACGGACCTGCATCCGGAACTCTGCTACGTGCAGTGGGCCGACGGCTCCAAGCAGGTGCTCTCGATCAGCGGCCGCTTCGCCCATTTCGGCTTCACGCTCTCGAATCCCGACCGGGCGACGATCCATCTCACCGGGGCGCTGGGGCCGGGCTTCGAGATGGCCGAGCCCGTGGCGTTCGACCTGGCCGTGGTTCAGGATCAGCCGCCGACGATCAAGCTCGCCATCAAGAATCGCCGGCTCGCCCTCTTCGAAGACGCCGCCTCCGCCTTCCTGCTCAACTGGACCGCCGAGGATGATTTCGCGGTGGCCGAGGTGAACCTCGAATACACGATCGACACGGTCGATCCGCTGCTCGGTCGGTCGCCCCGGCAAGGCGGCGTGCCACGCCGCATCGAGCCCGCCCGCGATCTCGTCAAGGGCCGCTTTGCCGACATGTTCAAATCGCTCGATCCACCGCTGGCACCCGGCGACCGCATCACGATCACGCTCGTCGCCAAGGACAACAACACCGAGACCGGCCCCGGTGCCGGGCGTTCGCCGCCGGTGGAGATCGTGGTCGTCCGCCCCGATCTCGCCGGCTTCGTGGAACAGCAGTTCGGCTTCGGCGGCGCGGCGCTGCTCGGCGGGCTGCAAAAGGTGAAGCGCAACACCGACCTCCTGCTCGAGGCCCCGAAGACGGTGCGGACCGAGATGAAGCAGGCGGTCGACAAGCAGCCGCTGAAGGTCGGCGCCGGCTCCGAGACGACCCCCGGCGGCGGCGACGACGCGATGGCAGACTACTTCAACCTCCTGAGCGGAGAATCCCTATGAGACCCCTCCCGATCGTCGTGTTGCTGCTGTTGCCGTCGCTTGCCCACGCCCAGAGTTGGGCGGAGCGGGCGAGCCGCTTGAACAGCACGGAGGTCAGCGCGGACGAGGCCGTGGCCCGCGGTGCCGCCGAGGACCAGGACAAGCGCAACAAGATCTGCGTGCGCGGCATCAAGCCGGCGATGCCCGGCGTGGATTGGAACACCGACCCGACGGCCCTGCCCTACATGCTGTATCAGGTCAACAAGCGGACCGATCTGCCGATCTACGACGGCAAGCCGGGGCTCGACGTCGGCACCGACGAACTCTTTGAGCACACGGTGATCTACCTGACGTCGCACACCCGCTGGGGATTCAACGAGAAGGAGACGGAGAACATGAAGCGTTGGCTCGAGCGCGGCGGCACGCTGTTTCTCGACGACTGCTACCTCCGCGGCAGCCCGTTCTCGGAGAGCGTGCGGCCGGAGGTCGGCAAGATGATCCCCGGCAGTGAGCCGAAGCTGGTATTGAAGGACGATCCCGTGATCGCCGACGCCTTCAAGATGATCTACGCCACGCCCTGGCCAGGCGAGGTGGATTTCGAGAACAAGGTCTGGCAGTACTTCACGCTCGCCAACCGGCCGGCTGTCCTCTTCAGTCCCAACGATGACGGCTGCGGCTGGGAAATCAGCTCGCCGCCGAGCGCCTCCAATCCGATCGGCGAAGGGATCGGCCACGGCGGCGACAACCGCCAGCGCGAAGTCATGTACCAGTGGGCCACCAACGTTCTCCTCTTTATCTACACGCATTGACATGAAGTACTCAACGAGTCATTCCGGATCAAGGCGAGCCCGCGTCGGCGTCGGTATCTGCGGCTTGCTCGTCGCGGCGCTGTCACAGTCCGCTGCCGCGGTGGAATTGCAGCTCGTGCCGTTCGACGATCTGGGCAAGACGGTCGACGCGCTCGAGAAGGAGCGGCCGATCGTCAATCCGATCTCCACCCCAAACGGCGTGGAGATGAAGCAGATCGGCGTCGACTACACCGGCTGGGCGCGGAACGTGCTGCTCGACGGCAAGCAGGTGTTCGAGCGGTATTACGAGGGGAAGTACATCGACCGCCTGCCCGTGGCGAAGGCCGACCTCAAGCCGGGCGACCACACGATCTGGCCCGGCAATCACGTCTTCACGGTGGGCAAGGACGGCGCCATCACGACGAAGAGCCCCGAGCTCCAGATCACCGGCGACGTCGTGCGGATCAAGTGCTATCCCGTCACGCTCGGCGCCTACGTCGGCAATCCGGCGGAAGAGGTTCCGGTGACGATGCGGACGGCACCGCTGCCAAACCTCACGATCCGCGACGCGGCCGACGCCGAGGCGGAGAGGCCGCGCGAACTGCTCGCGGCAGAGAGCAAGGACGGGGAGAAGCTGCAGTTTTGTCCGCTCACGCTCTGGCTGCCGGCCAACACCGCCGGCGAGGGCTACCTCGTGCATCCGCTGGGGCTGCGGTTTCACCTCGATGCCGGCGGCGTGAAGCCCGCGGAGAAGATTCCCGGGCTCGAGGTGAAGGGGTATGCCATCGACGTGCCGGTCTTCGAGTATTCCGTGATCGGGAATCCGAAGACCATCAACGCGAATCTCGTCGTGCAAGGCGTGGCGAAAGTCGACTGGCGGTACGACATGGATGGCGAGACCCGGCAGCTCACGCTTTACCCGCGACAGAAGCCGTTCGAGCTGCTCGTCGCCAAGCCCGGGCCGGCTTTGGAGGTGACGCCCGCCGGATTTCCGTTCAAGGCCTTCCGGGTGGCCGTGCTCGATCCGGGGCTCGGCTCGCAGCAACTGATCGCGGCGGAGCTGGCCTCGCGGCATGCCGAGCCGGGCGGAAAGCTCGCCGCGCGGGTCCGCGGCATCGATTCCACGCCGGCGAGCGCCGCCAGCGCCACGGCCGATCGCGCCCGGCCGGCCGTCGAGGCCGCGAGCCGCGATCTGCAGGCAGCCAAGTCGGCCCTCGCAGCCGCCGAAAAGAAGCTCCAGGCCGCCCCTGACGATGCGGATGCAAAGGCCGGCGTCGCGCGGGAGAAGGCCGCCGTCGCGGCGGCCGAGGCCAAGGGGAAAGAAGCCCAGGCCGCGGTGGAGGCGCTCGTCGACGAGGCTGAGAAAATGGCGGCGGAAAACCCGCTCGCGGCCGCGGCCGTCTTCGCGAGACTGCAGCCCTACGGCTCCGACACCTGGCAGGATCTCGAGGTCGCCCCCGCCGCGGATCAGCCGGCCACTGATCGCGTCGTCGCGCTCTCCATTCCCGAGCTTGCAAACGGCGCCTACCGGCTGCGGCTGGGACTTACGACTGCCTCGGGCCGGACGATTTCCGCCGACCAGTGGATCTCGATCAGCCGGCCCGAGCCCGTGGGCATCGGCCTCTTTACCCAGCGGGGCCGCACGGCCTTCTTCCGCGGCGAGTCGTTCTGGATCGGCCTGGCCGCGGTGGCCACGCAGCCACTTGCGGCGGGCGAGCCGCTCGAGATCGATTTTCTGGACGAGCAGAACCGGCGGCTGCCGGTCGTCCGCGAGAAGCTGCCGGCGGTCGAGAAACGGCACACGTCGGTCGTGCGGATCGACGGCCCGCAGTCGCTTTCGCTCGCGGCGGGCCGGTATCGCGTCGAGGCGCGGGTCGGCTCCCGCGCCGCGCGGCCCTTCGTCGTCGACATCGTCGAGCCGGAGCCGCGGACGCATTTCACGAACCTGCTCAACGGCAAATACAACACCATCGGGGCGAAAAGGTCGACGCACGCCTACGCCGGTGTCATCACGCAGGAGGAAGGGGCCGATGCGCTCGTCTCCGAGATCGTCGCCCGGGGCTACAACGCCTTCATGGGGATGAACTACGACATGTCCCGCATCCACCGGCACGGCCAGCCGCTCGAGCAACTGGTGCGGGAGCGGCCGGAACTCGGGCCGGTGGAGAGCTACTACCAGCCCAGCGGACGCGATCGCTTCCTCGATGCCGCCGTCCGCCGCAACCTGCAGTTCTACGAGAACATCTTCACCTACAACGACTGCGCGCTCCCGCGGGATCCGCTGATCATCGACGCCTGCGAACGCTACATCGGCCTGGAAACGGCCTCGATGACGTTCAGCCCCGCCTTCAAGGGCGTCTGCCTCTACGACGAGGTCGGCGAGTCGGCCGACAACAGCGCCCCGCCCTCCGTCATCGTGGGATTTTTCAAGGCGCAGGAGATGCGGTATCGCGACCGCTACCCCGGCCTGACGAGCGCCGACGCGACGAAGGCCCTGGACCGGTTCGCGGGCCGGCCCGCCGGCCAGCGGAAGGTCGAGGATCTCGCGAAATTCCGCACCTGGCCCGCGCACTGGGACAGCGACTGGGATCTCTTCTCGCGGCGGATGAACGCTGCCGTGAAGGAGATCGCCCCCGACTCACTGACGTGGACGCTCTGCGGTGGCATGGGGATGCCCGGCGGCCACGTCGGGAATCGGAGCGATGTATTCGCCGCGCTCGATGTGGCCGCGCCCGTGATGTACAAGGACGGCGGTTTGGGCGACAAGCCCGTGTTCGCGCCGATCATGGCCGACATTCTCAAGGTACGGGACGACATCCCGGTCTGGACGCAGATCTACGGCCTCGCCAGCGGCATCTACTCGTCGATGACGATGCGGCAGGCGATCTTCGGCCTCTCGCAGGGCATCCAGGGCTTCAGCTATTTCCAGTTCGACAGCAATCCGGCCAATCCCTCGCCCGACGACATGCGCGACGCCACCCGCAACGTCGCGGCGCTGACGACACCGTATGGCGACTTCCTGCTCGGCCTCGACCGCGGGTACCGCCGAGTGGCGGTGCTTTACTCGCGGGAGTCGGCCTACCTCAAGCCGGTCAAGCCGAACGACCTCAACGTCACGGCGGAAGGCATCTGGGTCGCCTGCCTGCGGGCCGGGTTTCCGGCCGACTTCCTCTACGACGCCCAGCTCGCCGCGGGGAAGGGAGCGGCCTACGACGTCGTCTTCGCGCCGGGCTACTCCTACGAGGAGGAGGCCTCGCCGGCGATCCTCGACGCGCTCAGGAAACTGGTCGCGGCCGGCAAGACGGTGGTCGTCGAGCGGGGAAGCAAGCTGCCGATCGAGGGCGTCGCGCGGCTGAACTCCGATCTCGACGACTTCGACGACAAGCTCGGGGGGGCGTTTCCGCGGTACGTCGATTACGAGACCCGCGACGTCTGGAACCGCTCCGAAAAGATGACGAAGGTCATCCGCGAGTTCCTCGCGAAGAAGATCCCGCCAGCGGCGATCCATGACCGGGTCATGGGGCCGGACTGGCTGAAGGGGGGCAAGGGTGAATACCTCGTGATGCCGAACTTTTCACCGACGGGATTCACCGGATCGCACCTGACGTATTTTTCCGCCCCCGACATCGCCTCACTCCGCTTCCCGGCCCGGCCCGGCCACGTCTACGACGTGCTCGACATGAAGCCGGTGACGGTTAAGAAGGAGGGCGACTGGATGGCGCTCGCGGCCGACATGCGTCACCTCCCGGGCAAGATCTACGCGTTCCTGCCGGCGGCGATCGACAGCGTGTCGCTCGCCGCCGATGCCAGGCTCACGGCCGGCTCCGACCTGAGCTTCCGCGCAGCCGTGGCCGGCGCCGATGGCAAGCCGATCGACGCGATCTTCCCGATCGAGGTCACGATCACCGATCCCGAGGGCCGCGAGCAGCTGCACGTCTACCGCGCGTCCCGCCCGCTCTATGAATCGGCCTGGCGGGTGCCCGTGAACGCCGCGGCCGGCAACTGGACGCTCCGCGTCCGCGAACTCATCAGCGGCCGGGTGGCCGAGGCCGCCGTCGCGGTCGCCGCGGTCGCGCAGCCGGCGCCGACCGGCCGACTCGACGATCGGCAGGTGTGGATCAACGAGCCGCAGATGGTGGGCCGGTTCGTCGGCGAGAAGCCGGCGGCCGGCGCGCCCGCGATCGTCATCGCCGTCGACGCCGAGCAGCCATGGGTGCGACCGCACGCGGAGAAACTCGTCGCGGCGCTCGCGGCCAAGGGGCGGCCGGCGAAGATCGCGCCGGTGGCGGAGGTGATCCGCGTGATCAACGAATGGGGCAAGATCCCGGTTGTCGACGGCGGGCGGCTCTGGCGCGGGAACGTGGTCGACCCCGGCCTCTTCGTCGATGCGCCGCTGATCCTGCTCGGCAAGCGGTATGAAAACCGGTTGCTCGAGGCGCTCGCCCGCCGCGACGTCTTCCCGGAGGTCGTCTCGGAACATTTTCCGGCGGCTGGCCGGGCCGTGATCAACTGGACCCGCCATGGCTTCTCGAACCGGTTCGACACGATCTCGATCCTCGCCAACGACGATGCCGGCCTGGCTGCGGGGATTCTGGCGCTGACCGACGTCGGCGGATCGAATGCCGCGCCGCAGGCCCGGCCGCGGGATCTGGCCCGCGCGACGTTCGCCGCCGGCGGCCTCGCCCCGGCCTCACCCCGGCCGCCCGCCCCCGCCACGCTCCGCGACGCGCTCGCCGGCGAAGACTGGGTGCGGGCCGTCGACGTTGATCCCGCGAGCGGCCGGGTGCTCGTGGGCACGATGGGCTATGGCGACAATCTCTTCTGCTTCTCTCGGGAGGGCGCGCTCCTCTGGAAGCAGTTCCTGCCGGAGCACCACGTCTACTTTGCCCGCTGGATCGACGGCGGCAACCGCATCGCCGCCGCCACGGCCCGCGGGTTTTATTGCTTCCTGCTCGATGGCCGGGATGGCTCGGTTGTGAAGCGGTTCGCCGCGACCGAGCGGCCGTTGTTTCATGATTCATACTTTCTGCCCAATCTCGATGGCGCCCAGGACACGGTGCTGCAGATCGAAGTCAACGAGCCGCTGCGGCAGATCCTGATCCGCGGGCTGACCGGATTGTTGGCCGTCGATTTCGACGGCAACAAGATGTGGTTTCTCGACCGGGCGGAGGCGATCGCGGCCTATCCGCAGGAGGCGGATCAGGGAAGCGACGCCGCGAAGTTCGGCGACAATCTGCACGTCGGCACGTTTGCATTGAGCCCCGATGGCACGCGGCTGGTCTACAGCGAGGAGTTGGTCGTCGGGTCGACGCCCGATCCCATGAGGGGCGGAGTCCCGACCAATCTCTGGGCGCATGCCCCGCGGATTCTCGACGCAAAAACCGGCAAGGCGCTCTCGATCAATCGCGCGGATCGCGGCAGCGGGTATGGCCCCAAGACCTGGAGCGTGGATTGGCCGAAAAACTCGCCCCGTCCCCGCGTGCTCTTCAAGGGCCTCGCGGCCGAATGGCGGGCAGACGACACGTTTGGCCCCTATCTGCCCGACGCCGGAATGCAGCTCGCCGACGGCAGCCGCCTAACAAAATCGCCCACCAGCCTGGAGCGGCTCGACGCCGCCGGAAAGCGACTCTGGCGGCTCGCCGGCGACCATATCTGGCTGCCGTCGCTCGACGCGATGAATGAAACCCAGAGCCGCTACTACCGCTGCGATCGTGACGGCCTCGTGCGGTGCATCGATCTGGCCACCGGCAAAGCGGTCTGGGATTTCCAGATGCCGTTTCATTCGAGGCTTAGGCCCTTCGGCGACGAAGTCGCCGCCGGCGCAAATAACGGCGCCGTCGCCGTGATCGACGCCGCGGGCAAGGCGGTCTGGCAGACGCGGCTTCGCGACCTCCACGAGCTGACGGGGGAGAACTACGCCGCCTTCGTCGCCGCCGCCAACGACCGGGATCCCGATTCATCGGCGGAGTTCTACCTCGAGGGCCGCGACAACCCCGACGACTATCGCACGATCCTGCGGATGGGCGTGGAGCAGTTGCAGGCCGGCTCCTTCGAATCGGCCGAGGGCTGGCAATCGCCGCAGGGCCCGGTCGCGGTCGGCAAGCCCGCCAAGGAAGGTGCGTCTGCACTGCAGCTGAATCCAGCCCAGCTCGTCACGCAGCGGCCACAGGCGCGGGTGATTCCGGCGGCGACCTACCTGCTCGAATTCTGGTATCGCGTGGAAGACACCAAAGCCCGGCTCGTCGCCGGGGCCCTGCTGCACGGCTCGAAGGAGACCTTCACCGGCTCGCGGTATCGCGGCCGCGTCGGGGAGTGGACGTTTGGCCGCCTGGCGATCAAGACGGCGAAAGACACCACCTCGCTCGACGTCGGCTTCGAGGCGGTCGGCGGCAGGATCAGCATCGATGCGGCCAGCCTGCGGGCGATCCGCTTCCCATCGGCCAACCTGCTCGCCAACGCCGAGCTCGCCGCGATCGAGCCGACGTTCGTCGAGGACATCCGCGTGCAGTTCGAGCGGATTCCCACGACGCTGCGGCAACGACTGATGGGCCGCAATCGCGTCTCCGCCTTCGCGCAGGGCATCACCTCCACCGCCATGATCTACACCCAAGAGTCGGCGTTTCTCCACAACGGCCGGATCGACGACGTCGGCAACATCTGGACCAACGCCCCCGACCCGATGGCATTCAGCGTCACGCTCGCCAAGCCGAGCTATGTCTCGCACCTCGTGCTCTATCTCAACAATGCCACGCCCGACCGCGTGTATCCGATGATCAGCATCCTCGCAAACAACATCGAGACGA
>JBILWX010000189.1:0-5432 GCA_044369655.1 Pirellulales bacterium
ATCGTGCTCGAATACAACGCCCCCGAGCAGCTCGAGGCGGCATTTCGTGCCCATGGCGACGCGATCGCCGCCGTGCTCATGGAACCGGTGGTGGGCAACATGGGGCTGGTGGTGCCGACGCGCGAGTTTCTGGAGGCTGCCCGCCGGCTGACGCAGGCCCACGGCGCGCTGTTGGTCTTCGACGAGGTCATGACCGGTTTCCGACTGTCGCTCGGCGGCGCGCAGCACATCCTGGGGGTCACGCCCGACCTCACCACGCTCGGCAAGATCGTGGGAGGCGGCCTGCCGCTCGGCGCCTACGGCGGCCGCGGCGACGTGATGGACCACGTGCTGCCGGCGGGCAAGGTCTTCCAGGCGGGCACGCTCTCGGGCAATCCGCTGGCGGTGGCGGCTGGCACCGCCACGATCGAGGAACTGCGGGATCATTCCCCCTATGCAGACCTCGAGCGCCGAGGGGCGCGGCTCGAGGAGGGCTTCCGTGCCGCCGCGGCCCGGGCCGGCGTGCCGGTGTGGATCGCCCGCGTGGGGAGCATGATGACGATGTTCTTCCAGCGCGGCCCGGAGCCCGTGCCGGTAACCGGCTGGCAGACGGCGTCACGCAGCGACACCGACCGCTACGCCGCCTTCTTCTGGGGGATGATCGACCGTGGCATCTACCTGCCGTGCAGCCAGTACGAAGCCCTGTTCTTTTCGAGCATGCACACCGACGCCGACATCGAGGCCACGATCGCCGCGGCCACCGATGTCTTGGCCCATCAGCCCGCGTAGGCGGACACCGTCGGCTTGCGGACGAGGTCGTCCGCGAGCGACCGGTGCGGCCGGATGCCGAGTTTCGCCAGTTCGCCGTGATAGGCTTTCACGCCCTCGTCGGCGGCCAGCTGCCCGTCGGCCACCGCGCGGAGCACCTTCACGAACGCAAGCTGGTGTTCGGCGGCGTTGATCTTCCGGCCGAACAGGGCGACGCGGGCGCCGTGTCGCTTGGCCTCCTCCACGAGACCGAACGCGTCGTGCGTCGTGCCCGCGCCGCCGCCGAGGATCCCGACGACGACCGATCGGTCGTACGCCGCAAGTTGCTCGGTGACCTCGGGGCCCAGATACGGAATCTTGAGGAAGATCGGCCGGCCGCTGCGTGGCACGCCCGCCAGCGCCCGCACGACATGGTCGGCGAGGAACCGCGCGATGTCGCGGGGCTTCTCACCGGCGGCCTTCCCCGGCACGCGATCGAGGGCGTTCGGGAAAAACACCTCCAGGAAATGTCGGAAGCCGACCCGCTCGGCTTCGATGCGGAAATCGCGATAGGCGGTGAGCATCGCCCGGTCGAGCACGGCGTCGTCGTTAAGCGTGAGGGAGAAGAGGCCGAGATTCGCGCCGCGGGAGTGATCCGTGTGTGCCGCATCGACCCGGCCGTGCCGCGCCTGCGCAATCGTGGTGGTGGAGAAGGGGAGGGCGGGCTGGCGGCCGTAGCTGCCGGTGCCGGCGGCCAGCCAGATATCGGTCGTGTCGTTCATCCGCACGGCGGGCGTGACGTGGCTCGAAACGAACAGCCCGTCCTCGATCGCGAGCACCTCGCTCGTGCTCGCGCTCATCAGCATGATGTCGACCAGCCCCTGCCCGACGATCTCGCGGATGATATCGCGATACTCGCCGATCGACCGGAACGGGCCCGTGGCCGGATTCCCGCCAGCGGCCAGCCCCGGTGCAGCCAGGCCGAAGGCCATGTCGGCATCCTTGGCGTCGGCCAAAATAAAATCCTGGCAAGTCGGATCGGCCACGATCCGGGCGAGCTTCAGGTCGAGCGATTTCTCAGGCTTGTGCGCGGGCATGTCGATGGCTCCTGGTCAGCGTTCCAAGCCGTCATGCTACCCGACCGGCCGTCGGACGTAGCCCGAAGTGAGAAGATAACGTAAAACTTTTACGAAAGAACATAATGCCCTGCCGGTAATCTCTCGACGCATCGGGACGCCGTGTCCGCCCCGTCCAGAACACCATCCATCCTTCCCGTCGGAGACCGCCCCCATGGCTGCTGCCTCGTACCGCTTCTCGATCGGCCCCTGGAACATCAGCCGCGGCGCCGATCCGTTTGGCCCGCCGGTGCGGCCGCAGGTGGCGTTCGACGACGTGCTCAAGGCGGCCGTCGGCCTCGGCTTCGAGGGGATCCAGTTCCACGACGACGACGCCGTGCCCGACCTCGAGAACCTCTCGCCGAGCCAGATCGTGCACGAGGCCGAGGCGATGCGGCGGAAGCTTTCGGACATGGGGCTCACGCCTGAGTTCGTCGCGCCGCGGCTCTGGGAACACCCGCATGGCATCGACGGCGGCTACACGAGCAACGATCCCGCCGCGCGGAAGTGGGCGATCGAGCGGTCGAAGCGGGCGGTGGACGTGGCGATGGCCCTGGGCACCGACCTGATCGTGATGTGGCCCGCCCGCGAGGGTACGGCCGTCCGCGAGAGCAAGAACCCGATCGACGCCTCGCGGCAGATGCTCGACGCCATCAACGCGATCCTCGGCGCGAGCCCCAAGGCAAAGATCGCCATCGAGCCCAAGCCCAACGAGCCGGTCGACCATGCCTTCGTGCCGACGATCGGCCACGCCCTCGCGCTCGGCGCCCGCTCCCAGGATCCCGCCCGGGTGGGCGTGCTCATCGAGTCGGCCCACGCCATCCTCGCCGGCCTCGATCCCTCCGACGAGATGGGCTTCGCGCTCGCCGCCGGGAAGCTCTGGAGCGTGCATCTCAACGACCAGAACGGGCTCAAGTTCGATCAGGACAAGGTCTTCGGCGCGGCCAATCTCCGCGGCGCCTTCGATCAGGTCCGCGTGCTCGAGTCGGCCGACTACGCCGCGTCGGGCGCGTTCGTGGGCTTCGACGTGAAAGCGCAGCGGACGCAGAAGGCCGAATCGGCGACGGCCCACCTCGCCACGAGCAAGGCCGTGTTCCTGCGGCTGGTCGAGAAGGTGCGATCGTTCCCCGAGGCGACGGCCAAGCAGTGCATCGCCGCCCGCGACTACGAGGCCCTCGAGCGACTCGTGCTCGAGCATCTGCTCTCCGCCTGACGAGGTCTTCCCGCGACTTCGTCCGTGACTGCGCCCATTTGCCAGTGGTTCGCCCATGCCAGCCGCTCCGCTCGTCGCCGTCATCCTCGATGCCGCACGGCCGTATGACCGGCTGATCATCGCCGGCGTGGCCCAGTTCGCGCGGGAGCGGACCCGCTGGAGCCTCTACGTCGAGGAGGACCCGCTGCAGAAGCTGCCGGACCTCGGCCGCTGGCACGGGCAGGGCATCATCGCGAACTTCGACGACCGCCGGGTCGCCAGGGCGATTCGCGGCCTCGGCATTCCGGTGGTAGGCGTCGGTGGCGGCTACGGCTGGCACGATGCCGCGTCGGGCATTCCCTACATCTATACAGACAACGCCGCCATCGGCCGGCTCGGCGCCGAGCACCTGCTCGCCTGCGGCTTCGAGACGCTCGCCTTCTGCGGCTATCCGCGGACGACGACGAGCGGCTGGTCGGAGGAACGCGCGGCGGCGTTTGCGGAGGCGTGCGCGAAGGCCGGCCGGCCCTGCCACGCCTTCACGGGGCGGCATGGCAACGCCCGTCGCTGGGCAGACCTGCAGGGCGAACTCGCCCGTTGGCTCGCCCAGCTTCCCAAGCCGCTGGGGCTGATGGCCTGCAACGACGTGCGTGCGCGGCATGTGCTGGAAGCCTGCCGCACGCTCGGACTGCGGGTGCCGCACGACGTGGCGGTGATCGGCGTCGACAACGACGAGATGATCTGCGAACTCACCGATCCGCCGCTGTCGAGCATCGATCAGGCGGCGCGTCGGATCGGCTACGAGGCGGCGGCCCTGCTCGACCGGCTCATGCAGGGTGCGCCGGAGGCTGCCGGTCAGAGACGGGGCGGGAAGCCGCGGCGAGTCCCGACGGCCCCGCCGCGGATCGTCGTGCCACCCATCGGCGTCGTGGCCCGGGCATCGACCGACACGCTGGCGACGAGCGACCCGGCCGTGGTCGAAACCCTGCATGCGCTGCGGCGCACGCCCTGGATGCGGCCTGCCGTCGAGGCCTTGGCCGCAGCCGTCGGCCTCTCGCGTACCGGGCTCGAGTCGCGGTTCAAGGCGGCCGTCGGCCGCACGATCCACGAGGAATACATCCGCCTGCGGCTCACGGCAACCCGGCGGCTGATCACCGGCTGCGACCTGCCACTCAAGACGGTCGCGTCCCGCAGCGGCTTCCCGTCGGTGCAATATATGACGACGTTCGTCCGCCGCCACACGGGCCTCACCCCGGCACGTCTCAGAGCGCTCGAGCGACGCCGCCACGCCCCGTGACCGGCCGCACCACGGTCGAACGACACTCCCCGGAATAGGGGAAATTGGTGCCTGGCACCGTTTTCGCTGCTCAGTCGATCGGGTACCAATCGACCCGTCAGCGGGAGATTCTCAATGGGAGGCAGGTGGTCTGCATGCTCATCGTCGGGAAAAGCGGGTTGAAGGCGGCCTTCCGAGCCAGGCTGCGGCTCCTTGTCTTTATCCTGGCCCTTCTGCCCGGCACGCAGCTCCTCGCAGTGGGCTCGGACGAATCCACGGAGCGATCCGGCTTTCGCCGCTGGTCGACCTCCAACGGCGTGACGTCGCGCGGAGAACTCCGCTTCGTCGAACTCGTCGATGGCACGGTGCGGCTCGAGCGGAAGGACAACGGCCAGATCGTCACGCTGCCGCTCGAACGCCTCTCCGAGGCCGACCGGCGGCTGGCCCGCCAGTTCGCCGCCGCCGTTGCGGAGGATCGGCCCGCCCAGAAGCCGGCCGCGGGAGCGAGCGGCGGTGAAAGCCGAGCGGGCGAGGTGGCCGCATCCGGGCCGAAGCTCGTGCCTTTGGCGGAGGGCCCGACGCTGTTCCGGGAGCACTGCCGGGCCTGTCACGAGCAGGGGAAGGCCGAAGGAGGATTTGACGTCGACGACCTGCTGGGCGGGCCCACGATCGAGAAAAACATCGCCGGCTGGCGGAGCGTGCTCGAGCGGATCGTGGCCCGTGACATGCCGCCGGAGGACGCGGAGCGCCGGCCGACGGAGAAGGAATACGCGGGGGCCGAGTCGTGGCTGCGGGACCAGCTCTCGCTCTACGAGGCGTTTTCCCTGCTGCAGCAGCCGCGACCGATGCGACGGCTCAACAACGCCGAATATGACCAGACCGTCCGCGAGGTGTTCGGCCTCGACGGTATCGCACCGTCGGCGGCGTTTCCGCCCGACGACGTCTTCGAGGGTTTTACGAACGTCGGCGAGGCGCTCAATCTCTCGGCCGTGCTCATCGAGCAATACCTTGCCGCGGGCGAGGCGATCGCGAGGCTTGCCGTGCTCGATGGACCGCAGCCGGAAAAATCAATTCCTACCTACACCCATGGCAACAAGGACTGGAGTTTTGCCATGCGGGGCCA